>CATLBX010000080.1 GCA_949879855.1 uncultured Coriobacteriia bacterium
CGTGCCAGGGCACATCATTCCAACATGCGCTCCGACGTCCGCCGCGTTCCGCAGACGGGAGCCCATCACGACCGCCAGGGCTACGCGGCGCGTTCCGGTGCGAACGGCCGCATGAGCGCGCAGGGCCACGCGGCTTCCCAGCAGCGTTCCCGTGCACAGGCGATGGGAGCCACCGCCGAGTACGCCCCGACCAACTACGTTGGCCGCAAGCGCGGTATGTCACGGGGCAAGAAGGTCGCGATTGGCATCATCGTCGCGCTCGTGGTCGTGCTCGCATGCGTCGGTGTCGCCGCCGGGCTCTGGTACAACAACATCGCGAACAACATCAGGGGCAACCAGGACATCACCAACCTCTCGGCTCCCGCGGCAGACGAGCCCTACTACGTGTTGCTCATGGGCAGTGACGCGCGCGAGGGATGGGAGCCCGTGGACGATTACAACGCCGGCGAGCGTTCGGATTCGATCATGGTCGCGCGCGTGGACGAAAAGGCCCAGCAGGTCGACATCATTTCCGTGCCACGTGACCTGCGCGTCAAGGTCAACGGGCATGGCTACTGCAAGATTAACTCCGTCATCGAGTACGGTGGCTACAACTTGCTCGTGAGCACGCTCAACAGCATCTTCGACATCAAGATCAACTACTACGCGATCGTCTATTTCCAGGGCTTCCTCGATCTGGTCGACACGCTCGGAGGCGTCACCGTCGAGGTTCCCGAGGGAACGGCCGACTACAACATGGACGAGAGCGAGCCGGATATCATCCTTCCCGCCGGCGACGCGGTCCGCCTCAACGGCGAGCAGGCGCTCGTGCTCGCGCGTTGCCGCCATGGATGGCCGATCGACCAGGGCGCCTACGCCATGGGCGACTACCAGCGCACGCTCAATCAGCGTAACCTCATCAAGGCCATTGCCAAGGAAGTGCTCGCCCAGGACATCACCAAGATGCCCGGTCTCATCGAGAGCCTGTCAAAGTGCGTCGAGACGAACATGAGCGTCGACAGGCTCATCTCCCTTGCCATGAACATGAAGGGCATGGACGTCGAGTCGATGGAATCCTCCCAGCTGCCCATCGGCGCCTCGACCATCGGCGGTGACTGGCAGGCAATCATGTACCAGGACGTCTTCGCGGTGATGGACCAGAACTTCAAGGACGGCAAACCCCTGTTCGAGAACCTGGACAACTTCAATCCCGAGTTCAACGACGACAATGTCAACGGCAACTACACCGATGGCCCGGTCTACGCGTACACGAGTTACTCGTCGCTTCACGGGAGCCCCTATACCGAAGGCTATACGCCTCCGGCATCGGTAAAGAGCAAGATTCCGGATAGCTCGAGCAGCGGGTCGAAGTCATCCGCAAGCTCGAGTTCCTCGTCCAGGAAATCATCGAACGACTAGACACGAGCGTCCATAGGCCAAACGCATCGGGAGGGACCAGATCCTTCCCGATGCGTTTCTTCGGTAACGGTTCATTGTCCATATCGATAGCTTCGGGGCAAATGGGGCAATATGGTTGCCATGTTTTCAATTGCGGGCGCGCAAGCCGCACGATGAAGGGACCCTTTCATGTCCGATACCACGACCGGCAACTCGAACAGGCGCTGCAGCTTTTGCGGCAAGACCGAAGAGGAAGCCGGCGGCGCGCTTGTGACGCTGCCTCCCAACACACCCGTATGCCCCGCTTGCCTCGAGCGCGAGGTGAACAAGATGTCGCAGCTCTTCGGCTTCACCATGCCGGGGCAGGGCGGCAATGATGGCAATCCTCCGCGTACGACCACCGACGAGAAGGGCAACCAGATCGAGGAGGTCGACGGCGAGCCCGTCGATGGCGATAACGCGAACAACGCCAACAATGGCCCCTTCGGTGGCTGGAGCCCCATCGGCTTCTTCACGGGCAGTGGCAGTGGCAGCCCCTTTGGCATGGGTGCTCCCGTGCAGCAACCCAAGCGCAAGGAGGGCGAGCCCATCATGGCGCCCGTTCCCAAGCCCCACGAGCTCAAGGCGCAAATCGACGAGTACGTCGTCGGACAGGAGCTCGCCAAGAAGATCGTCGCCGTCTCGACCTACAACCATTACAAGCGCTACGATGCCACGCAGAAGAGCGACGTGCAGATCGACAAGAGCAACATCCTCATGCTCGGCCCCACGGGTACGGGCAAGACCTACATCATCAAGACGCTCGCCGAGCTGCTCGACGTGCCCCTGGCCATCTCCGATGCGACCACACTCACGCAGGCCGGCTATGTGGGCGATGACATCGAGAGCATCATCACCAAGCTCATCACGGCGGCCGATGGCGATATCGAGCGCGCCGAGCACGGCATCGTCTACATTGACGAAATCGACAAGATCGCCAAGCGCAATGGCGGTCCCGAGGGCACGGGCGGTGGCCGCGACATTGGCGGCGAGTCCGTGCAGCAGGGCCTGCTCAAGGTGCTCGAAGGCACGACGATGGAGGTCCCCCTGTCGGGCGGCATGAAGACGCCCTTCTCGCAGAACGCCACCATCGACACGAGCAACATCCTCTTCATCTGCGGCGGCGCCTTCCCCGGCCTCGACAAGATCATCGAGAAGCGCCTTAACAAGAGCGCCGGCATCGGCTTTGGCTCCTCGGTGCGCGAGAACTACGAGGAAGACCGTGACATCCTCAAGAACGTCAAGGTGGAGGATCTCAAAGAGTACGGCCTCATTCCGGAGTTCCTGGGTCGTCTGCCCATCCTGTGCACCATGGAGGCCCTCGACGAGCAGATGCTCTTCGACATCCTCATCAAACCGCACGACGCGATCATCAAGCAGTATCAGGCGCTCATGGCCTTCGACGGCGTCGAGCTCGAGTTCGACGAGTCGGCCCTGCGCGAAGTCGCACGACTGGCCCTCGAACAGGATACGGGTGCCCGTGCCCTGCGCGCCATCATCGAGCGCTTCATGCTCGACATCATGTACGAGGTTCCCAAGGACGACACCATCGGGTCCGTGGTCATCACCGGCGAGTACATCAAGGGCAACGGCGCCCCCATCATTCGCCCGCGTGGCCAGGAGTCGCTTCCCGAGGGCGGGGAGCACGTGCTGCCCAATGTCATTTCGACCGAAGGCGCGTAGCGCCGTCCCCCATGTCATTTCGACCGGAGGCGCGAAGCGCCGTAGTGGAGAAATCTCCTCCGTTGCCGCTTGTGAAACGCATGGGATGAGATTTCTCGACTGCGCTCACTCGCGTTCGCTTCGCTCGAAATGACATATGTGTAACCGACTGGCGGCGCTTGATACGCGCGCCGCCTACATGTCGATAAGTCCCAGCTTCACGCAAGCGTTCCAGATGCCGTCATCGTCGACGCTGCTCGTCACGAGGTCAGCTCGCTCCTTGAGCTCGGGCACGGCGTTGCCCATGGCGACGCTCGTCCATGTGGGCTGGAACATATCCATGTCGTTCGTGCCGTCGCCGAAGACGATGACGTCTTTCACGGGCGCATCGAGCATCCCCATCATCGTGCGTATGCCACGGGACTTATGGGTCGGCTCCACGTACACGAGTTCGTCGGAGTAGCGCGCCCAGGTCACACCCGTGAAATCTATTGCCCGCTCTTCGCCTCTCATGCAGGGAACGAACACCTTGTAAATGGGGTCGAGCCTGTCGATGTCGAGCTGCGGATTGACAATTGGGGTGTAGTAGAGGTTTTTCACGAGGTTGGCATAGCTCTCGTCCCTGGTGAGGCAGGTGCGTCGGTTCTCGTGGTTGACTGCCCATGCCCATCCATCGTCATCGAGACGGTGCACGAAATCACGCGTTGGCGCCAGGGGCATCCCCTCGATGGAGACGAGCTTGCCATCGATGGTGATGGAATTGCCGCCGTCGGCAACCATGGTGTCGATGCCGCAGGGGGCAAGCACTTCGAGTGCGTCCGATTGCAGGCGCCCCGTCGCAAGCGCGATGAAGTGCCCCGCCTCGCGCAACTTGTCGAGGGCGGCACGGGCAGAGGAGGGAACCGCGTCCAGGGCGCGCGAGCGCAACGTTCCGTCATAGTCGAAAAAGCAGTATCTACGCCGCATGTCGTTCCTTACCATGGGGTCATCGAGTATTTTCCGAAGACCCCGCCCTCCTGTCAATCTGCTAGAATGGCATCCGCTGCGCCGTGGACCGTTAGCTCAGTTGGCAGAGCAGGGGACTTTTAATCCCAAGGTCCAGGGTTCGAACCCCTGACGGTCCACCATCTCGCAGCAGACCAATCCATATTCCATGCAGAGACGACGGACGTCTCCTCCCCCCTTTAGTGCTATCGTGGAATGCACAGCAAAGGGGATGATTATTCGCATGGGCCTTACGAGAAAGCAATGGATGATGCTGACCGTCATCGTGGTCGGCACCTTTGTCACGATTCTCAACCAGACGCTCGTCACGCCGGCACTACCCGCCATCATGGCCGAGATGTCCATCGATGCGGCGACGGGCCAGTGGCTCACCACGGGCTTCACGCTCGTGAACGCCATCATGATTCCCATCACCGCATACCTCCAGGACCGCTTCTCGGTGCGCCACCTCTTCCTGTTCTCCATGAGCGTCTTTGCCGTCGGCTCCCTGCTGTGCGGCTGGGGTCCCGACTTTGGCGTGCTCCTGGCCGGCCGCCTCGTCCAGGCCGTGGGCGCGGGCATACTCATGCCCATGTCAATGACCGTGTTGCTCGTCATGTTCCCGGTCGACCGCAGGGGTTCGGCCATGGGCGTCTTCGGCCTCATCATCGCGTTTGCCCCGGCCATCGGCCCCACCATATCGGGCATCATGGTCGATACCGTCAATTGGCATGTCATGTTCTACGTCATCGCGGCCCTCGTCGCCGTGGTCGTCGTGCTTGCCGCCTTCCTCATCGAGCAGACGGCTCCCAGGACCAGGGGTGACGCCGCGCTCGACCCGCTGTCCGTCGTGCTTTCCACGCTCGGCTTCGGTGGCCTGCTCTACGGCTTCAGCGTCTTCGGGTCCGTCGGGATAGATCTCGTGAGCGGCATCACCATAGTCGTCGGCGCCGCATGCATCGTGTGGTTCTTCTTCAGGCAGCTGCACCTCGAGACGCCCATGCTCCGCGTGCGCATACTCTTCAACCGCAACTTCCTGGTCGCGACCATCATCGGCATGCTCGTCCAGGCCTCCCTGCTCGTGGCACCCGTACTCATGCCCATCTACATCCAGAACCTCATGGGGCTTTCGGCCACGGTGTCCGGTCTCGTCATCATGCCCGGTGCCATCATCATGGGCATCATGAACCCCATTGCCGGTCGTATCTTTGACAAGCATGGCGCCAGGGCCATGGGCATCGTGGGCATGCTTCTGCTTGCCGCAACCACGTTGTGCTTCGCCTTTGTCAACACGGGCACGTCCATTGCCGTCATAACCGTGCTCTTCGCCGTGCGCATGTTCTCGATGGCCCTCGTGAACATGCCCATCACCACCTGGGGCATGAATGCGCTCGACACCAAGTTCATGAATCACGGCACGTCTATCAACAACACGTTGCGCCAGGTTGCCGGTTCGCTCGGCACGGCCCTCGTCGTGTCCATCTACACGGCGGCCCAACTGCAGATCGGCGGCTCCAATCCGCCGGTCGAGGCGTCCATGACGGCATTCAACATCGCCTTCGTAATCTGCACGGCACTCGTGCTCATCGGTGCGGTGCTCACCATCATCTTCGTGAAGGGAAAGCCCGGCACGATCGAGGCCACGGGCGTCGAGGGCGAGCTCAAGGGAGAGCGCGGCTCCGCTGGGGACAACAAGAACCTGCTCACGCGCATCATGAAACGCGACGTGTACGTGCTGCACAGCGATGACACGGTGCAGGCTGCCATGCAGCTTTTCATCAACGAGGGGATTAGCGCCTGCCCCATCGTCGATCACGAGGACAACCCCGTCGGCTTCATCTCCGACGGTGACATCCTCAAGAACCTCGCCCGCAATTCCAGCTCCTTCATAGACCCCGTGGCGCTCATCGCCCTGTCGGCGCAGGACAAACGCGGCTATGACGAGAAGCTCGAGGAACTCATGGAAAAGCCCGTCGCGACCATCGGAACGCGCAACTTCCTGAGCGTCAACGTGCACGAGAGCATCGACGAGGTGTGTCGTGTCCTGGCGGACAACCATCTGAAGAAGGTGCCGGTCATGGAGGACGGAAAGATCTGCGGCATCATCAATCGCAGCGACATCACCCGCTACTCCATGGAGGCGTACCTGGAGGGGCGTCCCGAGGACGCCGTGTATTGCGAGGCCGACGACGATACGGGCGCATGCGAATGCGAACCCGAGGACGTGTCGTAGAGAGTGCGATTGGGTTGATTGCGGGGAAGATGGGCGGGACTGCGGCGACAAGGACGGGCGTGCGCGACGACACCATCGTCGGGGGCTTTGACGTGTTCTCGTACATGCTCGACATCGGCGAGGCCATGTTGACCTCGGGTGCCGATGTCCACACCGTCGAATACCAGCTTGCGCGCATGGGCAAGGCCTACGGCGCCTACAAGATGAACGTGCTCGTCATCACGGCGGTCATCATCGTGACGGTCACGCTGCCCGGCGATGTCGAGAAGACGATCTCGCGACGCATCGCGGACGAGGGCTCGACGAATTTCGACCGTCTGGAGGCACTGAGCAAGCTCTGCGACGAGTGCTGCGACGACCCCCTTCCCGCGCTCGAGCTGCGCAGGAGGCTCGACCGAATCAAGGGCAAGCCCTTCCCCAAGCCGTTCCTGTACATAGGAGGTGCCCTGTCCGCAGGGGGCTTTGCCGTGTTCTTCGGCGGCACGCTTCTCGATGGTGTGGTGTCCGCGATCATCGCGCTCTTCGTCTGCGTCGCCCTCAGGTACTTCAGGCCCATCACGCCCAACACCATCGTCTTCAACTTCGTCACGGCGCTTGCCGCGGGCCTGCTCATCTGCGTCGTGGCGCGTTTCGTGTCGGACCTGTCCGTCGACATGGCCATCATCGGCGTGATCATGCTCCTGATTCCCGGTGTCGCCATGACAAACGCGACGCGTGACATGCTGTCGGGAGACACGATATCCGGCGTCATGCGTTTCATCGAGAGCTTGCTGTGGGCGACGTCGCTTGCGCTCGGTTTCATGTCCGCCCTCTGGATCGCGACGTTCTTCTAGGAGGAAGCCATGAGCCTGCCCTTTCCCCTCATGATCGTCGTCACCTTCGTCGCCGCGCTGGGTTTCGCGTTGTTCTTCAACGTGAACAGGCGCCATGTCCTCATCGCCACCCTGGGAGGCGTGCTCACGTGGTCGATCGACTACGTCCTCATGATGTACCTCGACGGCATCTTCATTCCCTGCGTGATCGCGAGCGTCTTCGCCGCGATCTACGCCGAGGTGCTGGCTCGCGTCACGCGCACGCCGGTCGTCGTGTTCTTCATCATCGCGGTCATTCCCCTCATCCCCGGACGTGGCCTCTACTACACGATGTACAACGCCGTGAGCGGCAACGGTGCGGCATGCCTCGAATTCGGCGAGATGACGATGTTCTACGCCGCGGGCATCGCGACCGGTATCTGCGTCGTGACCGCCGCCGTCCAGATCTGGAACATCTGGGCCGCCGACAAGGCAAGGCGCCTTGCGAAGATGATGAGGAAGCAGGCGCGTCACGGGGGATGAGGTCCTATAATGGGCGCGGGCGGGCATGTCCGGTCGCTCGCATCCTCGTGGAGGGAGTGCCATGCGCTATACGAAACCGCAGCACCAGACGCCATCCGTCATGAACTGTCCCATGTTGCAGATCGTCACGGGCTGCACGCACAACAAGTGCCACTTCTGCGACATCTTCCTCGATGTCGACTTCAAGATGTCCCCGCGCGAGGAAATCGAGCAGGACCTTGACGAGCTCGCAAAGATCATTCGCCCCAACCAACATCGCATCAACCTCACGGGCGGCAAC
>CATLBX010000081.1 GCA_949879855.1 uncultured Coriobacteriia bacterium
ACGAAGCTCGGGTCGAGCCCCATGCGGTCGATGGTGGTGGCCAGCATCGACGAGCTCGTCGTCTTTCCGTGGGTGCCGGCGCAGGCAAGCGTCTTCTTGCCCTCTCCCAGCGAGGCAAGCGCCTGCGAGCGATGCCATACGGGAACGCCGCGACGGCGCGCCTCGGCGAGCTCCGGGTTCTTCTCGGGAATGGCGCTCGAAATGACGACCGCGTCGAGATCATCGGCGAGGTTCGCCGCATCATGGCCGATCATGACCTCGATGCCCGCATCGACGAGACGCTTGGTGGCACGCGACTCCTTCATGTCCGAGCCGCTCACCACGACGCCACGTGACGCGGCGACGAGCGCTATGCCCGACATGCCGACGCCGCCGACGCCAATGAAATGTATCTTCCTCGGTTTACTCACCATCGTTACCTCGTGCGCATTGCTCGACCATATCGGCCAGACGCATGCGCGCGTCCGAGCCGGAGAGCTCCTTGCAAGCCTTCGCCATGGTATCACGACACGGGCCGTCACCGAGAAGCCCGATGACCAAATCGGAAAACGCCTCGGTCTCGACCTCGGAATCGGGAACGAGCCGGGCGGCACCGGCCGCCACGCACGACCGTGCGTTGAGCGTCTGGTGGTCACCGCGGGCATGGGGATACGGGATGAGCACGCAAGGTACGCCCACCGTCATGATCTCGGCGACGGACGAGGCGCCAGCCCTGCTGATGACCAGGTCGCTGGCCACGAGGACCTCGTTCATGGAATCGATGTAGGGCGAGACGTGCCAACGTGCGCGCTCGGCCTCGGAAAGCGCGAGCTGGGAAAACACGTTCTCGTAATCGCCCTCGCCCGTGGACTGGATGACATGCAGGCCATCGATGGCGAGCAGGCGCTCCTTCATGTCGCACAGGGCCTTGTTCACGTGCTGGGCGCCGAGGCTTCCCCCCATGACGAGCAAGACGAGCGCGTCTGCGGGAATGCCGAGCGCAGCCCGTGCCTCGTCTCGCGTGCAAGTCTCGAAGGAGGCGCGCACGGGATTGCCCAGGACCACCGGTTCGCAGGCGGCCTCGAGGCCCACGGCACTCTCGGCGTAGGTGAGCGCCACGGCCGTCGCGTGCTTTGCGAGGTAGGCGTTTGCCATGCCGGGCACGGAATTCTGCTCGTGGATGATCAACGGTATGCCCTTCTCGAAGGCGGCCCTGCCCACCGGAATGGACACGTAGGCGCCAAAGGTGACGACGGCGTCCGGGCGCTTGCGCGCAAAGAGGCGCTTCGCGGCACGGGTGGCCTTGAGGAGCTTGGCTCCCGAGGTCACGAGCGTGAGGGGATGGGCCTTGTCGAAACCGCTTACCGCGAAGCCCGTGAAATCGAAGCCGGCCTGCGTCGCGAGCCTCGACTCGATATGGTCGGGCGTTCCCACGAAGAGGATCTCGTGGCCGCGCCGGCGGAGCTCATCGGCGACCGCGAGCGCCGGGTTGATGTGACCGGCCGTGCCGCCGGCCGAGATGACGAAGTACATGACGGGCCTCCTTCCCTTTTCCTGGATCCATGCAAGGGGATGACGTTTCCATGCACGACATGTGATGACGTCGACTCGGGGCGCGTCCTGTCCTTGCCGTCGATGACCACGAAGTTATCACGCTTGCGCTCGTAGCTCATGCCCACCTTCGAGCGAAACGAGACGGACAGAACGATGCCGATCATGATCATCGTCGCGAGCAGCGATGATCCGCCGTAGCTGATGAGCGGAAGCGCCTTGCCGGTCACGGGCGCGATGCCCGTCACGCACGCCATGTTCACGCAAGCCTGGAAGCCGATCATGACCGTGAACGAACCCGCCAGCATGCAGCCGAGCATGTCAGGGGCGTTACGGCAGATGCGCATGCCGGCAAAGACGAAGAGCCCGAAGAGCACCACCACCAGGACGGCACCTATGAGGCCGAGCTCCTCGCCGACGATGGCATAGATGAAGTCGGTGTGGGCATAGGGCAGATAAAGATACTTCTGCCGGGACAGGCCAAGCCCCGTACCGAACACGCCGCCGCTGCCGAAGGCGTAGAGCGATTGGATCGCCTGGTAACCGTCGCCCTGTGGATCGACCCAGGGATCGAGCATGGACACGATGCGGTCGAGATGGTAGGGCTGCGTGATGCACGCGACGACGATGTAGGCGACGACGACGCCGAGGATCAGCCCGACGAGCTTCCACGAGATGCCGGCGAGCAGGGCAAGCGCGATGAGTCCGACGGCGAGGATGATGGCCGTTCCCAGGTCGGGCTGACGGTAGATCAAGATCAGGGGGACGATGGTCGCCACGAGCACGATGACGATGAAACGACGACCGCCGATCGCACCGTTCATGCGCATCTGCACGATGGATGCCACGGTGATTAGAACGGTTATCTTGGCGAACTCCGCAGGCTGCAGGTTGAAGCCCGCGATAACGATGGATCGTTCGGCGCCCAGGGCGCTCACGCCCATGCCGAACGCGGTCAGCGAGAGCATGACGACCGTGACGAGCCAGAAGCAGAGAAACACCACCGGCTGGGCCCACAAGGCATAGGGCACGCGGCAGCAGATGACGCAGAGGATGATTCCCAGGACGAGGAAGACTGCCTGGCGCTTGACGTAGTACGCCGCGTCGCCGAACTCGTTGTAGGCCGTGATCGAGGAGGCCGAATACACCATGATGAGCCCGAGTATGCACAGGGCGACGACGCTCAGTATGAACAGCAGGCGCGGGGCCATGATGGCGGCCGGCTCCGAGAGCAGGCGCGATGACGGCGTCCGCGGTTTCGTGTTCGATGTCGTCTGCTTGCGTGCCATGGTGCCTATGCCCGCATCCTCAGGCCGACGCATTCCTTGAAGACCTCTCCGCGGTGCTCGAAGGAATCGAACTCGTCGAAGGAGGCGCAGGCGGGCGACAAGACGACGGCATCGCCAGACTGCGCGATCGCACAGGCACGCTCGAGTGCCTGCTTCATGCCGGCCTCGAGATGGCATTCGACGGGGCTTGCGGCGAAGGCGCCGTAAAACCGTTCGCCGGCCTCCCCGTAGGCGACGACGGCACGACAGGTCCTGACGCACGCAGCGACGAGCTCGTCCAGCGCGGTGCCCTTGTCACGTCCGCCGAGCAAGAGGACGACCTTGCGTCCGGGAAACGCCGTGAGCGCCTTGAGCGTCGCATCGACGTTGGTTGCCTTGGAGTCGTTGAAGAAGTCGACGCCATCGATGCAGCCGCAAGGTTCGAGGCGATGCTCGAGCGGCCTGAAGCTCATGAGTCCCTCGCGAATGCACGCAGGTTCGCATTCGCACGCAAGCGCGGCGCTCGCGGCGCATAGCGCGTTCTCGACGTTGTGGGCACCCTGAATCCCAAGCTCGCATGCCTGCGCAAGCTCGATGCTCCTCCCCTTTCCGTCCTTGATGACGAGCGTGCCATGCGCGTCCTCGAAGGCGCAGGAAGCCGCGCGCTCGACGCCGACGGACACAAGTTTGACGCCGCGTTCGTCCAGGAACGCGCGTAACTCGGGATAGGCGTCGAGGACGGCATCGGTGACGACGGCCGTCGAACCAGCCGGCATATTCGCGAACACCTTGAACTTCGCCTGGGCATAGGCGTCGAAGCCGCCATGCCAGGAGATGTGGTCGGGAGTGATGTTGAGCAAGATGGCAACCCGCGGGGCAAAACCGACGGTAGAGGCCAGCTGATAGGAGGACATCTCGGCGACGAGCATCTCGCCGTCGCCCCTCTGTTCCACGGCCTCGACGCAGGTCGCGCCGATGTTGCCGCAGGCATGGGCGGGCTTTCCACAGCAGTTGAGCAGATGGGTCACGAGGGAGGTCGTCGTGGTCTTTCCGTTGGTGCCGGTCACGGCAACCCAGCCTTGCGGCGACATGCGCCAGGCGTACTCTGGCTCGCTGATAATCTCGTCACTTGCCTGCTGGGCGCTCGCGTAGAACGCGCCGCTCTGGGGAATGCCCGGCGAGACGACGCAGATATCGAAGTGGCCATCGATTTCCTCGACGTCGAAGACGACGGGGACGCCCGCCTCCTCGAACTCGCGAGCGGCCGCCTTCGTGCTCTCGTTGGCAACGCCCGCATAAATGGCGAGCTCGTCACCGGCGGCAAGCCCGTGACGAGCGGCGGCAACACCGCTTTTCCCGAGACCGAGTATGAGGACAGAAGCCATGACTACCACGCCCCTCACATCGAACCGATGAAGTAGACCGCAAAGCCCACACCGGCACACAGGCCGGTGATGATCCAGAATCGGATGACGACCTTGGTCTCCGACCAGCCCTTCTTCTCGAAGTGATGGTGAAGGGGCGCCATGAGAAAGACGCGTTTGCGCGTGCGCTTGAAGTAGAGCACCTGGATCATGACGGACAGCGCCTCGATGACGAAGAGGCCACCGATGATGATGCTGAAGAGCTCGGTCTTGGTCATCACGGCAATCGCGGCGAACGCGGTTCCGAGGGCGAGCGACCCGGTGTCACCCATGAAGATGCCGGCCGGATAGCAGTTGAACCACAGGAAGCCGACGCAGGCACCGGCGGCAGCCGTCGCGAAGACGGCGACGTCGAGCTGGCCCGTGCGAAACGCGATGGCCGCCATCACGAGCATGACGATCATGATCGCGCCACCGGCAAGGCCGTCGAGGCCATCGGTGAGGTTCACGGCATTGGCCATGCCGGCCATGAGCAGGAAGACGAAGATGACATACAGCCAGGGAATCTCGAAGCCGCCTTCGAAAGGCAAAACGGTCGTGAGAACTCCCAGGTCGAGGCTGAACTGGGTGAAGGGAATGGTCACATAGGGTTCGATGCCCAGGTAGTTGACCGCGATGAGGCAAAACGCGACCGAGATGAGCGTGAGCGCGATCATCTTCTGGTAGGGCAGCAGGCCCAGCGAGCGCTCCTTGGCGACCTTGGAGATGTCGTCGATGAAGCCCAGAAGGCCCGTGAGCAGGGTCGCGGCCAGGATGAGCAGCAGCGGCGGGTCAGGCGTGCCGACGAGGAAGATCGAGGCGGTCATCATGAGGAGGATGACGATGCCGCCCATGGTCGGCGTGCCCTGCTTGACGAGATGGCCCTGCGGTCCATCCGCTCGCACCTGCTGGCCTATCTGGCGCACCTTGAGGAGCCTGATGAAGAAGGGCATGACGATCATGGTCAGCGCCATCGAGATGATGAAGGCGAGAAAGACCTGGTACGTCGGATATTGATTGAATACGCTAATCATCTTTGCATGATCCCCTTGACTATGCGCTCCAGCTCCATGAAGCGCGATGCCTTCACGAGAACGAGGTCGCCTTCCCGGACGTACTTGTCGAGGAACGCGGCCGCCTCGTCGACGTTCGCGAAGCTCTTGACGCGCGTGGCGTCCATGTCTGCCGCAAGCGCCCCCGCCTTGATGCCGACGCTGAGCGTTCCGATGCACACGAGCATATCAAGGTCTGCCCGTCCTGCAAAGGTTCCCACGTCAACATGGAGTTGATACTCGTCCGTGCCGAGCTCTCCCATGTCGCCCAGGACCGCGATGCGCCGCCCCGTCCCCTCGAGGGTCATCAGCGTGCTGATCGAGGCGCGCATCGAATCCGGGTTGGCGTTGTAGGCGTCGTTGATGACGGTCACGTCGCCCGGTGCGTGCACGATTTCCATGCGCATGCCGCTTGCCTTCGCCTCCGCAAGGCCCCGGACAATGTCATCGGGGGCGATTCCCATGTTGGCACCGGCCACGTATGCCGCGAGCGCGTTGGAGACGTTATGCTCTCCGGGTATGGAAAGCGTGACGGACACGGGTGCGGAATCTCCGGTGACCACCTCGAAGCTCGCGCATGCCTCGGCATCGTAGGTGACGCCTTGCGCGCGCGTCTCGGCATCCGGGGAGAAGCCGTAGCTGTGCACGTTGACCCCCCGCTGCTCGAGGTGGGCGAACTTTTCGAGCAGGGCCGTGCGCTCGTCATCGGCATTGAGGACGGCAAAGCCCGTGTCCGGTAGGGCCTCGAGGAGCTCGGCCTTGGCACGGGCGATGTTCTCGCGACTGCCCAGCAGCTCCATGTGGCTCACGCCGATATTGGTCACCACGGCGATGCTCGGCTTCACGAAGCTGCAAAGATGCTCGATCTGATGCATGCCGCGCATGCCCAGTTCGACGATGAGCACCTCGGTGTCCTCGTCGGCCGACAGTATCGTCGCCGGCACGCCGATCTCGTTGTTCTGGTTGCCCAGCGTCGCCGCGGTCTTAAAGCGCTGCGAGAACACGGAGCGCAGGAAATCCTTCGTCGAGGTCTTTCCCGTCGATCCCGTGACGCCGATAACGATGGCATGGAGCCTGTCGCGCCAGAAACCCGCGATCTTCTCGAGGGCGTCGATGCCGTCATCGACGACGACCATGGGACAGGCGAACTCGCCGGCCACCGCGATGACGTTGCTCGTCGGCATGCGGGTGCAGACGATGACGCCGGCACCACGTCGTATCGCGGCGCGAACGAAGTCGTTGCCGTCGACGCGCATGCCGGGCATGGCCAGAAAGACGTTGTCGGGCATGACGGTACGCGAGTCCCAGGTCAGTCCCGAGACGATGCGACGCAGGGCGTTCTCGTCGCCGATGTACTCGCCGCCCGTGACCTTGGCAATATCGGAAACCGAGATTTCCATGGGCTATGACCTCATTTCCTCGATTGCCGCTGCGGCGACCTCACGGTCGTCGAAGTGGTGCTTGACGTTTCCAATGATCTGATAATCCTCGTGACCCTTGCCGGCGATGAGGACGACATCGCCCTCGCGTGCCTCGTTGATGGCGAAGCGTATCGCCTCGGCACGATCGGGCATGACGGCATAGCGGTCTTCGTGACCCTCCATGCCAACGAGGATTTGCCCGATGATCTCATCCGGATCCTCCGTGCGCGGGTTATCGCTCGTCACGATGGCGAAATCGGACGCGAGGGCGGCGGCGCCCATCTTGTGGCGCTTGCCATGGTCACGGTCGCCGCCACAGCCGAAGACGCAGAGCACGCGACCGTCCGTGACGGCCCGCACGGCATCGATGGCCTTCGCGACCGAATCGGGCGTATGGGCGTAGTCCACGAGCACGCCGAAGTTCGGACGGGTTCCCTTGCTGCCCGTGACGCGCTCGAGGCGCCCGGGGACCTGGGGGGCGGACTCGAGAGCCGAGACGAGGGTCTCGTTCGTGAAGCCGAGCGCCATACCGATGCCGAAGGCGACCAAGGCGTTCTCGACGTTGAAACGGCCGACGAGCGGCAAGGTGACATGCAGCCACTCCCCCGCGGCTTCCAGGTCGATGCGCGTCGCATGCGCGTCGAACCGCGCCTCCACGAGCCGCACGTCGCAATCGGCATCGGAGCCGACGCGGTACAGGGTGCGACCCGCATCGACGACAAGCCGCGCCATGCGCTTGCCCGCATCCGAATCGGTGCAGATGACGCTTGCGGCAGGTTCGTATTCCGTGAAGAGCCGCGCCTTGGCCGCGAAGTACTCCTCCATCGTCTTGTGGTAGTCGAGGTGATCTTGGGTGAGGTTGCTGAAGGCCGCGACGGCGAAGGAGGTTCCCCTGACGCGCCCCAGATCGAGCGCATGGCTCGACACCTCGCAGGCGCACACGTCAACGCCCGCGTCGACCATGGACGCGAGCAGGGCCTGGAAATCACGGGACTCGGGCGTCGTATGCAGCGAGGGACGCACCTCGTCGGCCACGTGGCACTCGACCGTCCCGATGAGACCGGCGCGCTGGCCGGCGTGCCTTACGAGATGCTCCACGAGAAACCCGGTCGTCGTCTTGCCGTTGGTGCCCGTGATGCCGACGACATCGAGTTTGCGCGAGGGGTTGTCGTAGAAGTTCGCCGAACAGAGCGCGAGAGCCGTGCGGGCGTCATCGACGACGAACTGCGGCG
>CATLBX010000082.1 GCA_949879855.1 uncultured Coriobacteriia bacterium
CGGCAGGCGACGGCCTGCTCATCTCCGGCGGCGCACGTGTTCCCATCAAGGGCGACTTCCCCAAGAACACGAGCCTGTATGACCTGTTCTCCACCAAGGCCAGCGAGGTCCTCGAGCGCCAGCGCGCCGAGCGCTTCGCGAGCGCGGCAAAGCCGGTGCAGCCCGTCGCAGGCGCACTCGGCTGGGAGACGGAGATCTCGGAGGTTCTCGCAGGTATCGAGCATGGCGCCGCATGGGCCCAGAGGCTGTCTGCAGCGGGTATCTCGCGGATTGCCGACCTGAGGGGCAGGACATCGCGCGAGCTCGTGACGATCGATGGAATCGGGCCTGCGGCGGTTCGCTCCCTGGAGCATGCGCTCGTCCAAGCCGGCTTCGGAAAGATCATCGGCTAGCGGCCCATGGTAGCCATCGGCGGACATAGCGGCGCGGTCAGGCGAACCGACGAGGCGGATGTCTCGTCGGTTGCCTACCATGGCAAGGCGACGGCGATCAGCGATGGCATAGTCAGTCACGCAAGCGCCGCAAACGCCTTGCGCCGGGCCGGCGTCTCGAGAAGGGAATCTCTCGGCTCGGGAGCGGTCTCGCACGCCGAGACCCCCGCCGAGAAGGCCAAGAAGGCATACAAGAGCAAGCTCGAGGCCAAGGATGCCGTCGCTCATACCGTTGGCAACGACGTGCGCCAAATCCGCCACGGTGCCGGCAACAAGCTTCGCGGCGAGTCGGAGTCCTCCATTTCCGCGGGCTCTACCAGAGAGCTCGAAGACGATGCGATCGAGGACCTTCGCGAGAAGGGAGCCTCCTCATCGGCCGTCATCCACAATCCCGTCACGGCGCTTGCCAGGAAGAAGGTTCGCAGCAAGAGAATCGACAAGAAGGTCGAGCAGCAGTTCGGCGGTGCGATGCAGGGGGTCCTAAAGCCCATCCCCCAAAGAAGCGCCGTTCAGCGCAGGATAGTATCGCAGCGCACCCCCGGCAAGCGAGGCACGGGGCTTTCCGGAGCGGCTCCAGCGAGGATGTACGGCCACTCGGCAAAGGCGCGAAAGGCGGCCGCGGCGACGAGCGCCGGGACGAGGAAGGTTGCCGCCATCCGGACAGCGGCCCTTGTCCAGGGCGCCAAGGCCAAGGCGGCATCCATCGCCGCATCCATGGCCGGTGCCTTCGGTGCTCCCGTCGTCATAGGCGCAGCGCTTGCCGGCGTGGTCGCGCTCGTGCTCTTCTCCGTCATCCTGGGAGGCGCTTCCCAGAACACCAAGAACCTGTCCCTGCTCACGGATCCCGAGCGCCAGGTCGCCGAGTACCTCTACAACATCGGCTTCGAGGATGCGCAGGTCGCGGGCGTTCTCGCGCACATCCAGTGCGAGAGCGGCTTTGACCCGGCAAACGAATTCGAGTTCGGCGGACAGGGCGGCTACGCCTACGAGGTGGCCTGCGGCCTTCTGCAATACACTTCGACATCGCCGGGCAAGGAGGAGTACTTCGAGTACAAGAACTGGTGCAGCGAGACGGGCCGCGACTGGACCGACATCGCGACGCAGATGTACTGGACGTTCGGCAGCCACGAGCCCCCCGGTTACTGGGAGGGACGCTGGATCAACCGCACGGGTTACTACATGGCGGCCTGCAACCAGGACTATCCCAAGGGCAACCAGCTGCAGGTCACCATCGACGCGTTCATGCAGACCAAGGACCCCCAGGAGGCGTGCTATCTCTTCATGGCCGGTTACGGAGGCGGCACCCAGAATCCATCTCAGCTCCACCTCGCCCGCAGGATGACGATGGCGCAGAGCTACTACGCCAAGCTGACGAGCAGCGCCACGGGCGGCAAATCAGCCGTGGTCGCCGAGGCGGCCAAGCACCTCGGCAAGCCCTACGTGTGGGGCGCCGAGGGTCCCGGCTCGTTCGACTGCTCGGGGCTGACGATGTACTGCTACCGAGTCGCGCTCGGCATCGAGATCCCGCACTACACCGAAGACCAGCTCGCCGCGGCGTCGATGACGGTACCGCCCGAGCAGGCAGAACCCGGTGACATCCTCTACAAGCCAGGGCACGTGGGCATATCGCTGGGCGGCACCAAGTGCATAGAGGCGATGGGGACCAAGTGGGGTGTCGTCGAAAGCGACAGAAAGGTATGGACATGCGCACTCAAGTTCGCGTGACGGGAGTCATCACATGAAGGGCGATTGGAAGTACGGGAACGAGGCATGGAAGACCATCGCGGTCTTCGTCGCCTTCGCAGTTACAAGCATCCTGGCGTTGCTCGCATGGGCCGCGTCGTGAGTAGAAGGGTTTGAAGATGGACCTGATTGAGAAGATCAAGGGAATGGACAAGAAGGGCAAGGCGACGGCAATCGTATGCGCCCTCGGCATCATCGCCTTCATCGCGTTCTCGGGCGTGTCGTGCACCTCGCGCATGGCGGCACAGCAAGAGGAACAGGCCCGCCAGGCGCAGTCCGAGGCTGCGGCCGAGATGAGCCTGGTGTCGCCAGACTCCGACGATGCCGGTCGGGTGAAATCCTACACGGCAAGCGAGAAGAGCCTCTTCGAGGACCTCGCGGGCTCGCTTTGGGCGACGCGCGATGGGTCCAGCGTCTGGTCGTTCAGCGTCCAGCGAGATGCCATCAGCCTCGTCGATGACGGCACCACGGCGACGATGCCCTTCGTCATCTACGGCACCAACGTCCACGACGGCACGACAACCGCCGTAATAAAGATCGGCGAGAACTTCGACGTCCTCGCGTACAACTCGTCTTCATCGACCGCATCGGGCGGCGACTACGTGATGATCAACGGCGTGAGCGAGGAGCCGCACTACCGCAAGAGCAAGACCGGCGAGGTCGAGGTCGTCTCGACCCCCACCTGGATCTCGGACCTCGGCATCGACGAGGGCGCCCTTTGCGAGTCGATCGAGCGCTACGTCCTCACCGCACATCCCGCCGCGACCAAGGCCACGTTCACCGGAAGCGCCACGGTCACCGAGAAGGCCACGACGTCGGCTAGGTCCGTGACGCTCGAGTACGCCCTTGACGACGGCTCAAACAAGCCGCTCAAGGTAACGGCATACGCAAACGGCGACGCGCCCTCGATCACGGGCTAACCAGGAGGCGATTGCAAATGGCAATGCAAAAGACTATGGCGCTGGACGCCTCCACGAAGGCAGCCAACGCCATGAGCCGCGCCCTCGGTGCGAGGGCCGGGAAATGGGCCCGTCGCTGCGCGATGGCCTTCCTCGTGATAGTGATCGCGCTCACGGCGACGGCGACTCTCCTTGCCCATGCCGACATCAACTTCGTCCGCGGCGAGGGCACGAACTGGAAGTACGAGTTCTCCGACGGATCGAGCATCACGGTCGACGGCGTCGGGCAATACGTGTCGGACTCTGGATCGGGCCAGGCGGCCTCGTACATCTCGTCGTACGGCAAGGGAAGGATAACGAGCGATGACATCCAGCAGCGCACGGGCGAGCCGGTGAACATGCCATCGGACACCACGTCAAACCGCGAGGGATCGAGCTTCTTCGACTCCATCTTGGCCCCCTGGGCCGAAGCCCTCTTCGAGACGTCCGCCAGCATCTTGTTCACCCTCGCCTCAAGCGACTTGCTCACCAAGCCATTCGATGCCCTGTTCGGGCAAAACACGTGGGTCTACCAAGCCATAGTCACCATCAACCAGACGATCGCTCAGCCGACGGCCCATTCGGTCCTCGCCATGATGATAATGGTGCAGATTTTCTCGATCGCACGGCGCGCCTCGTCCGGCGACGTGCTGCCCGGCTTCAAGGACATAGCGATCATAGTCATCTTCTTCGTCTGCTTCTCGTGGGCAATCAACCACTCCATGGACATCTGCAACGCGATCTACACGGCCTTCGTCGACATGATCATCCAGGTCCAGTCAATCGCGACGGGCAGCACCACCGGAACGCTTCCCGATATCGATGCCGGCAGCGGCGGGATGATGGGCGTGAAGCTGATCATCGGCCTATTGCTGCTCATCGCCGGCATCGTCGCCTACGTGGCGACGACGGCGATGTTGCTTGCCCGCAGCCTGCAGATCTACGTCATGGCCATGTTCTCCCCCATCCCGCTCGCGCTTCTCGGAAGCGACCTCACGCGCTCGATGGGCATAGGCTTTCTCAAGAACTTCGTCGCGGCATGCCTTGCCGGCGTGATCATCATGCTCCTCATCCTGCTGTACCCGGCCCTCTACAGCGGCATCCTCTCGGATGCGTTCAGCCTCGGCGAGGGAATGATGGGGTGCATCGCGCTTCTGGCACTTCCCACGTTGATGACCATGGGCATGGCCAAGTCCGGCTCGTGGGCAAAGGAACTCCTCGGTAGCTAGACGCGAAAGGACAACGAAGATGAAGGTGAAAATCCACGAGCTTCCCAAGCATCCCGGCCTTCCCGGAGCGACCTGCGTCATTTCGCTGCCCGACACGTGCTCGGTCTCGTTTTCCCGCAGCAAGTCAGATGAAGGTCAATGGGGCCTTCGGGCGACCTACAAGCCGACCGAGCCCGACGACACCGGCAGCAGGGTGATCATGAATCCGGTTGGCGAGAAGCTGGAAAGCCCGGCTGCGCTTCTCGCATGGCTCGAGGAGCACATTCTCGACATCAGGGTAGACGGCGAGACGTTCTGGGAAAACGACACGGTCGACGTCTGCGTGTACGCAGATGGGGACAAGCCGGAATAGCAGGGCAGGTGCCAAGTCGAGGCCCGATCACAGAAAGGGAGCTGAGGGCTTATGCAGGAGAAGAAAAACCACGGACCCCGCCCTGCCACTGACAGGCAGTGGCAGATCATCGAGGAGCTCGCCCGGCGCGAGCTCATAGACGAGGAGAGCTTCGCGAACATGAGGGCCGCCAGGGAGCAAGGCGAGTTCACGAGCAGGCAGGCCACGCTCGCGATCAACCCCCATGCCGAGGAGATCGGCCTCAAGCCAATCGACACAACGAAATGGTCTGAGAACAAGGGCAAAAGGCCGCCTGCCACTCAAGAAACCGAGAACCAGAAAACCCAGGCAGAAGTCGCCCCCGAAGAGGAGAAGCCGCAAGCGGCTCCCGAAAAGGAGACATCCGACAAGCTCCCCGAGCGCGCCGAGGGCGAGATGGACAACCGCATATCCGTGCTCGCTCGGCTGGGCAAGAAAACCTCGTGGTTCACGTTTCCCATGACTGCAGACGAGCTCGAGGCGGGCATCTCCGATACGTTCGGCATCGGCGGCCACGTCGAGGAGGCATACGGCCAGTTTGCCGCAGGTGACCTCACGTACGAGCGCATCGACATCCTCGCGCTCGACCCCAGGGGCATGTCGGCCGACATCGGCTGGTCGCCTGCCCAGGACGAGTCCCTGCAAGACATAAACCTCATGACGATAGCCCTGCGCAACGAGGACGAGTACCTCGATTCCAAGCAGAAGCGCGATGCGGTGAGATGCGCCATCTCGACTCTGGCGTCCCCGCCAAGCGCCCTTGCCGTCGCCTCCATGGCGTGCAACGCCTCGGAGCTTCCGTATAACTCATATGACGAGGACTCACCCGCCCTCGGTGACTCCCCCATCGACAGGTACGCCACGACCGTCTTCGACGCGAGCGACTTTCCCGCGCTGAGCCCGACGGGGTTTGCCGGTATGGCGCGCGCCGAGGCCGAATTGCGCGTCCGAGAGGGTGCGGTGATCCTTGGCGAGATGGGATACATCGTGGCAAGCGACGCGGCCGAGAGCCAAATCGCGGCATCGTGCGCCATCCCCCGAGACGCGATCGTGCATGCCGTGCAGGGTCCCTACGAATCGATCCGCGAGTCGTTCTCGTCATATGCGAAGGCGGTCTCGGCTCCGGACACCGAGCTCATCGAGCACATGGCCCGCATAGCCGCAGACGACCCGACGCAGGCTTCGCGCCAGCTCGCGAACGCCGCGGCCCTCTACGAGGCCCACGAGCCCGGCACCCACGGTCCCGAGTCCGACATGGAGCATTGCAGGCGCCAGTCGCAAGCGGCAGGCGCGCCCGCTGCCGCCAAGAACCCGACCCTCGGGGCGAGATGATGAGCCGGCCTGTTCGCATCAGAAGGGATGACACCGGCGAGGTGTTTCCCTCCGCCTCCGAGGCGGGCAGGCACGTCGGTGCGAGCGCGGCCGACATCTGCCGATCGGCCAGGACAGGAATGCGCGTGTTCGGATCGACCTACTCCTATGCCGAGGCCAGGCCATCAACCGATGCCCTCTCCACGCAGCGCATATGGTGCGTCGAGACAGGCGAGCACTTCTCGTCGGCCTCGGAAGCCGCGCGCATGCTGGGCGCGACGCGCTCCCAAATCTCGCGCTGCGCCCGTGACATGACGAGGACCGTGCACGGGTTTCACCTCTCGCGCCTTGCACCAGAGGAGACCAAGTCGGGACTTGCCACCTGCCCGGAAAGCGGCATCACGCGCTCGACCATACGCGATGCCTACGAAGCATCCGGGGCCGAGCGCCGCGCCTGCCCCCCGTCGCTTCGCGGATGGGCCGATGGCGGGATACACGTCTACAACCCCCGCGCACGCGGGTACAGGCCGGGAATCAGCGCAAAGAGGCACGGACGCCAGGTCATGTGCCCGAGCAACGGGCACGTCTACCCCTCCATCGCCGCTGCGGCATCGGCTGCCGGCGTCTCCTGCGGAAGCATATCGCGCGCATGCGACACGTGCGGGCTGGCCGGCGGCCTCGAGTTTCGCTGGGCCTGACGAAAGGGACGTCTCCAGCGTAATACACGCGTTTACCTCCCGCACGCGGCGAGCGCGAAAACCCCATAGCAAATATCATCGGAAAAGGAACAGCTCAAGCCCTCCTCGGCCTCGGGAGTAGTGACCCCGAAGTCGAAGAGGGCTGCGAAAAGAAACGGAGCCATGCCATGGGCGAAAAAGACGACGCGCTCGACGACAACATCCGAGTCTGGATCGGCAACCTCGGCAGGTACAACGAGGGCACACTGCAGGGCGAGTGGATAAGCCTGCCCGTATCGACGCAGAAGCTCGACGACTTCCTCGTCGACAGGGTCGGGCTAATCACGAATCCGGAAGAGGCGTTCGAGCGCGGCATGCGCGGCGAGCGCGTCTACGAGGAGTACTTCATCGCCGACTACGAGTACGGAGGCATGCTCGAGGAGATAGGATTCCGGCCGCACGAGTACGCCAACCTCCACGACCTAAACGCCCTTGCCGCGGTCGCGTCCGACATGGACGCCACCGAGCGCGAGTGCCTGCGCATGTACGCCGACGACAACTGCGTGACCGGGGCCAGGGACATGGCCAAGCTCGCCTACGTCATCCACGACGAGGGCGACATGGGAGGCTACTTCAGCTACGCCGGCAAGGACACCTCGCCGTATCCGGACACCCAGGCGTATCTTGACAGCTACTACCAGGACCCGATGAACCGCTATGTGGAGACGGTGTATCCCGAGGAGAGTCTCGAGAAGGCGAGGGAGCTGCTCGAGAAGGCGGGCTTCGGCGACCTCGCCGCCAACATCGACAAGGCGGCCTACGCCGCATGCGAGAGCTACCTGCATAGCGGCTACCTGGAACTCGGCGAGCACGGCTACGTCGAGACTAGCATGAATCCCCCCGATTTCGACCACGTCGACTTCATCGACGTCGAGGCCGACTACCTTCCTCCCGATTACACAATGTTTGATCAGTCCCCCGCCATCGACAATCCGACCATCGCCGACAGACAGGCCGCGATCGACCAGGCGGCAAGCATCCCCGCGCAAGGCGGACCTGCCCAGGTGAAGGGGCGATAGAAAATGTTCGAAGACAGGTTCGGAAACGAGGACGTCGGCGGCTTCGGCGACGGCGTCGAGTTCGGCTACATGACAGACGACGACCTGGGCGCCCTTG
>CATLBX010000083.1 GCA_949879855.1 uncultured Coriobacteriia bacterium
ACAATCTGGATGGCCCCGGTTTCAAGGCGGGCACCTTCACGCAGGCGGACTACAAACCGCTTGCAGGCAAGCTCACGAAAATCGTCCCCGAGGAATCGCTCGTTGGGATCATGCTCGATTCCGACGCACCCGTGCACGTGGCGGTGAGTGACGCCACCGGCCTCGAACAGCACAGCGCATTCACCTGGCAGGTCAACGACGAGCTCACCGACTTTGTCTACCTGCCGGGTCTCCCCGAATCGACGCAGGTAACCGCCCGGACGCTCCACGCATGGCTCTCGGAATACGACGATGCGGAGCGGGAGAAGATGGTCGATGCGTTCTTCGAGGCAATCGAGGTCTCCCACGCGCATAACCCCGTCGATTTCCTCCGGGGCGGCACCAAGGGGTTGTCCCTGCTGCTCGAGGCGTCACGCAAGCTCGACAAGCCCGATCGCGACGTTCTGCTTTCGGCGGCACGTTCCTTCGTCAAGGCGCTCTCGCAAAACGCCCACGGCACGCTCGGCGCGGCTGCAAGCGCCGTGACCAACATCGCCGACAGGCTCGCACCGCACCATCTCGAACAAAACGAGTAGCGCGGCTTTTCGCTGTCATTTCGAGCGGAGCGAGCGAAGTGGCACCCCATTGTCATTTCGAGCGAAGCGAACGAAGTGAGCGCAGTCGAGAAATCTCGCCCTTCACTCGCACCTAAAGATCGAGATTTCTCCACTCCGGCGCTACGCGCCTTCGGTCGAAATGACATGGGAAGCTAACGGCAGTCTCAGTCAAATAGCGAGATAGCCTGCCCGCGCGTCTCTTTACGCCTCGTCGATTCGGCCAGCACTGCGCCCGAAGAGCTCGTTCCAATCGCTTGCTGCGAGAATCGTGCCACCCAGGATGACGACACAGCACACGACCGACGCCACCGTGGGTATCGTTCCTTGCAAGACAAATGCGAAGAGCACCGCCCATGCCGAGTAGCTGATGTTGAGCGCCATGGACTTCGCGGCCCCCAGCGGCGAGCTAATGGACTTGTAGTAGAACAGATATGACGCGGTACCCGCCAACGCGGCCAGAGCCACGACGCCCGTTGCCATGGAGGGAATGGCGCTTGCCGTAAAGGCCCAGGCGCCAAACGCGGGAAGCACGACGATGGCGTAGACGAGCCCGCTCGTCGTCTCGCGAATCTGCAGCGCCGTCTCGTTATCAACGGCATCGTCACGCATACCCCAGCCGCAGAGCACCGCCTCGCTTCCCCATCCGAGCACGCAAGCGGCCGCGCCCACGAGGCCCAGGACAGGATCACCCGCCGTCTCGGCATCGGTAAGCGAGAGCACGCCCATGGCGACGATGCCAGCAAGCGCACAGACAAATGCGATGAGCTGCTTTGCGCTCATGCGCTCCTTCAGGATGATGAAGGCGAGGATCGCGCCCACGGCTGGATAGAAAGCCGAGATGATAGCCGTGTAGCCTGCGCCAATGTTGTTGATGGCGATGACGTAGCCCGTCATGCCAATGGGACCGCCCAACAGAGCGCCCAAGATGACCACCTTGCCGCTGCGAGTGCGCAGTGCCGTCCACGTATCCTTGAGGCGGCCTCGCACGCCCATGTAGATGGCGAGCCAGATTGCGCAGAAGATATCATGCAAGGCCGATGATGCAATCGCGGCAAACGCGAACGCCTCGAGCGTGCCGATATATGGCGACATCGTGAGCGCAATGCCGAGGATGACCGTGTCGAGACCCCAGAGCACGCCACTGCTCAGACCATACTTCACCTTGTTGAAAGCTCCCATGCCTGTTCCCCAATCTCAGCGCCTAGACGCGTTCACCCTGCTCGTACCACGGCAGAACCATGTTCAGGTACTTCTTTGCGTAGCGGTAGTAGATGTAGAGCCATTCGCCCACGACATCGCCCTCGGCTTCCTTCATGAGCGACCAGACGTACCAGCACCATCCGGCGAGTGCCACATACGCGAAATTGTGACGTAGCTCCTCGAAGCTGGGCTCGCGGTCGAAGTAGCAGGCGAGCGCCGCTTCGGCCTCCTCGGGCGAGAGCTCGCAGCACACGGTGTACGTGCCGAAGTCGCTCGCGTAATCCGACATGCCCGCATACTCCCAATCGATGAGCGAGATTGCGTCATCCGCGCCCACGAGGAAGTTCAGGTAGAAGAAGTCGTTGTGACACAGGCAGTTGAACGTCTCGTCGGCCTCGACGAACTCGTGCAGGCGCTCCATGCGGGCGGCCATCTCGTCAAAACCCGGAACGTCGATGACGCCCTCGCGCTCGCGCAGCAGGCCCTCGTAGCGCTTGGACTCCGCATAGAAATCGAATTCGCGGTCGAGCGTCGCGCCCGACTCGTGCAAGGCGCGTGCCATCTGCATGGCGCGCTTGGTCTGCGCGGCATCATGCGGGTCAAGCTGCGTGCAATCCGCCACGAAGTGCGAGATCTTCCAGCCCGTCTGCGGGTCGCCGGTGATGAAGGTGTTGTCGAGACCAAGGTCGCGGGCAATCTGCAAGCCCGCAAGCTCGGCATCGCGGTCGATGAGATTCTCCGTCCCCACACCAGGATGCCGATAGACGTATTCGACATCGCCGACGCGCACGTGACATGACAAGTTCGTCAGGCCCTGCTTGAGTGGATACACATCACAAATATCCGTCTTGCTGCAACCGAGTGCGGCCACGATGTTGTCAAACGCAAGCGAATCTACGTTCTCTATGAAATGCGGATCGAATTCGCGCAGGTCATCGAGAGCGTCAAACTCGTGAATCATGTCGCCCGGATAGGGACGCGCGACCATGTACATCTCGTCGATATGGTCGACGAACAGGGTCTCCCAGAGCTTGCCCTTCGTTGCGGGCAGGTCCCATTCGTCACGGATGATCTGGGCCATGCGCTCGGAGAACGCCTCGTCGAAGAAGACGTGTCCGAGCATAATCTGCGAATCCGCCCCGCCGATGGTCACGCCCACGATGCGATTCCTGCTGCCCAGTTGCACACACCACTCGTCCGTTGCGTCCTGCACATGCTGCGTGGCGTAGTAGGCCTCGTAGACATGGGACTCGAAGGGATTCTCGACGAAGTAATTGTCCGAGGAGCAGACATAGGTACGCCCGAGCCTATCGAGCACGGCCATGAGCGAGGAATGGTTGTTTCGCTTCGCGTAATGCTCGTTCACGACGATGCGCACGTCGAAGAGCTCCTCCAGGTAGAAGAAGTACTCCTTCTTGTATCCCACGACGATGGTGATGTCATCGATGCCCGCCTCCTTGAGCTGGCGAATCTGGCGCTCGATAAGCACTTCGTCGCGTACGCGAAGAAGACCCTTGGGCTTCTCATAGGAAATGGGGGCAAAGCGCGTGGAAAGACCCGCCGCCAAGATAATCGCGTTATCGACCCGATACGGATCGAGCGAACGCTCGCCCTGTTCCGTTGGGCGCAAGGCGCCCGAGCCGACCTTCTCCAAATCGCCGCGGTCGAGCAGCTGCCGTATCGCGGCGTTCACCGTACCCACCGACAGGCCCGTGCGCTCGGCAATGGAGCGCTGTGGGAGTTGCGGTTCTCGTACGAGGCTTTGCAGAACGGAAAACTGGTTTCGCGTCAGCTCGCCTACGCTGTTCGTATCGTCGGCCATGGTATGCCTCTCCCGCATTCATGACAGGTCGTCTTTGGTCAGTGACTAGAAATGATACCAAATAAGTGTTCAATTTCAATCATATGTTTCCATAATTGAACGAACAATGGACCAAAAGTCTGGCGCGAGCTTTTGTCCCATAATGTGACGCATTGTAAATACGTAACACCGTTTATCCCTCAAAGTGTGCCGGATGAGGAATTCGTAACATCATCGTCTCGGTATTGCTCTATCGTGGACATCCTCATAGTCGAGACTGAGAGGAGCCCCCTATGAGATTCGCCAAGCCATTCATCGCCCTGGCCACCACAATCGTTCTGGCCTTCGCGCTTGCGGGCTGCTCGAACGACAGCTCATCGGGCACCGAGACGCGCACCGTGACCGACGTTTACGGCCGCTCCGTGACCATTCCCGCCGATGTCGAGACCTGCGCGACGGTCGGCAGCGCCGCGCGCTTCGTCGTCTATGCCGGCGGTGCCGACAAGCTCATCGCCGTAACCGAAATGGACAAGCCCGCTTCGACTGCCCGCCCCTACACTATTGCCGCCGAACCGCTCCTCGCCGAGCTTCCCACGACCTCCAACGGCAATCACCTCATGGAAACGAGCGTGGATGGCGAAGCACTGCTGGAGCTCAAGCCCGACGTCATCATCTCGAGCCGTTCGGCCCAGGAATGCGACGAGCTCCAGAGCCAGATCAAGATTCCCGTCATCGGCATCAGCTACCAGGACCAGATCTTCACGAAGGACGTCTTCGAATCCATCCAGGTCGTTGGCGACGTGCTCGACACGAGCGGGCACGCCATGCAGGTCATCGACAAGATGAACGGCTGGCAAGCCGACCTCGACAGTCGTACTGCGAGCATCCCCGATGACGACAAGCCGAGCTGCTATGCCGGTGCCGTGAACTACAAGGGCGCCAAGAGCTTCGGCGGCACTTACGCCCAGTATCCGCCGTTCGAGGCCGTGCACATCGATAACGTCGCCGACAGCGCGGCATCGTCTGGCTCCGTCGAGGTCACGCTCGAGCAGCTTGGCGAGTGGAACCCGGACTTCGTGTTCCTCAACGCAAGCAACATGGAGCTCATGAGGAAAGATTACGCCGATAACCAGGCGTTTTTCAATGGCCTCAAGGCCTTCCAGATGGGTAATATCTATACCCAGCCTTCCTACAACATGAACGGCACGAACATCGAGATCGCCATCTGCGATGCGTACTTCGACGGGGCGACCGTGTATCCCGAGGCCTTCGCCGACGTCGACCTCGAGGACACATACCGCGAGATTCTCCAGGTCATGCTCGGCGTGGATTGCTACGACCAGCTCAAGGCCAAGGGTCTTGTCTTCGGCAAGCTCAGCTTCTAGGCGCAATCGCAGATGAGGACGAGGTAGAGGATGAATCCCGAGGACCTGAGGACAGCGCACGCCGCCCATGCGCCGGCCTCCTATCGCGACCAGTATCGTGGCTACACGAGGTACAAGCGCCTCGTCATTTGCGCGCTCGCCCTCGTGATCCTAGCCCTCGTCGTCATCTCGATCATGCTTGGCACGGCAAGCCTCTCTCCGCTCGATGTCATCGCCGCACTCTTCGGACAGGGAAGCGAGCATGACCTCATCGTCGTGTGGAACCTGCGCATGCCACGCATACTCACGGCCATCATAGGCGGCATCGCATTGGCCCTCGCGGGCTGTGCGTTCCAGAGCGTGTTACGCAACCCCCTCGCTTCCGCGAGCACGCTCGGCATCTCCCAGGGCGCTGCATTTGGCGCCTCCATCGCCATCATCGTCCTGGGAGTGGGGTCGTCAGCTGCAGCATACGAAGGGCTCGGCGCGAGCAATCCCTACCTCACCGTACTCTGTGCCTTCCTCGGCGCGATTGCCTCGACACTTGCCATACTCGCACTCTCGCGCTTTCGCGACATGACGCCCGAGAGCATCGTGCTCGCTGGCGTGGCGCTTTCCGCGCTGTTCACGGGCGCGACGGCGCTCATCCAGTACTTCGCGCAGGACACGCAGGTTGCCGCCGTCGTCTTCTGGACCTTCGGCGACCTGGGGCGTGCCTCCTATCGCGAAATCGTTATCATGGCGGTCATCGCGGCAGCTGCCTTCGTCTTCTTCTACTGCAACCGCTGGAATTACAATGCGATGGAATCGGGCGAGGGCACGGCACACGGGCTGGGCCTCAACGTGAAGCGCACGCGCATGCTCGGCATGATCGTCGGCGCCTTCGCCGCATCCTCGGTCATCGCCTTTTGCGGCACCATCAACTTCATCGGCCTGGTCGCGCCGCACATCATGTGCCGCTTCATCGGCAACGACTATCGCTACCTGCTGCCTGCCTCGGCACTCGCGGGTGCGGGCATCCTGCTGCTCTCCGACATCATCGCGCGCATGGCAATCGCCGGCGTCGTGCTCCCCATCAGCGCCATCACCTCGTTCGTCGGCGCGCCGCTGTTCCTGTACCTCCTCATGAGAGGAGCCCATCGATGAACGACGCCATGCTCGAAGCCCACGACATCGCGTACGCATATCCCGGAGCCGGCCAGGTTCTCGAGAAGGTGAGCGCGCAAATCGTGCCAGGCTCCTTCCTCGCGATTCTGGGCGTCAACGGCTGCGGCAAGTCGACGCTGCTCTCCTGCCTCGACGACATCATCCGCCCCCAGCGCGGCACGGTCACGCTTTCTGGCGAGGACATCACCGTGTTCACGCGCGACGAGCGTGCCCGCAAGATCGCGCTCGTCGCCCAGCACTCCCACGCCCACGGCGTCACCGTCTACGACGCGCTTCTGCTCGGGCGCAAGCCCTACATCCAGGCCGCGCCACGCGACGATGACTTCGCCATCGTCGACCGCGTCATCGACGAACTGGGCCTGGGCCCGCTCGCCCTGCGCTACCTCGACGAGCTTTCGGGCGGCGAGCACCAGAAGGTCGTCATCGGTCGTGCGCTCGTGCAGGAAACCGACGTGCTTTTGCTCGACGAGCCCACGAACAACCTCGACATGGTCAACCAAGTCGAGGTCATGCACCTCGTACGGCAGGCGGCCCATGAGCGGGGCATCGCCTGCGCCGCCGTCATGCACGACCTCAACCTCGCACTGCGCTACTGCGACCGCTTCTGCCTGCTCAAAGATGGCAAGGTGCGGGCAAGCGGTGGCCCCGAGGTAATGACCAGAGAGACGATAGAGGACGTCTACGGCATGTCCGTGGACCTGGTGCCCTACGAGGACGGCTTTCTGGTGGTACCGACTGGATAAAAATGCGAAGAGACGTCACATCGAAAGCATCTCGAGCAGATGCGGAGTTCACGCAACGCGGGTTTAGCGAAAGGTGTTTGAGCGCGCGTTCCATGCGCGCAAGTTCTTTCGCGGCGTTGCGGAAACAACGCATCGGGTGCGAGAGCCAGCTTTCGATGTGACGTCCCTTCGCGATTAGATAGAAGGGACATCACATGAGCATTGGAAAGATTGGCGCGTACTTCGACGAGCGCGCCGCGAACTGGAACGAAATGGCCGAGCCGGCGGGCGCAAAGCACCTCATGGTCGCCCAGCTCGCCGGCGTGCATGAAGGCTCGCGCGTGCTCGACGTCGGCTGCGGCACGGGCATCATGGAGCACGCCTATCTCGAATTGGGCGCCTCCTCCATCGTCGCACTCGACCTCTCGAAAAAGATGCTCGCCTGCGCCCGCGAGACCTTCGCCGATGTGCCGACAGAGCGCCTGCGCTTCGAATGTCGCGACATCCTCGACTATGCGAACGACGGGCCCTTCGATGCCATCGTCATCTACAACGCCTATCCGCACATCCTCGACAAGGAAGCCCTCGTGCGCGCCACAGCCTCGCTGCTCAAGCCCCACGGGCGCTTCCTCGTCGCCCATGGTATGGGTCGCGACACACTCAACGCGCATCACGCGAACGTCCCCCATGACGTGACGAGCAATCTGCTCCCAGCGCGCGAGGCAGTCCTCGACTGGCAAGCTACATTCGAAATCGACATGCTAGCCGACACGCCCTACCTCTACTTTTTCGGTGGGGTGCAGCAATAATTTTTCACCAACGAAGGGCAGGCGCATTGGCGAGCATCTTGAGCAGGTTTGCAACGCGCGCGATGCGGTTTTGCGAGGACTGTCTGAGCGCGCGTCCTTTGCGCGCGAGTT
>CATLBX010000084.1 GCA_949879855.1 uncultured Coriobacteriia bacterium
CGCCCGATTATAGCAACCGCATACCAAGCCCATGCGCAACGCCCGCTCGCTCGTCCATAAAAAGAGGGCCGCCCGAATGGGCGGCCCTACGCATAGCACGATGTCGTGGAGGATTACTCGGCGTTCTCCTCGGCAGCGGCGGCCTCAGCAGCGGCCTCCTCGTTGGCTTCGGCAGTAGCCTGCTCGGCCTCGGCGGCCTCGGCAGCAGCCTCGGCGACCTCGGACACAGACTCCTCTTCCTTGGCCTCGTCCTCGGCAGCGGCGGCTTCCTTCTCGGCCTTCTCGGCGTCGCGAGCAGCCTTCTCGGCGTACTTCTTGGCACGCTCTTCCTTGGCGGCCTGCTTGGCAGCGCGCTCCTCAGCGGCCTTGGCAGCGGCCTCGGCAGCAGCGGCCTGCTTGGCGGCCTTCTCGGCGGCCTTGCGCTCCTTGAGCTGATCGGCAGCGGAACCGAACTTGTTGGAGAAGCGCTGGACACGTCCGCCAGTGTCGACGAACTTCTGCTGGCCCGTGAAGAACGGGTGGCACTCGTTGCAGAGGTCAACGACGAGCTCGGACTTGGTCGAATGGGTCTTGAAGGTGTTACCGCAGCTGCAGCGCACCGTGCACTCGACGTAATCGGGATGGATATCGGGTTTCATTGTTGCTCCTTCTTTATGCCTTAGTTTCCGACCAAGGCTTGAAACAGTCCGGAATATGATACCAGCACCTACGCCGCTTAGCCAGTCTTTTTTCAGCAAACGAAAACGCCCCGGCTCACAATGAGCCGGGGCGTCACCATCGCATATGCACAAGAAACAGCCTAGAGACTCTGTGCCGCCTTGGATGCCTTGCGAGCCGACTTGATGAGGAATTCGCGATTGGTCTCGGTCGCCTTAAGCGACGAGACGAGCATCTTCATTGCGCGCTCGGTGTTGTTCATGTTGGCAAGCAGGCTGCGCACGCCCCAAATGAGGGGAGCCTCCTGCGGATCGATGAGCAGCTCCTCCTTGCGCGTACCGGACGTGACCGGATCGATGGCAGGGAAAACGCGCTTATCTGCCAGAGCGCGGTCGAGCTTGAGCTCCATGTTGCCCGTGCCCTTGAACTCCTCGAAAATGACCTCATCCATCTTCGAGCCCGTGTCTACCAAGGCAGTGCCCAGAATGGTGAGCGAGCCACCATCCTCGATGTTGCGAGCCGCGCCAAGGAACTTCTTGGGCGGATACAGCGCCGTGGAATCGACACCACCGGAAAGAATGCGACCGGAAGCCGGCTGGCCGAGGTTGTACGCACGCGCCAGACGCGTGATGGAGTCGAGCAGAATGACGACATCCTGGCCGTTCTCGACAAGGCGCTTGGCACGCTCGATCACAAGCTCGGCCACGGCGATGTGGTTCTCGCAGGGCATGTCGAAGGTCGAGGAAATGACCTCACCGTTGATGCTACGCTCCATGTCGGTGACTTCCTCGGGGCGCTCGTCCACGAGCAGGCACATGAGGTGCACCTCGGGATTGTTTGCGCTGATGGCAGCCGCGATGTCCTTGAGGACGGTCGTCTTGCCGGCCTTGGGTGGCGAGACGATGAGGCCACGTTGACCCTTGCCAATGGGGGCAACCAGGTCAATGGAACGTGCGGTGAGCGTGTCTTTGCCATGTTCCATGAAGAGGCGCTCGTCGGGATAGACGGGAGTGAGGTTCGCGAACTTCACGCGATGCGTGGGGCCCTCGAACGGCTCGTCGTTGAGGGTGACGATTGTGTTGAGTGCCGGATACTTCTCGTTCTCGCGCGGCGGGCGCACGCGACCGGTGATGTAGTCGCCCTTGCGCAGACCCTGGCGTCGCACGGTGCTCACGCCGACGTAGACGTCATGTTCGCCGGGCAGGTAGCCGTTGGTGCGGATGAAGCCGTAGCCATCGGGCAGCAAATCGAGTATGCCCTCGACCATGACGAAGCCCTCGGCTTGGAGCAGCGCATCGTAGACCGCGGATACGAGGTCGTCACGCTCACCGTACTCGCTCGCGTCGACACCAAGCTCGATGGCCTTGAGCGTGAGCGCGTCGTCATCGAGCAACGCAAGCTCATCGCGCGTCGCAGACGGGACAATCTCCTTGCGCTGGTGATTGTTGCGGCTACGACGATTGCGACGCCGATTGCGCTTGCCTTCGCGCTGCTCACCGGACTCGCCGTCATCGGCGCCCTCGCCGGTTGCCGCATCGGACGTGGAACCACCTTCGGCTTCGGAACCAGCCTGTGTGGACGCGTCGGCCTTATCCTGGGGCGCAGCCTCCTCACTTACGCCCTCTGCATCGGCTGCCTTGGCATCTTCGGCTTTTGCGGTTTCAGCAGGCTTATCCACATCTTCGGTCTTCTCGGCCTCGGCTTCGGCCTCAGCGGGCTTCTCGGCATCCTCGGCCTTTTTGGACGTCCTGCGCTTGCGCGTGGGCTTTTTCTCGGGCACGGCCTCGGGAGCCTCATCTGCAACCGGAAGCTCAGGCACGTCTACGAGCGAGAGCTGCTCCTCGGCAGCGGGAGCCGCCGCAGCTTCCTCGGCCTTCTTCGCCGCGGTCTTGCGCGTTGTCGTCTTGCGTGTCGTGGTCTTCTTGGCAGCCGTCGTCGTCTTCTTGGCTGCAGCCGTCGTCTTCTTGGCTGCAGTGCTCTTTGACGCCGTGGCCTTGGCCTCTGTCTTGGCAGCGGGTTTGCGCGTGGTCTTCTTTGCCGCAGGCTTCTCCTCGGTTGCCTCGGCGGTGACTACGGTCTCTTCACTCATGCGTTCTTAACCTTTTCCCAGTCGGCCTTGAACTTCTCGAGGCCCTGCTCGGTGAGCGGATGGTAGATACATTGCTTCATCGCGCCGTAGGGAACGGTCGCAATGTCTGCACCCATAAGAGCTGCCTGCGTCACGTGATTGGCGGAGCGGACAGACGCGGCGATAATCTCGACCGGATGGCCGAAATCGTAGTTTTGGATAGCCGTCACGATGTCATCGAGCTGGCCAAGGCCGTCCTCAGCAATGTCATCGAAGCGTCCGACGAAGGGGCTAATGTAGCGCGCACCGGCACGTGCGGCAAGCAGTGCCTGGGGCACGGTGAACACGAGCGTCATGTTAACGTCGATGCCCTCCTCGGCAAGTACGCGCGTCGCAGCAAGTCCCTCGACGCAGACGGGAATCTTGACAACCATGTTATCGGCAAGCGCCGCAAGCGTGCGGCCCTGTTCGATCATGCCATCGCGATCCTCGGCGGTGACCTCGCCACTCACGGGACCATCGACAAGCTTGCAAATCTTGACAAGGTGGTTCTCGAAGTCCTCAAGCTTGCCACCAATACGGGCATAGAGGCTCGGGTTGGTGGTGACACCGGCGAGGGCTCCCCACGATGCAACCTCTTCGATTTCGGACAGGTCGGCAGTATCCAGGAAAAACTTCACTGTGGCTCCTTCGTACATTGATTGTCTTCACCGTTCGTGAACCTGAGCAGGGGTATGCAAGGAACGAAATTTCAAACGGGGATTGACTGTGAAAAGGAAAGTCGAGACGCTTGCCGCGCCTTTTGACTGTGCCACTATAGCATGACCTGAAAACCGCTACAATACACCTGTTTAGATAGCCAAGGTACTAATCAGCGAGTGTCTTTCGCACGCGTCCCAATGGGAGATGTACATGTCCATACCTCGTTTTTTCATGGAAGGCGAATTGCCCGAAGGCGATATCGTCACCCTCCCCTTCTCCGATAAGGAGCTCCATCACCTCACCGTACGCCGCATCAAGGAGGGCGAGCACATCGCCGCTGTCGCCGCTGGCGGCAAGTGCTGGGAGGTCGAAATCGTCACGATTGACGAGTTCGAGGTAACGGGTCGCTGCATCCAAAACATGCCGCTCGAGAAATTGCCCGACCTTACGCTCGTGCAGGGCATCTCCAAGGGCGACCGCATGGGACAGACCATCCGTCAGACAACCGAGCTCGGCATCGGTCGCATCATCCCCTTCCTCTCCGCACGCACGGTCGTGCGTCTCGCGCTTGACGAGCGCGGTCGCAAGGGGGATCGCTGGCGCCGCATCGCGCTTTCCGCTGCCAAGCAGTCGGGGCGCAACATCCTGCCCATCGTCGACGACCCGACGGGCCTCGATGATATCTGCCGCGAGCTCATGGACTACGATCGCGTCGACATTGCCTGGGAGGAAGCCGACAAGCGTGCTGACGGCACACCATTGTCTGTCACCGATGCGCTCGAAGGCTGCGACATCGATAGCCATGTCGCGCTCGTCATCGGTCCCGAAGGCGGTCTTACCGCCGAGGAGGTCGAGGCGATCAAGGCTCTGGGAAGCTTTGTCAAAATCGTCTCGCTTGGCGAGCTTATCTTGCGCACCGAGACTGCCGGTACCGTTGCCACAGCCCTATGCATGTACACGCTCGGTGGCCTCGGCAACCATCGCTAGAGACATCAGCACCATACCAAGAACGCGAGGGCTCCCATTCCGCGCTTTCACATCCATACCCTGGGCTGCAAGGTCAATCAGGCCGAGTCCGAGACCATAGCCGCCGCGTTGTTGAGCGCTGGATGGACGCGCGCCGAAACCGCCGACACAAGTGACGTCAACATTCTCAATACCTGCACGGTCACGGGCGAGGCGGATACCAAGAACCGCAAGGCAATTCGCTCGTTACTTCGCGCAGGAGACATGCCGCTCATCGTGACGGGATGTGCCATCAACATCGATGACAATGCATATGGTGGAATCGACGCCCGCATAAGCTGTGAGGCGGACAAGTGCAAGGTGCCGAGCCTTGCGGCACGTCTTCTTGGTAACGCAGAGCCCTCTCGTCTCGACGAGCTCGAGCATATCGAGCTTCGAGCTCATGGCAGCTACGGTTTCAGGACGCGTGTCGACCTCAAAATTCAGGATGGCTGCGATAATGCGTGCAGCTATTGCATCGTCCACATTGCTCGTGGGCCAGCGCGCTCGATACCTGCAGCCACGGTGCTCCATCAGGCTCAAGAACTTGCCAACAGAGGCGTGCGCGAGCTGGTACTCGTTGGTATCGATCTCGCTGCATATGCTGACGGTGACACTGACCTCGCACGTCTAAGCTCGATGCTCCTCACGCAAAGCGAGATAGGACGTGTCCGCATATCCTCAGTCGAACCCCAAAGCGTTACGACTTCGCTCATCGATGCACTGGCGCACTCCGACGGACGTCTCTGCCGTCACCTCCACCTCTGTCTGCAGTCAGGCTCCTCAAAGGTGCTGTGCGAGATGAACCGTCACTATGACGCCGATGCGTTTACATCACTTGTCACGCAACTACGCACGGCAATACCGCAGTGCGCCCTCTCAACTGACGTCATCGTCGGTTTTCCCGGCGAAAGCGACGAAGACTTCGAGCAGACATGCAAGCTTGTCGAGAGCTGCGGCTTCATGCGGCTGCATGTCTTTCGCTACTCAAAGCGTCCGGGCACGCCGGCAGCCGCGCGTATCGATCAGATTGACCCTCGCGTGAAGGCCATGCGCTCCCAGAAGCTTATCGAGCTTGGTCAGCGCCTCACAATCGCAGACATGGAGCGTCGCATAGGCACGAGCGAGCAGGTGATCATCGAGCGACCGGGGATCGGCACGAGCGAGTCCTACCATACGGTTGCATGCGATTCCACGCTGCCCGTCGGAGAGCTCGTCCCTCTTACGTTCACCGACATCGATATCGTGGAGATGCGCCTCGTTGCGCGCTAGCGTGCGTAGATTTAGCGCATGTCTAGGATTCCGGTACATTCTACGCTAGAGATACGTCAAAAGTGCGCAGCAGCCATCCTTTGCCGCTAGACATTCGAAGAATTTGCGCAGGCCGCATTTACCAACACACAGACAGTCATCAAAAATGCACGCAAACGCAAAAGGGGCCGCCAGATGGCGGCCCCTCGTTTGTGTGGAAATCACTCACGTAAACTTACTTGGTCTGCTCGAGAAGAACCTGGTTCCACTTGACCTCGTCTTCGATGAACGCACGATTAGGATCGTCATCCTTAAGGTCGGCCATCTTCTCCTTGAGGTCGTCAATATGGACCTTGATGGCAATCTTGTCGAGCTCTTGCAGGGCGGCTGCGTGATCAGCGAGTACGATGACGCGGTCCGCCTCGATCTGCGCATACCCACCGGCCACAATGTAGCGCACCGGCTCCTGACCCTCGGTCTCGGTCACGCGCACGGTGCCCGACTTGAGGGTGGTCACCACAGGCTCGTGCTTGGCGAAGATGCCCATCTCGCCTTCGGAGGCGGGAATGACCACGAAGTGGGCCTCGTCAGAGTACAGCTTGCTTTCGGGAGTGACGATTTCACATTGCAGCATGGCTAGGTAGCGACCTTTCTCTAAACGAGTTCCTTGGCGGCCTCGAGGACTTCCTCGATGTCACCCTTGTTACGGAATGCCTGCTCGGGAACGTCGTCCATCTCGCCGTCAATGATCATCTTGAACGAGCGAACCGTATCCTCGACCTTGACGTACTTGCCGTCGATGCCGGTGAACTGCTTGGCAACATGGAACGGCTGGCCCAGGAACTGCTGAACCTTGCGGGCACGGGCAACGACGAGCTTCTGCTCCTCGGAGAGCTCGTCCATACCAAGGATGGCGATGATGTCCTGCAGGTCGGAATAGGCCTGGAGAATCTCCTGGATCTGCACGGCAACACGATAGTGCTCGTCACCCACGACAGAGGGATCGAGGGCGCGGCTCGTGGAAGCCAGCGGATCGACAGCCGGGTAGATGCCGAGCTCGGCGATGGAGCGCGACAGAACCGTGGTGGCATCGAGGTGGATGAACGCCGTGGCGGGTGCCGGATCGGTAAGGTCGTCAGCGGGAACGTAGACGGCCTGGACGGAGGTGATGGCGCCCGTCGCGGTCGAGGTGATGCGCTCCTGCAGGTCGCCCATCTCGGTGGCCAGCGTGGGCTGGTAACCGACGGCAGACGGCATGCGGCCGAGAAGTGCGGAGACCTCGGAACCGGCCTGGGTGAAGCGGAAGATGTTGTCGATGAAGAGCAGAACGTCCTGGCCCTGGTCGCGGAAGTACTCGGCGACGGTGAGGCCTGCCAGACCGACGCGCAGACGCGCTCCCGGCGGCTCGTTCATCTGGCCGTACACGAGGCAGGTCTTGTTGATAACGCCCGACTCGCTCATCTCGAGGTAGAGGTCCGTACCCTCACGGGTGCGCTCACCGACGCCCGTGAACACCGACGTGCCGTTGTGCTCCTGGGCGAGGTTGTTGATGAGCTCCATGATGAGAACGGTCTTGCCGACGCCGGCGCCACCGAACAGGCCCGTCTTGCCACCACGGATGTAGGGCTCGAGAAGGTCAATGACCTTGATGCCGGTCTCGAAGGTCTCGGTCTTGGTGGTGAGCTCGTCGAAGGCGGGTGCCA
>CATLBX010000085.1 GCA_949879855.1 uncultured Coriobacteriia bacterium
CAACGCGATCGCGGGCTCGCACAACTACACGACAAGCTGGGAAGAGACAAGCATGCTCATCGGCGTCGGCTGGCACGACGAGGGCATTGGATGGTACGGATTATAGGCACGGCAGACAAAACGACGGTTTGCCTGGTTGAGGTGATGATTTCATGAGGAAAGCACAGCACGCAAAGACGGGATCGAAGCGCCGCATCTGGACGCGCCTGGGGGTGATCTCCTCCACGTGCGTCGCCGCAGCGCTCGTCTTCGCACTTGGCCTCGGCACGATCACCATGGGTGCGCTTCCCGGTAGCACCATGGCAGATATGACATCCCCAACCACCGGCACCGAGAGCACCAGCCACGAACCCGGCACCATCCCAGCAAGTGACGGAACGGAACCTGCCGCCGAAGCCGCGCAGGCTCCGGCAAGCTCGTACGCGAGCCTGCCCGAGGAGGATTACACGGCGAACACCGTGATCATCTCGGTCGATGGCGAACAGGACATCGAGGCGGCAACGACCCAGCTCGACGCCCTCGAGTCTATGAGCAACGTATCGGTCGACACGAGCGACGCCTCGTCCGGCTTCGTCAAAGTCACCTACGAGGGAGATGCCAGCGCCGGCGAAGTGGCGGACCTGCTACACGCCCAGGGCCTTGAGGCACAGCCCAATTTCAGGTACTACGCGCTCGCCCTCGATAATGCCGAGGAAAACGTCACCGCGGCCGACGACGCGGACTCCCCGCTCACGCCCCAGGCCACGCAAGTCAACGACCCCGAGAGGGGCGAGCAATGGGGCCTCAGCGTCATCCGAGCCTATGACGCATGGGACATCGCAAAGGGCAAGGCAAGTCCGGCCTCGCCGCGTCCCGTCAGCGTCGCGATCATCGATTCCGGCTGCATGGTCGACCATCCCGATCTCCAGAACAACCTCGTCGGTAGGTACGACACGCGCACCGGCGGCACGGACGTCACCGATGACCAGAATCACGGCACGCCCGTCGCCGGCATCATCTCCGCCGAAGCAAACAACGGCATCGGCGTCGCCGGCGTCTCGTACAACGCGGGCCTCTACATCGTGCGCGCGCTGCACAAGCAGGGCAACGAATTCGTCGCCGAATCCACCGACATCCTCAAGGCCTACGACAACGTCGTTGCCAACAAGAAGATCGGGGACACCAAGATCCGCGTCATCAACATGAGTCTGGGCAGCAAGCGCACCGGCACGCTGGGCGAGAAGGACACCGCGGTCATACGCAAGATCGACGAGGCCTACGCCACCCACGACATTCTGACGGTGAGCGCGGCGGGCAACAAGGACGGTACGGTTCCCTATCGCTGCTATCCCTGTGACTTCTCCGATAACGTGATCGGCGTCATCAACCTCGAGAAGAAGGACAACGGCTCGATCGTCCGCAACGAGGACTCGAACTACAACATGCCGGGAACCCAGGCAAAGCAGCTCTCGGCACCGGGCACGCGCATCTACACCACGGCCAACAACGGCCGCTACGTCACCAAGACGGGCACGTCCATGGCCGCACCCTGCGTGTCGGGCGTGGCAGCGCTGGCCTTCGTCGCCAACCCGCAGCTCAGCGCCGCCAGCGTCAAGAACATCCTATGTTCGGCCGCAGATGACATCAACACGCCCGGCTTCGACAGCTTCACCGGCTACGGCAAGGTCAATGCCCTCACCACCGTGCAGATGGCCAAGGGCGTCGCAGACGTCACGGGGCCCGATTCGGTCTACATCGGCCGTTCGATCAGCCTGAACTGCCCCGCCGCAAGCGATTGGTCATCGAGCAACACCTCCGTGGCGACGGTCACCGACACCGGCCTCGTGAGAGGAGTCAAGGCGGGCTACACGACGATCAGCGTCAAGTCGAATGGCAGGACCCTCAAGAAGTCGATTGCCGTCTACGATGGCAGGATAACGGGACCGGGCACGATCCAATCGGGCTACGCCGCCCAGTACAAGGTCGAATGCAGCATCGATGGCGCGTGGAACTTCGAGCTCGGTGCCAACACGGCCAACGCGACCATCACCAAGGACGGCAAGCTTACCGCCAACCAGGTGGGCCAGGTCACCATCGTGGCCAAGCTCAACTCGAACCCGAACATCAGCGTCGAGCTTCCCATCACCGTCCAGCAAGGTCCGGTCATCAACAACGGTGGCGACGACAACCCGGGCGCACCGGGGACCAAGATCATGTTCCGCCTCTACAACCCCAATAGCGGCGAGCACTTCTACACGGCCAGCGTCGTCGAGCGCGACCACCTCATCAGCGTGGGGTGGAACTACGAGGGAGAGGGCTGGACCGCACCCGAGAGCTCGAGCGCGCCGGTGTTCCGTCTCTACAACGCCAACGCCGGTGACCACCACTACACCACAAGCGCGGTAGAGCGCGACCACCTCATAAGCGTGGGCTGGAACGACGAGGGCATCGGCTGGTACTCGGACATCGACCAGGGCGTGCCCCTGTATCGCCAGTACAACCCCAACGCGGTTGCGGGCTCGCACAACTACACGACGAGCACGGTCGAGCGCGACCATCTCATCAGCGTGGGATGGAACGACGAGGGCATCGGCTGGTACGGTTTGTAGAGCTTGTAGGGGCCCTATGAACATTTTGTGAGCAATTCGCACCAATCGGTCCCGCTCGACCGATAGCGCGGGAAAAAGTTACCTTTAGCTGCCGATTTTCCGTCAAACGTGTCTCTCTTACTGCGGAAACACGTTTCTCGGAGATATAATCGCACCATGAAAACCGGAGCTCACACCCGCGGCATCAAATCCCGCGCGCGTATTCGTATGCGCGCGGCCCTCTCTGCGTGCCTTGCCGCGGTTCTGGTATTCGCAATCGGCGGTTTCCTCTTCATGGAGAAGACGGGGTCACAGCCGGAGCCCCCTGCTGGCAACAACGATATCACACTCGTTGATGCCGATACCTCCCCCGAATCCTCCACGCAGGCCAATGTCCAGCGCAGCGACGAGGACATCGCCCAGGACATCGAGCTCGGCTACATTCACGACGAGGTGGTGCTCAGCTTCGAGCCGGGCACGAGCGCCGACGACATCAACAAGTCCTTAGCCGCATTTGACTTCGCCGCGACCAAGGACGTCTCCAACCAGGACCTCGAGGCCGGCTTCGTCACCGTCGAGCTCGCCGATGGCGCCAACGTGCAGGACAGCGTCACCGCGCTCGAGCAGAGCGGCCTGAACGCGCAGCCCAACTTCCTCTACGAGATTGCCGAAGGGGATGCATCCACCAGCTTCAACACACCATCCGAGATCGACCCGATTTCCGCGGTCACGATTAACGACCCGGACCGCGGCAGCCAGTGGGCACTCGACTCCGTTGACATCTACAAGGCATGGGGCATCGCCAAGGCGGGCGAGGCCGCCGATGGCACGGCACGCGCCGAGCGCGTCTCCGTCGCCGTCATCGACACGGGCTGCACCATCGGGCACATCGACCTCAAGGACAACATCGTCGCCTCCTACAACGCGAAGACGGGACAGACCGGCAGCACGGCCGTGGCCGACACCAACAGTCATGGCACGCATGTAACCGGCATCGTCTCTGCCAGGACCAACAACGGCGTCGGTGTTTCCGGTGCCTCGTACAACGCGGGCATCGTGGCCATCAAGGCCACCAACGGCGGGACGGGCGATGACAAGGACATGTTCGCATCGACCACGCTTGCCAACGCCTACACCTGGCTCTTCCGCGCTTCGGCCGAGGACAGCACGAAGACCAATGCCGAATACCACAACATCCGCGTCATCAACATGAGCCTGGGCGGCAAGCACACGACGAACTTCGTAGGCGACGACATCCTGACGACGAAGGTCAAGCAGGCCTACGAGGGCGTCTGGATCGACACCAATCGCAACGAAACCGAGCATCCCAGCATTCTCACCGTCGTCGCCGCCGGCAATGCCGCAACCGGCATCACGGTGCCCTTCGTGGGCTACCCCGGAGACTACGCGTACTGTATGCCGGTCATCAACCTCACGCGCGGATACGGATGGGGCACGACTAACAACGTTGTCAAGCGCTACGACACCTCGAACTACAACGTAGACGACACGCATATCAAGAACATCAGCGCGCCGGGCACGAGCATTCGGAGCACCATGAACCTGGCCGGCCAGTATGGATCCAAGAGCGGCACCTCCATGGCAGCGCCGCTCGTCTCCGGCATCGCCTCCCTCATCTTCACGGCAAACCCCGACCTGACGGCCGACGAGGTGACCGACCTTATTTTCGCGACGGCAACTGATGTCGGCGCCGAAGGCTGGGACCGCGAGACCGGTTACGGCGAGATCGATGCCTACAACGCCCTGCAGATCGCGAGCGCCGAGCTGGGTGGCGACGAGGAGATCGAATACAAGAACCGCAATGCCGTCACCATCGAGTACGGGGACGGGACGGGTTGGGAGACCTACGGCTCGACGGAAGACTGGGAGTGGAGCATCGACGACTCCAGCACCATCGAGATGATGGTCAACGACGACGCGCAGACCGTCTCGCTCATCGGCCAGAAGCCAGGCTCTGCCACGGTGACCGCCACGTTCAAGGACATCGACGGCAACCCCATGGAGGGTATCACCATCAGCAAGACCTACACCGTCATGCCGCTGGACATCTCGAAGGCCACGGTCACGGTGAGCGGCGAGTACGCCTACACCGGTCACGAGGTGGAGCCCACGCCCGAGGTGAGCATGAGCGGCACCGAGCTCATCGAAGGCGTCGATTACACCGTGAGCTACAGCGACAACGTCGCAGTCGGCACGGCGACCGTCACCATCACCGGCATGGGAAATGCTGCCGGGACCGCCAGCACGACCTTCTCCATCGGCAAGGCCGACATCTTCCCCGCGACGCTGAGCGCGGTTGACCCCCTTCCCTACACGGGCACGGCCCACGAGCCCACGCCCGAGGTCACGCTCGCGGGCTTTGGCACCCTCGTCGAGGGAACCGACTTCACGTACGAGTACGAGGACAACGTCAACGCGGGCGCCGGCAAGGTGCATGTCGTCGGCATGGGCAACTTCAAGGGCTCGTCGGGCTGGTTGCTCTTCGATATCACGCCCATTGACGTCGCAGGTGCCACCATGGACGACGTCTCGGCGGCAACGTACACCGGCAGCGCCATCACGCCCGAGCCAGGCGTGACCATTGACGGCAAGACGCTGATCAAGGACATCGACTACACGATTGCCTACGCCGACAACGTGAACGCCGGCACGGCAACCATCACCGTCACGGGCAAGGGCAACTACACGGGCGCGCAGACCAAGACCTTCACGATCACGCCACGCGACATGAGCGGCGCGACAATCACGGGCGTAGATAGCTCCTATACCTTTACCGGTGCCGATATCAAGCCGTCGATCACCATCACCCTTGACGGCCAGGCCCTTGGCGCCGACGCGTGCGACATCGTCTACGCCGACAACGTAAATGCCGGCACGGCAACCATCACCGTCACGGGCAAGGACAACTACAGTGGCACGGTCATGACGACGTTTGCCATCACGCCCATCAGCCTGGACGACACGACCATCGAGCCGATTCCCACGCAGCCCTGGACGGGCGGAGCGGTCACGCCGGTCCCCGTCATCAAGGCGGGCGGCATCACGCTGGTCGTGGACCGCGACTTCACGGTCACCTATAGCAACAACACCTCGACGGGCACCGCAACGGCCGTCGTCACGGGCATGGGCAACTGCACGGGCACGGCCACGCTCACCTTCGTCATCGACATGTCCATCACCCCCGAGATGGTCTCGGCCATCCCCGACCAGCCCTATACCGGCAAGGCGATCGAGCCGGGCATCACCGTGGCGACCACGGGCGTGACGCTCGTGCGCAACGAGAACTACTCGGTCGAGTTCTCGAACAACACGCAGGTGGGCACCGCGACCGTCAAGATCAAGGGCATCAAGGGATGCGCGGGCGAGGTCACCACGACCTTCAAGATTACGCCCGTCGACCTGGCCTATGCCGCGATCGACGGCATTGGATCCTACATATACACCGGCAACGCGGTGACACCCGCGCCCAATGTCTTCCTCTACGGTTTTGGCAACCTCAAGGCCGGGACCGACTTCTCCTACGAGTACAAGGGCAACGTGAACGCCGGCACGGCGCAGCTGCGCATCGTGGGCAAGGGCAACTTTGCCGGAGCCACCGATTGGCGCGACTGCAGCTTCACCATCAACAGGAAGGACATTGCGTCCGCTACGGTGAGCATCGCATCGCAGCCCTACACCGGTAAGGCCGTCACGCCGGACCCGACCGTCAAGATCGGCGGCAAGACGCTCGTCAAGGGCGTCGACTACCGCGTGAGCTACTACAACAACCTCTACACCGGTGACGCTACCGCCGTCATCGAGGGGCGCGGCAATTACCGTGGCTCCAAGGAAGCCAGGTTCGAGATAACCTCCTCGCTCGTCTCCTGCTCGATTTCGGCAAGCAGCGTCATCTACACGGGCGCGGCGCAAACGCCGGCCGTCACCGTGCGTGACAACGGCAAGACGCTCGCGGAGGGCACGGACTACGCAATCGAGGGATACACGAACAACGTGAACGCCGGCACGGGCACGGTCAACCTTGTGGGCAAGGGCAAGTACGCCGGCAAGGCAAGCGGCGCCTTCACCATCAGACCGCGCTCTCTTGCCGATGCGTCGGTGAACGTCCCCGCGCAAAAGCACACGGGCAGCGCACTTACGCCGAGCCCGACCGTCACGCTCGGAAGCTTCGGCACGCTCATCGAAGGCCGTGACTACACGCTGAGTTACGCCGACAACGTCAAGGTGGGCACCGCAAGCGTCACCATCACGGGCACGGGCAACTACGCTGGCTCGAAGCTGACGAACTTCGCGATCACGGAGTCCACGTCGAACCCCTCCGGCTCGTCGGCAAGCGTGCTCATGCAACGCCTCTACAACCCCCACAGCGGCGAGCACTTCTACACCGCCAACGAAGCCGAGCGCGACATGCTCGTGAACGCCGGATGGACCTACGAGGGTTCTGGCTGGACCGCGCCGGAGCGCTCCAACACACCGGTCTACCGCCTCTACAACGCCAACGCCGGCGACCATCACTACACCACGAGCGCCGTCGAGCGCGACTCGCTGCTTGCCGCGGGTTGGGCCGACGAGGGCATCGGCTGGTATTCGGACGACCAGCAGCGCGTGCCGCTATACCGCCAGTACAACCCCAACGCCACGGCCGGCTCGCACAACTACACCACGAGCATCGAGGAGCACTGGCAGCTCGTGGGCCTCGGGTGGCAGGACGAGGGCATTAGCTGGTACGGGATGTAAGTACGCGGAGGACTGTATAATACGCGAAGGCAAAACACTCGAGAGGA
>CATLBX010000086.1 GCA_949879855.1 uncultured Coriobacteriia bacterium
ATAGAGCTGGATGCGATTTGGTTGTTTGTCCATTTGGGCGACAACCGAAGGAGCGAATGAATAGTAACGGGCTATGTCTTTTTTGCCACCCGCTTGGTTTGCAAGCCATTCGTCCCTGAATCGACGCAGTGTAGTCAGCTCGTAGCAATCATCCGGCTTACCCAAAGCGTCAACGCAGGCGGAAGTGAGGAAGCAGCTGCTTCCGTCCCCCACTTTGCTATTGCCCAATGAGGGCGGCGCTGATTGCCCGCCAGAGGGGTTACAGCCATCCATTCCTGCAGCTCTGTAATTAGGACAAACGTCAGCTTTTATCCAAGGAGTGCCTTCGAAGGGATCATACGAGCTCGGCGCGCAATTATAGGGAGCGCCGGGAAATACCCCAGCTCCTTGCACATAGATCAAATCTACGCCCACGTTGCATTTGTGTCCTTGTTTCGGCATTCCAAGATTCGCAAACGTAGTTTTCTCGGCAGGTTAATAGAACATGCAGTCTGAGCAATGCATCGCTTTCCTTTCAAGATGACAGAATGAACTTGTAGCTGACCTACTTCGAGAAAAGCCGACCGAGGAGACCCTTCTTCTTCGAAACCTTTTCCGTAGCTTCCCCTGTTCCAGTGGTCTTAGATGGACCTTGATTGCTGGCAGCAGGTTCTATATCTTCCGTGATGGGCTCTTGGTCGTCCTCAGGAGGTTCTGGAGCTTCATCAACTAGCTCTGCATCTTCGGTGGTAATAAAAGGGGTCTCCCCCGCAAGATCAAGAACGCTCATTGGCGCCTGCTTACGAAAAACGCGATAGATATCTGAAATATACTCGCTTATTCGTCTCACGCATTCATCCATGCGCTCCTGAAGAGCATGGTCGTTCTTGCCGATGTAATACCGGAGTTGAGGTGTTCCATCCTCGAGAAAGAGCGTGCCCGTGCAAACGAAATCATCTGACTCGATTGAATTGAACTCATTGAGGAGGTCAATCGACACGGTGTCAATGATTTCGCTCAAATTTGCCACATCGTAAGCAATGAGGGCTATATCACTGGAATCACGAGAAAGAGCAACTCCATATGTAGTGGTGATACCAGACGATGCACTATGTTTAAACATTACGGGCACAAGGGGGAACTGGTCACCAATCTCAAGATTCACACCCAGCTTCTCAAGTGAACGGATGACCCTCCGTGCATTCTCGTGTTCAGGTGAGCTTGTGTAGTCCATGATTAATCACCTGCCTGGGCGAAAGTCTGCGCTACAAGGTTCTTCGTTAATGCCGCGCCTGCATCAGTCTGCGTCAGCGACTGCTGCAAAAGGTCGAAGAAATATTCGTCTGCGCCCTCATCGTTCAGGTAGTAGCCCTTGACCATTCCATCTATCGATAGAGAGGGAGCATCATCCATATCCGCCACGATGAAGCAGAGGCCATCCATCTTCGCGTTGGCGATAGCGGCGCAGTTCATCCAAACGGTTTTGAGAAGCGGTATGGAGCGAGCTGCTTCGTCCTGGCTGGAGAAGTCATCAATGTCAAAGGACACGATGATGACCCTGATTGAAACAGCATTCCCGGAAAAGAATGCTGAAACAGGATATTGAGTGCCGTTGACTTCTCCGACAAACCCCAATGCATACTCCGAGCCGTATGCTTTGGAGAGTACAATTTCATATCCATTGGATTCTAGGAGCGCTTGCACAGCCAGCGCTCTCTTCGCGGTATCCATCATCAGTACTCGATTCCAAGCTCGTCAAGCAGGGCAATAGCGGGGGCATAACCTGCTTGGGCATAGACCCTGTAGGCACGAACCTCCTTCTCTTTGCCTTTGCGAGCCCCTTTTTCCGATAGCGTTTTATTAATGGCCCTTTCGGCCTCATCCCAACCGTTATTCGCCTCTTCCACCAAGAATGATGCCAAGCTTACGTATTCTTTTTTGGCGGCCTTCTCCGCTTGGACCCTATAGGCGTGCTTGAGCGCATCGGATGCTTCCTTGACGCCTTCATTGGTGAGCTGATGGAGCCTGTCCACGGCATGCTGGCTTCCATCGCCGATGCCGACCATCCCCATCCATGTGCGGATTGCCCTTTTCTGCTTATCTCTATCGCCGCTATTCCAATCAAAGTCCGCTTTGACTCCGGCGCCAGTTCTAACAAGATCTCCCAGTCCCATGAAAGACACGCTCCATTTCTCTTTATGTCATAGCTCGTTCAATCTTCAAATGAAACAGCAATCCGACCAGAGCAGGACTGTTACGTAGCAAACGGCCTAATGTCGCGAACGCATCCGACGCATTTTGTCAAGGCAAGAGATTCTCTAGAGGTCATCCCTTGTGATGTCATTGTCATTGCAAAATGCAATGAGATCGCCACGATAGTTCTCTAATTCACCGTACGAAAAACATGCGTGCGCTGGCGGAGTATTGAGAGCATTGTCACAGTCATAATCGGATTGATAAACCCAAGCGATGTCATTTCCGCCTCCGGCTGCGTTGCTCCAAAAATACTTATAGCCAGAAGAGCCGTAGTAATAACCGCCATACCCAATATACTTCCACATGTTATTCTCCTTCCGAACGAAGTCTTCAGGAGAATACCCCCCCCCCAGCGCGTTCTGTCAAGGTAGACAACGTCTAGCTCTGACATCTCTTTGCCATCCTGTCAACCACCGGCAACTTGTAAAATACGCACACGCGCTAACCTATTCACTATCAACAGAGCGCCCTTTAAAGGACAGACATGACACGCATTGGCTATCAAGGAGACCTCGGCTCGAATGCCGAGGAAGCTGCCTGGCTTTTCGCATCGGAGCTTGCGATAGCCAGCGCTGAGTTCGTGCCCCTCGTCACGTCAGCAGGCGTCGCAAACGCGCTAATCGACCGTTCCATAGACTATGGCGTGTGGGCTATTTCCAACTCCATCGCAGGAGATGTCGCAGAAACGGACAAGGCCTTACGAGCGGCGCAAGAGAAGGAATGTAGCATCGTCCCGCTCGCCACGAAGGAACTGCATATCCACCATTACCTGTTCGCGCTCAACGAGAGCGCGGCGAAGAGCATCGATGCCATCGCGAGCCATGAGCAGGCACTCGCACAAACCGCCCGCTATCGCGCACGGTACTTCCCCAGCATCAAGGCAGTCGCCACCATCGACACCGCCATCGCGGCAAAGATGCTCGCATCAGGCGAGCTGCCCGCCATGACGGCGATTATCTGCCGAAGGAACGCCGGGGAAGTGTTCGGATTTCACCTCGTTGCCGAGAACATAGAGGATGAGGAGTCCATCACGCGCTTTCAGCTCGTCGCGGTGGGGTGAGTGTGCGCAGGCAAACCGTCGACCGAGGTCCAAGGGAGCGGGCCGTCGGGGAGCGACCATCGAGGCGAGGCGGCCTGCCTGCGCGTATCCTCCGGCAAGACACAAGCTTCTTTTATGCCCAGTCGTCCGCCTAACGCCCGCATCCTCCCAAACTTTTTCTAGCCTTCCCTCATCAAGTGGAGTAATATAACGAACGCTGTGCGCTCACGGGCGTACTGTGTCTATCTCCTGGCGCAAATCTCACGTGCAAAGGGAGGAGGCTCGAAGCCGCGATCCGCTGAGAGAAAGCAAAATGCTTTCCGCCTCAAGATCGCCTGACAGTAAGGTTGATAATGGTCAACACGATTCTCGGCCGCAAGCTGGGCATGACGCAAGTGTGGGGCGAAGACGACACCATCGTCCCCGTGACCGTCATCCAGGCTGGCCCCTGCGTTATCTCGCAGGTCAAGACCACCGAGACCGACGGCTATGAGGCCGTTCAGATCGGTTTCGGTGACATCAAGGAAAAGAAGGTCAACAAGCCCATGCAGGGCCACTTCGCGAAGGCGGGCGTTGCCCCCATGCGCTACCTGCGCGAAGTCCGCGTCGAAGATGCCTCGGAGCATGCAGTCGGTGACACCCTCACCGTCGAGGCGTTCAACGATGTCGACAAGGTCGACGTCATTGGCGTGAGCAAGGGCAAGGGTTTCGCCGGTGTCATCAAGCGCTATGGCTTTGCTGGCGGTCCCGGTGGCCACGGCCACCACTTCCACCGTGCTCCCGGTTCGGTGGGCATGTGCGCTTACCCCGCACGCGTTCTCAAGGGTCTGCGTCTTCCCGGCCACATGGGCTGCGACCGCGTCACGGTCCGCAACCTCAAGCTGGTGCGCGTGGACGAGGAGAACAATCTTCTGTTGGTCAAGGGTGCCGTCCCCGGTGGCAAGGGCGCTCTCGTTCAGATCCGCATGGCTTAGAGGAGGGCAGATCAATGGCACAAATCAAGATCACTGACTCCGCTGGCAAGTCTGCGGGCACGATCGAGGTCTCCGATGGCATCTTCGCCATCGAGCCCAACGGCGCATGCATCCATCAGGTTGTCCGCAGCCAGATGGCGGCTCGTCGTCAGGGTACGCACGACACCAAGACGCGTGGTCAGGTTTCCGGTGGTGGCCGCAAGCCGTTCCGCCAGAAGGGTACCGGCCGTGCTCGTCAGGGCACGACGCGCGCCGCTCAGTTCCGTCATGGTGGCGTCGTCTTCGGTCCGCATCCCCGTTCCTACGCGTTCCGCGTGAACAACAAGGTCGTCAAGCTCGCCATGGCCTCCGTGCTTTCCGGCAAGCTCGCGGCAGACGAGCTCTTCGTCGTCGACGGCTTCAACTTCGACAAGCCCTCGACCAAGGCTGCTGCCAAGGCCCTCGAGGCTCTCGGTTGCAAGGGTCGCGTCACCGTCGTTGTCAATGACGAGGACGTCAACTCGTTCCTTTCCTTCCGCAACCTCGAGAAGGTTCGCGTCATCGGCGCTTCCGAGTCCAACACCTATGACCTGCTCGATAACGGGTCTCTGGTCATGACCAAGGACGCCGTCGAGTATGTCCAGGAGGTGCTGAGCTAATGGAGGCACGTCAGATCATCATTCGCCCGATCATCACCGAGCGTTCGTTCGACATGCAGGACTTCAACCGTTACACGTTCGAGGTCGCCAAGACCGCCAGCAAGATCGAGATCGCCAAGGCGATCGAGGAGATCTTCAACGTGCACGTCACGAAGGTGAACACCGCCAACGTGAAGTCCAAGCCCAAGCGTCAGCGCTACGTTCAGGGTCGCACGCGTACCTGGAAGAAGGCCATCGTCACGCTCGCCGAGGGTGACAAGATCGAGCTGTTCGCAAGCCAGGATTAATCGGTAACCGAGCCTTTCCTTGGTGCGGGGAGGCTTCAAGGGTGTCGAGTGCTCCATGAGGAGCCACCCGGCACCGTGGTAAGTCCGGAGTCGACAACCGTATGGAGGTGCACCGCCTCCCATCCCATAGCGGTTGAGCGGCCATCGGAGCAAAGGAGTTTGTTCATGGGAGTAAGGAAGTACAAGCCGTCTTCTCCGGGACGTCGTTTCCAGACGGTCTCTGATTTCGCAGAGATCACGACGACGACCCCCGAGAAGTCGCTGCTGGAGCCGTTGCCCAAGAAGGCCGGCCGCAATAACTATGGTCGCATCACGACCCGTCACCAGGGTGGCGGCCACAAGCGCAAGTATCGCAAGATCGACTTCAAGCGTCGCAAGGATGGCATCCCGGCCAAGGTCGCGTCCATCGAGTACGACCCGAACCGTTCCGCGCGCATCGCGCTGCTCAACTACGCAGATGGTGCCAAGGCATACATCCTGCAGCCCAAGGGCCTCAAGGTCGGCGACGTCGTCGAGTCCGGCCCCGAAGCCGACATCAAGCCGGGCAACGCCCTGCCGCTGGCCAACATTCCCGTCGGTACGCTCGTGCATGCCGTCGAGTTCCAGCCGGGCAAGGGTGCCGCCATGGCCCGCAGCGCCGGTACGAGCATCCAGCTCATGGGTAAGGAGAGCGGCTACGCCATCCTGCGCATGCCGAGCTCCGAGATGCGTCGCGTCCTGCTCGACTGCCGCGCCACCGTCGGCGAGGTCGGCAACGCCGAGCACTCCAACATTCGCATCGGCAAGGCCGGTCGCAGGCGTTGGATGGGTGTGCGTCCTACCGTCCGCGGTACCGTCATGAACCCCGTCGACCATCCGCATGGTGGTGGCGAGGGCAAGAACAAGTCCGCCGGTCGTCATCCGGTTACCCCGTGGGGCGTTCCCACCAAGGGTCATCGTACGCGTAACCCCAAGAAGGCGTCGGGTAGGCTCATCATCCGTCGTCGCAAGAAGTAATCGAAGGAGATAACCGTGAGTAGAAGTCTCAAGAAGGGCCCCTATGTGGAGCCGCGCCTCCTCGAGCGCATCATTGCGATGAACGAGGCTGGCGAGAAGAACGTCATCAAGACCTGGAGCCGTTCTTCGACGATCTTCCCCGAGATGGTGGGTCACACCATCGCCGTGCACGACGGTCGTCGTCACGTCCCCGTCTATGTCACCGAGTCGATGGTCGGACACAAGCTGGGCGAGTTTTCCCCGTCCCGCACGTTCCGTGCCCATAAGAAGGATTAGGAGGAGCGCAGATGCAAGCTAAAGCCGTTGCAAAGTACGTGCGCGTTTCTCCGCGCAAGGCGCGCATCGTCGTTGACAAGATTCGCGGCAAGGAGGTCGTCGACGCCCTCGACATCCTGCGCTTCAACGAGCGTGCGATTTCCGAGGTCGTCTCCAAGGTCGTCTCCTCGGCCGCTGCCAACGCCGAGAACAAGTACGGCGTGCGTCCCGAGAACCTCATCGTCAAGGCCGCCTATGTCGACGAGGGTCCGACCATGAAGCGTTACCGCCCGCGCGCCAAGGGCTCCGCAAGCCCCATCATGAAGCGCACGAGCCACATCACCATCATCGTAGCTACGCGAGAGGAGGCGTAAGGGTCATGGGTCAGAAAGTTAAGCCGACAGGCTTCCGCCTTGGCATCACCGAGGATTGGCGCAGCCGCTGGTATGCGGGTAACGATTACGCCGCCACGCTCGAGAACGATCTCAAGCTGCGCAAGTACGTCGAGAAGAAGCTCAGCAATGCCGCCCTTTCTCGCGTGGAGATCGAGCGAGCCGGCGACAAGATCAAGGTCATCATCACGACCGCCCGTCCGGGTATCGTCATCGGCAAGAAGGGCGCCGAGGTCGACGTGCTCCGCAAGGAGCTCGAGAAGATCTCCGGCGGTCACGTGAGCGTTGAGGTCATCGAGGTCAAGCGCCCCGAGCTTGACGCCAATCTCATCGCGCAGTCCATCGCCGAGCAGCTCGAGGGACGCGTCGCGTTCCGCCGCGCCATGCGCAAGGCCGTGCAGTCCGCTCGCAAGTCGGGTGCCCAGGGTATCCGTATCCAGTGCTCCGGCCGCCTCGGCGGCGCCGAGATGAGCCGCCGCGAGTGGTATCGCGAGGGCCGCGTGCCCCT
>CATLBX010000087.1 GCA_949879855.1 uncultured Coriobacteriia bacterium
AGCTCGGGCACGCTGTAGAAGCCGCGGTGCTTCTCGGGCCCCATGTAGATGAGGTTCTTGAGGAAGGGGTATTCCTCGGTGTTGAGGTAGCCGCGCTGCTGCTTGAGGGATTCCGGCACGAGTTCGCGGATGATCTCCTTGTAGTCGATGTCGCGATACTGGTCGATGATGCACAGCGCCTTCATGTCACTTTGCTTGAGCACGTAGTCGAGCTCGTTGGACTTGAAGACCGGATTCATCGTGACCATGACGACGCCGATCTTGGCGCAGGCGTACATGAACGTGACCCAGTCGGGGATGTTGCGCGCCCACACGCCCAGGTGATCGCCGGGACGCATGCCGATGTAGAGCATGCCGCGGGCGAGCAGGTCCGTGCGCTCGTTGAACTCGGCGTAGGTCCAGCGCAGGTCACGGTCCGGATAGACCATGAACTCGTGGTCGGGGTCGATCTCGGTCTGGAACCGCAGGTAATCGCCCAGCGTCATCTCGGAGAGCAGGGGGTAGTCCTGATCGCCGAAGACGGGCACGCTGCCGTCTTCGCGGGCGGAAGGGTGCATGATCTCCCGGGCGCGCTCGAGACGGAAGTCTATCTCCTCCTGGGTCCAGCCGTTTTCGGCGATGAGATGGTCTGTGGCCATGTAGGCCGGGGACTCTTCCATAACCTTAGTCATTGTCAGCACCAGCCCCTTCTAGACCGGCGTGTACACGACGGCGAGGAACTTGGCCTTCTGGCCGTCGTGGGCGCGGACCTCGTGGGGCACGATGGAGTCGTAGTAGATGGACTCGCCGGGATGCAGCACGTAGATCTCCTTACCGTACTCGATCTCGATCTCGCCCTCCATGCCATAGAGCCACTCCTCGCCCTCGTGGCCGACGAGCTTGTGGCTCGTCTCGCCGGACGGGTCGACGGTGATGATGAAGGGATCGATGTGACGGGAGGGCTTGCCCGCCGCGAGGCTGAAGTAGGACAGGTCGCCCGCGTCGTTGTTGGTCTCGAGGCTCTTGAGTCGCGTGACCTCCTTCATCTGCTCGTTCGAGATGTAGAGGGGGCCGCGGGCCTCGTCATCGTCCATGAGAGTACCGAGGCGCACGCCAAGGGCGCGCGTGATCTTGATGAGGGGCGCGAGCGAAGGCGGGAGCTCACCGTTCTCGAGACCCTGGATGGTCTCGATGTCACACTGGCAGCGGTCTGCCAGGTCCTGTTGCGTAAGGTGATGCGCCTCGCGCAGCGTCGTGATCTTCGTTCCCAGCTTGTTCTTCTCTTCGCTCATGCCTTTCTCCTTATCGTTGCTATCTTCACTCGCCATCTGGACGAGTAAGCCCCATACATTACCATTAAAACCAAGGACGGCTCCCCACAATGAGAAGCCGTCCCACATAGACTGTGTCAGGCCCCTTACATAGACATGCCAAGCTCAAGCGCCGCAAGATTCTTGTCGACCATGGCGACCTTGCGAGCGGGAACGGCCTTGCGAATGGCCGCGTCGAGGGTCTCGCGCTGGCAGAACTGCGTCTCGGCCCAGAGCTTGCCCACGCACACGATGTTTGCGAGGCCCTTGAGGCCCTCCTCCTCGGCGGCCGAGGTCGCCGGAATCATGAACGAGGTGATGTCGTCGCGGGCGGGGCCGCTGTTGGTAAGCGCGCTGTCGATGACGATGATGCCGCCGGGCACGATGTCGACCTCGAACTTGTCGACGGAAGGCTGGTTCATGGCGATGACCGCCGTGGGGTTGGTGATGAGCGGCGAGCCGATGGGCTCGTCGGACAGCGTCACCGAGCAGTTTGCGGTGCCGCCGCGCATCTCGGGACCGTAGGAGGGCAGCCAGGACACCTGGCGATCCTCGATGAGGCCTGTATAGGCGATGACCTTGCCGCCGAAGAGCAGGCCCTGTCCACCAAAACCAGAGAGAATGAATCGCATCTCGCTCATTAGGCCGCACCTCCCTCGGCGACGATCTTGCTGTCCTTGGCACGCTCGGCGGCCGCCGCGGCAACGCTTTCGTGACCTTCGGCCAGCACGTCGCGATAGACGCCCAGCGGATAGTAGGGCAGCATGTTCTCGCGCATCCACGTGAACGATTCCTGCGGCGTCATGCCCCAGTTGGTCGGGCAGGTCGAGACGACCTCGATGAGCGAGTAGCCCACGCCGTCCACCTGGTTCTGGAACGCCTTCTTGATGGCCTTCTTGGCCTTGCGCACGTTGGCGGGCGTGTCGACCGTGACGCGCTCCAGATACGCCGGGCCATCCAGGGTGGACAGCATCTCGCAGATGCGTACGGGATAGCCCGCGCTCGCGGTGTCGCGGCCATAGGGCGAGGTCTGCGTGACCTGGTGCGGCAGGCTCGTCGGGGCCATCTGGCCGCCGGTCATGCCGTAGATCGCGTTGTTGATGAAGATGATGGTGATGTTCTCGCCGCGTGTTGCCGCATGCACCGTTTCGGCCGTGCCGATGGATGCCAGGTCGCCGTCACCCTGGTAGGCGAAGACGATGTTGTCGGGATTTACGCGCTTGATGCCGGTGGCCACCGCGGGAGCGCGTCCATGGGCGGCCTCGACCATGTCGCAGCCGAAGAAGTTGTAGCCCATGACCGAGCAGCCGACCGGCGTGACGCCCACGGTCTTGCCCTCGATGCCGAGCTCGTCGATGGTCTCGGCCACGAGGCGGTGCACGATGCCATGGGTGCATCCGGGGCAGAAGTTGGTGACGACGGGCAGCAGCGCGTCGGGACGCTCGAAGACGACCTTCTCTTCCTTTTGCTCCATGCTACTCACCCACTTTCTGGTCGAAGGCGACGATTGCGTCGAGCACCTCGGCAGGCGTCGGGATGACGCCACCGGTGCGCCCGTAGAACACGACAGGGGCGCGGCCGGCCACGACGAGACGCACGTCATCGACCATCTGGCCCATTTTCATCTCGACCGTGAGGTAGCCCCTTGCATGGGCGACGGTCTTCTCGAGCGCGTCGACCGGGAACGGCCACAGCGTGATGGGACGGAAGAGACCGGCCTTGATGCCCTGCTCGCGGGCGGCGTTCACCGCGTTGCGCGCGATGCGGGCGGCGGCGCCAAATGCCACGACGACGATATCGGCATCGTCGCAGAGATACTCCTCGGAAATCTGCTCGGCCGCCTTGATCTTGTCGTAGCGCTCGTAGCGCTCGCGGTTGGTCTGGTCGAGCAGGTCCGCGTCAAGGTAGAGGGAGTTCACGACGTTGTGCGCGCGCTCGCCCTTGGTACCCGTGCATGCCCAGGGCTTGTCGGGAATGTCTGCCTTGGGCTCGGGAAGCTCCACCGGCTCCATCATCTGGCCCAGCAGGCCATCGAGCAAGATCATGACCGGCGTGCGGTACTCGTCTGCGACATCGAACGCCTTGGCGACGTAATCGGCCATCTCCTGCACCGTGGAGGGCGCGTACACGACCATCTGAAAGTCACCATGGCCGAGCGCCTTGGTGGCCTGCCAGTAATCGGATTGGGAGGGCTGGATGGAGCCCAGGCCCGGACCGCCGCGCATGACGTTGATGATGACGGCGGGAAGGTCGGCACCGGCGATGTAGGACACGCCCTCGCTCTTGAGCGAGATGCCGGGCGAAGAGGACGACGTCATGACGCGGGCGCCGGCGGCTGCGGCACCGTACACCATGTTAATGGCCGCCACCTCGCTCTCGGCCTGCAGGAAGGTGCCGCCGATCTTGGGCATGTGCTTGGACATGTAGGCAGACAGCTCGGTCTGCGGCGTGATGGGATAGCCGAAGAAGTACTTGCAACCGGCGCGCATCGCGCTTTCCGCCAGCACCTCGTTTCCCTTCATGAGCACTTTCTCTGACATCGTGCCTACCTCCAGACCGTGATCGCAACGTCGGGGCACATGAGCGCGCAAGAACAGCAACCGGTGCAGGCATCCATGTCGATGCAATGTGCCGGGTGATAGCCCTTGTCCGTTATCTTGTCCTGGTCGAGCTCGACGATATGCAGCGGACATGCATCGACGCAGAGGCCGCAGCCCTTGCAAAATGCATCGTCTACGATCATTTTCGCCATGTGTAAGCTCCTCTCTCGACGCGACTATTCCCAGGGATTCTTGACATATAAGCGTACAGGATAGACCAACGGGGCACATTTCGTGCCCGTAAATAGTCTTTCTCCATCCCCAGCGAGCGTTTCGGGGACGGTCTTTGCCACGAGTGGCAGACCGGATAGCGAGCTGACCGCCTCGGCGTATCCATCCTCGTCGCGCAATGCGGCCTCGTCGGTCTCGCCCTTGAGATGGGCGTTGTCGACGAGGGCGGTTGCCCGCAGGCGCGTCGCCGCCTCGATCTCGCGCAGGTTCTCGACCGCCTCGTCCGGATCGGCCATGAGGTTGCGATGGCGATTGAGGACGTAGAGCATCGCGTGTGGATGCGCGGCCACCGTCTTCGAAAACCGGCCAAGCGCCGTGGCACCCACGTCGTCACCGCCCAAATCGACGATGACGAGGTGCCTGTCGTCGGCCTGCTCGAAGGAGGGCGCGATGGCCCCGGTAAGGCTCGGCACGTCGAGTCCCGTGCCCGCTTCGGAGAAGACCGGGGCGACGAGGCGCACGCCGCCCTGCTCGAGCAGGGCGCGCTGCTCGCTCGCGCGGAAGTACGGATTGACGATGTCGAGGTCGACGAGGGTCACATCGTGCCCGTCATCCACGAGATCGAGGGCCAGGTTGACAGAGAGGTTGGTCTTTCCCGAACCGTAATGACCCGCGATGATCGTGATGGGGGCGAGGGCCGCCTCGAGGCTTGCCGGCAGACGGCCCATCAGACCAGACCGTCCTTGTTCTCGTTCTCGTCGTTATCACGAATGGCCGCGCGGCGGATCTTGCCATTGACGGTCTTGGGAAGCTCGTCGACGTAGGCGATGATGCGCGGGAACTTGTACGGCGCGGTGCGGCGTTTCACCCAACGCTGCAGCTCGGTGGTGAGCGCATCGGAAGGCTCATAGCCTTCGGCCAGGACTATGGTCGCCTTCACGGCCTTGCCGCGCACCGGGTCGGGCACGCCCGTCACGGCGCACTCGCGCACCGCATCATGCTCGAGCAGCACGCTCTCGATCTCGAAGGGGCCGATGCGATAGCCACTCGACTTGATGACGTCGTCGTTGCGCCCGACGTACCAGAAGAAGCCGTCCTCATCGCTCCAGCACATGTCGCCGGTGTGATACCAGCCATCGTAGATGGCATCGGCGGTCTTTTCGGGGTTGCGGTAGTACTCCATCATGATGCCCTCGGGGCGCGGCTCCATGCGTATGCAGATCTCGCCCGTCTCTCCCACGTCGCAGCGGGTACCATCGGCGCGCTTGATCTCGATCGCGTACAGCGGGTTGGGCCTTCCCATCGAACCCGGTCGCGGATTGGCGCCCGTGAGGTTGGCGATGGTGAGGGGCGTCTCCGTCTGGCCGAAGCCCTCGAAGATCGTGAGGCCCGTCTTCTCCTTCCAGAAGTCAAAGAGGTCGGGGTTAAGCGCCTCGCCGGCCGTGGTGGAATACTCGAGCGAGGACAGGTCGTGGCTCTCGAAGTCCTCCTGCATCATCAGGCGGTACATCGTGGGCGGACAGCATAGCGTCGTGATGCCGTACTTCTCGATGAGGTCGAGGATCTCGCCCGGATGGAAGCGGTCGAAGTCGTAGGTGAAGACGCAGGCCTCCATGATCCACTGGCCGTAGTACTTGCCCCACACGGCCTTGCCCCAACCGGTGTCGGCGATGGTGAAGTGGATGCCGTCAGGGCGCACGTTATGCCAGTGCTTGGCCGTGGGGATGTGTCCCAGGGCGTAGGTCGAGTCGTGCAGGACCATCTTGGGATTACCCGAGGTGCCGCTCGAGAAGTACATGAGCATGGGCTCGCGCACGTTCGTCTCGACACGCTCGAAATCCGCGGAGGCATCACGAACGCCCGTGTTGAAGTCGATCCATCCCTCGCGCTCGACGGGCGCGGCGCAGATGCCCTCGGGGCCGCTCAGGACCTCGCCCACGAGCACACCCTCTCCCACGTCGGGCCGGCCGTCCTCGTCCAGGGGCGTCAGGCCGCCGCCGGCACCGTTCACGAGGATGAACGATTCGACACTCGGACAGTTGTCGCGCACGGTGTCGATGATGTCGGCGATGTCACCCACGGACGTCGCGATGATGGCCTTCGCCTGGGAATTGTTGAGGCGAGACTCGAGGTCGTGCTCCTTGAGCATGAAGGTGGCGGGTACCATGACGGCGCCGATCTTGGCCAGCGCCGTGGCGATGAACCAGAACTGGTAATGACGACGCACGATGACCATGACCATGTCGCCCTTGCCGATGCCGAGCGACGTGAGAAAGCTCGCGGTCTTGTCCGACCAGGTCTTCATGTCCGCGAAGGTGAAGATGTGTTCCTCGCCCTCCGGATTGCACCAGACCATGGCGCGGCGGTTCGGGTCATGCTCGGCTATGTCATCGACGATGTCATAGCCGAAGTTGAAGGTGTCGGGATAGCGAAGCGAAAACGACTGGAGCGTCTTGTCCTTAGCGTAGGTCTCCTCCACGTAGCGTTCGTTTATGTTTCTCATGGTTCCTTCTCATTACACTAGATTACCTGTTTGTCAGATGGCTCAATTACTACAGCCAGGAGTACGACGGGCTCGCCATCGAGGGCGAGGAGGCCATGGCCTCGAGAGGAGTCGTACATGAGTGTGTCACCTGGGCCGCAATCCTCGGTATGACCCTCATACGAAAACCGAAGGTGGCCCGAGATAATGTAATCTATCTCCTGCCCCTTGTGATAGGAAAGGTGAATGGGCTTGTCCTGGTCCTCCTCGACATAGGGAATCGTGACGAGGAAGGGCTCGGCAAGTTTGTTGCCAAGATGCGGTGCCTTGTGCAGGTACTCGAAGCCGGCATGGCGTTTGATCGAGAGGCCCTCGCCGGCACGTACGAGCGAATAGCCGCGCAGGTGCGGGGACTCGCCGGTGAGCAGTTCGATGACATCGACGCCGAAGATGTTCGCGCACTTGTAGAGGAAGGTGAAGGAGAGGTCCTCCTCGCCGGACTCCTGCGCCGCATACTCGGCGACCGTGCGCCCCGTCGCCTCGGCCATTTCCTGAAGCGAAAGGTCCAGATCCTCGCGCATCGAGCGAATCCGGTTGCTAATTTCCTTGATGTTCGGATTCATGGCGGTTCCTTCCTGCTCGAATGTAATGGACATGTTTATACACCTTTACTTGGTGCATGCAAGGAAAAATTCGATTTTGGTGCATTTCAGCGTTCGTCGACGTGGGCGGTGAAAGCCTCGAGGTCCATGGGA
>CATLBX010000088.1 GCA_949879855.1 uncultured Coriobacteriia bacterium
GACGAGGCATGCTCCCTCTACTTCCAGGACCTCTTCAACACCTCGACCTTCCGCGTGTACACCACCTCGGACGTGACGGGCGTGGAGCTCTGCGCGGCCTCGAAGAACGTCATCGCCATCGCCAACTGCATGGCGACGCTCATGCCGTTGGGCGATAACGCCTCGGCGTCCCTCCTGACCCGTGGCCTTGCCGAGGTCACGCGCCTCGTCGTCGCGTTGGGCGGCGATGCCCGCACTTGCCTGGGACTTGCCGGTGTGGGCGACCTGATCGCGACCTGCTCCTCGGAGCATTCCCGCAACCGTGCGCTCGGTGCCTTTCTCGTGGAAGGGGGCACGCTCGACGCCTTCGAGGAGAAGATGCAGATGGTCGCCGAAGGCGCCGTTGCCTGCAGGACCGTGACCGAGCTTGCGCGCGTGCATGATGTCGAGATGCCCATTGCCGAGGCCGTGCGCCAGGTGCTCTGGGAAGGACGCGACCCTCATGAGATAATCGAGACGCTTTTCGAGCGCCCCGTGAAGGCGGAACAGGAATGAAGGGATAGGCCCCATGTTCACGGACATCCAGATCGCCCCGTCCATCTTGAGCGCCGATTTCGCGAATCTTCAACGCGACGTGTCCATGATTTCCGATGCCGATGCCGATTGGATACACGTCGACGTGATGGACGGCCACTTCGTCCCCAACCTCACCATCGGACCCGCCCACGTCAAGATGCTCAAGCGCGTGACGGATGTCCCGCTCGACGTTCACCTGATGATCGACAATCCCGAAGTGCAGGTTCCCTGGTACATCGACGCGGGTGCCGATTCCGTGACCGTCCATGTCGAGACCTGCGATGACGCCGCGACCATGCTCCGCATGATCAAGGACGCGGGCGTGATGGCGGGTATCTCACTCAACCCCGAGACGGATGCATCTGCGCTCGAGGGCTTGCTCGGACTCGTCGACATGGTGCTCGTGATGAGCGTGCATCCTGGCTTCGGCGGCCAGTCCTTCATCGAGAGCTCGCCGGCAAAGATCGCCACCATCGTCGACATGTGCAAAGCCGAAGGTGCTGCGCCGCTCATCGAAGTCGATGGTGGCATCGGAGTTGCGACGGCGCCGCTCGTGAGTGCCGTCGGTGCCGATGTGCTCGTGGCGGGAAGCGCCATCTTCTGTGCCGATGACCCGGCCGCTGCCCTGAAAGACATCCGCGATGCCTGCCGCTAGTGCCCCTCGCGTCTATCTCGACTACGCCGCGACGGCGCCCTTTGACGAGCGCCTTCGTTCCGTGCTGCTCGATGCGTCCTGGGCAAACGCGAACGCGCTCTACGAGGAAGGCCGCGAGGCTGCCGCGCAACTGCGCGACGCGCGCGCTCGCATCGCCCGCGCACTCGGCGCCCATGCGCCATCCGAAATCGTCTTCACCTCCGGTGGCTCCGAGGCCGATAACATGGCCATCAAGGGATTTGCGAAGCTCGTGACGGGAGCCGCCCATACCCATGTCGTCGTCTCTGCCATCGAGCATCATGCGGTGCTCAACGCCGCCGATGCGCTCAAGGTCCATGGCTTCAAGATCGACAGGCTCATGCCGGGCCCTGATGGCATCATCGCGCCCGAAACGCTCGAGCAACGTCTTGCCGCGATCGAGGATGCGGGCGATGCCTGCTGTCTCGTCTGCGTCCAGGCGGTCAATAACGAGCTCGGCACGATCCAGCCCATCACGCAGCTTGCGAACATCGCCCACGAGCACAAGGCGCTCTTTGTCTGCGATGCCGTGCAGGCGCTCGGCAAGATTGCCCTCGACCTCGAGGCAAGTGGCGTGGATGCCTGCGCGTTCTCCGCCCACAAGATCGGCGCCCCCAAGGGCATCGGCGCGCTCTACCTGCGCCGTGGCACGCGCATCGCGCCGCTCATCCACGGGGGAGGCCAGGAGGCGGGTATGCGCAGCGGCACATCCAACGTGCCCGGTGCCTGTGCCTTTGCCCGGGCGGTCGAGTATGCGGTGACCGAGCGCGAGGAGACATGGGTCCATGCGTCTGCCCTGCGCACGCGACTGCTCGACGCCATCGCCCACGGCAGCTACGCGCACGGGCTATCCGTCACCATCGCAAATGACCAGAACGTCGTACCGCATATCCTCTCCCTGCACGCGAGGGGGCTCGAGGGCGAGACGGCCGTGCTGCGCTGCGATAACGCAGGGATAGCGATTTCGTCTGGCTCTGCCTGCTCCACGTCCTCGCTCGACCCGAGCCGCGTGCTCACGGCCATCGGACTTTCCCGCGACGACGCCCTCGGTGGCATACGCCTGTCATTCGGCAAGGACACGAGCGCCGAGGACATCAACCGCTTCGTCGAGATTCTGCCCGAGGTGCTGCGATGATCGAGCGTGTGGACTGCCATTCGCATTCCGCCTATTCCGGGCATGGCTCGGGAAGCGTCGCGGATATGGTGCATCGCGCCGAGGAACTGGGGCTTGCGACCTTCGCGCAGACCGAGCACCTCGTCCTCCCCGAAGGCATGGATCCGGACTTCGAGACGTCCATGGCGCCGCAAACCATGGAGCGCTATCTTGCCGAGCTGCACGAGCAGCGCGAGAGGCTGCACAAGGAGGGGAGTGCCCTCGAGCTCGTCATTGGCATCGAGGCCGATTGGCTACCTGGGCGCACCGACGAGCTCATCGAGCTGTGCGAACCCTTCGAGTACGTGCTCGGCTCCGTCCACTTCATCGACGCACGCCCCATAGATGACTCGCGCGACCTGGGTATCTGGGACGACTACGGTGCCGACGGGCTGTGGCGCGCGTACTTTGACGCTTGGCTCGACATGGCCGCACATCCTGGCCCCATCATGTGTTTTTCGCATCCCGATCTTCCGAAGAAGTTCGGTTGGCGTCCGAGTTTCGATGCGAGGGAGTACAATTATGAAATGGCGCAAGCGGCTGCCCGTTCGGGCCGCATGGTCGAGGTGAACACCGCCGGATTGCGCAATGACGCGAACGAGGCGTATCCCACGCTCGAGCTGCTGCGCTCCTTTCATGACGCGGGCGTCGCATGCACGATTGGCAGCGACGCGCACGGGCCGAAGGACGTCGCGGCGAACTTCGACGACGCCGTCGAGCTCATGGGACGGGCGGGTTACAGGAAGATTGTCGTACCGACGTCCGATGGCGACAGGCGGTACGTTTCCATTGACGATGAGGGACGGAAGTGACGATGACGGCTCCGCAGACGATAGGTGAACTCGAGAACAGGCTCTTTGCGGCGTTTCCGCGAGAAGATGCGGAGAGCTGGGACCAGCCGGGCCTGGCCGTGGGTGATCGCGCTCGCGGCGTGGGCAAAGTCGCCGTCGCGCTCGATATGAGCGTCGCAAACGTCATCGCGGCATCCGAGGCTGGTTGCAACGTGCTCGTGACCCATCATCCGCCCTTCATCAAGACGGGACCTGCCGAATTCGGGCCCGAGACGCAAGCCGGTACTCCCGGTCCCGGCCGCATGATCTACGAGGCGATCGAGCGCCGGGTGGCAACCATCGCCATGCACACCAACGCCGACCGCGCCATCGCGACGCGCGAGCGTTTCGCGGATATCATGGGCTGCTCCTGCCTCGGCAACTGCGAGGCCATGCTCGGACCCGGCCGCGACCTGCAGGACAAGGGCTTCGGTGCCCTGCTCGTCCCAGACTGGGACACGGCCCCAACGCTCGGCGTCGTCGCCGAGCTCGCGGCGCGCAACTTTCATTGTCGCCCGCGCGTTTGGGGCGACCCGGAGCGTCCGGTCGACCGCATCGCCTTCCTCAACGGCTCATGGGGTGACCCGGACCTCTACGAGCGCTGCATCGCGGGCGGCGTGGACTGTATCATCGTCGGCGAGACCCGCTATCATATGTGCGTCGATGCGCAGCCCTACCTTTCGATCATCGAGCTTGGGCACGACCGTTCGGAGCTTCCGATCGTCGACGTGCTCATCGATGCGTTGCTCGCATGCGGTGTCGCGCGTGACGATATTGTTGACTTGCGTGGGTCGCATTGTCATTGGTGGACGGCCTGAGAGAGGGAATGATCATGTCCGATAGCAAGGTGCTTCTCGACCTGCAGAACTGCGATACGCAGATCATGCGCTCCAAGCGCGAGCTTGACGAGCTCCCCGAGCTCAAGTCAATCATGGAGTGCCGTGCCAAGCGCAAGGAAATCAAGGGCAAGCAAGACCAGGTCGTGGAGTTGCTCGACGAGGTCGAGGGCAAAATTGCCAAGCTCCAGGCCGAGGAAGAACGCGTCATCGCCAAGATCAAGGCACTGCAGGAAAAGCTCGATGCAAACGCCGACTATCGTGCGACTGCCTCCATCACGCGCGACATGGAGGGGCAGGTCAAGCGGCAGAAGAGCATCGGCATCGAGCAAGACGAACTGCTTGAGCGCCAGATCAAGGTCGACAAGCTCGCCGAGCAGGTTGCCGAGGCGCTTGCCAAGGTCGACCATGCCGAGGCGCATCACACCGAGCACTTCAAGCAGAAGGGCGGTGCCATCAAGACGCGCATCGCCGAGCTCGAAGCCGAGCGCGCGTCACTCATCGCCGAACTCGATCCGACGGTGGCCAAGCGCTACGAGGCCCTGCGTGCCGAGAAGAACGGTGTGGCCGTCTCGCAACTCGAAGGCGACCATTGCACGGCATGCCGCTCGACCATCCTCGACGGCCAGCTCGCCAAGCTGCGCAAGGGCGACGAACTCGCCGAATGCCCCAACTGCCATCGCATGATGATCGTCGTGGCCGAGGAGGAAGACGCCTCGTGATTCTGCTCGGTGTCACCGGCTGCATCGCGGCCTACAAGTCATGCGAGATACTGAGGCTGCTCCAGAAGGCGGGGCAAGACGTCAAGGTCGTCATGACCGCGCACGCCTGCGAGTTCGTGGGCCCCACCACCTTCCGTGCGCTTTCGGGCCATGAAGTCGCCGTCGAGCTCTTCGACGAGCCGGGCGATCCGATCCATCACATCTCGCTTGCCAAGGAACCCGACCTCTTCCTCATTGCGCCTGCCACGGCAAACGTCATTGCCAAGATTGCCGCCGGCGTTGCCGATGACTTGCTCACCACGACGGCACTTGCGACCAAGGCACCGCTTGTCATCGCGCCGGCCATGAACGTCGAGATGTGGCGTGACGAGGCCACGCAAGCCAATATCGCCACGCTCGAAGCGCGCGGCTGCACCATCGTCGCCCCCGATAGCGGCTACCTTGCCTGTGGCGACGTGGGTGCGGGGCGCCTCGCAGAACCTGAGGCCATTGCCGAGGCAGCCCTCGACGTGCTCACCCGCACCCGCGACATGGAGGGCGTGCGCGTGCTCGTGACGGCAGGCCCCACCCAAGAACCGCTCGATCCGGTACGCTACCTCTCCAACGGGAGCAGCGGCAAGTCCGGCTATGCCATAGCCGCCGAGGCCCGCGACCGCGGCGCGGTCGTCACGCTCGTCGCCGGTCCCGTCGCGTTGCCCGACCCCGAGGGCATCGAGGTCACCCACGTGCGCACGGCCCTCGATATGCTCGATGCCTGCAAGGTACCCTTCGATGCCGCCGACATCGCCGTCTTCGTGGCCGCCGTCTCGGACTGGCGACCGCAGGAGCGCGCAAGCGACAAGATAAAACATGACGGCGGCGACATGACCGTCACTCTCGTTCCCAACCCCGACATCGCCGCGACGCTTGCGGCGCACAAGGGAAAGACGAAGGTCGTGACCTACGCCGCCGAGACCCAAGACGTGCTCGAGAATGCTCGCAAGAAGCTTGCCGCCAAGAACGCCGATCTCGTCGTCGCCAACGACGTCTCCGGCGAGCTTGGTATGGGATCGCGCGACAACCGCGTCTGGTTCGTGAGCACCGATGACGTCGAGGAGCTTCCCGTGCTCCCCAAACGCGCCATCGCCCGCAAGCTGTTTGATAGGTTGCTGGATAAGTAATCTTCCTTGATCGGGTGCGAATCATTGGCAAGCGCCACGCGCCTGTGTGCCCCTTATTCGTGCTAGTATGTCGCTGACAGTTCCAAACCTTTAAGTGGCGGTCCTGCGAGGCCGACAAGGGAGTAGGTGATCATGTCAGACTTGACGAAGACGGTCGTCATGGACGAATCTGCCGTCGACCGTTCGCTCACGCGCATCGCGCACGAAATCCTCGAATCGAATAGCGGCGCCTCCGATATCGCGCTCGTAGGCATCGTGACCCGCGGCGATCTCATAGCCGCGAGCCTTGCCAAGCGCATCGAGCAAATCGAGGGGGTGAAGGTGCCGGTGGGAAGGCTCGATATCAGCTTCTATCGCGACGATGTCGAAAACTTCCTCGCGCCGGTGGTGCATACGACGGAGATTCCGTTTGCCCTCGAAGGCAAGACGGTCGTGCTCGTGGATGACGTGCTCTACACCGGACGCACCATCCGTGCTGCCATGGACGCGCTCATGGATTACGGCCGTCCCGACCGCATCCAGCTTGCGGTGCTCGTTGACCGCGGTCATCGTGAGCTCCCCATCCGCGCCGACGTCGTGGGCAAGAACGTTCCGAGTAGCAAGGACGAGTCGGTGCGCTTCTTCGCCGAACCCGTCGACGGCCGTACGACCGTCGAGATTCTGCAATCCCAAGGTCACATCGGCTCGGCTCCCGTCCAAAGCACGGGCGAGCTCACGCAGGCCTTCAACAAGGTGCTCAGAGGTGAGAGGTAATGCTGCAGCACAAGCACCTCATCGACATCGACGAGTATTCGGCAGACGAGATCATCGAGATTCTCGACACCGCCAAGAGCTTCAAGGAGGTCAACGACCGCGCCATCAAGAAGCTTCCCACGCTGCGCGGCCGCACCATCATCAACCTCTTCCTCGAGCCTTCGACGCGCACACGCACGAGCTTCGAGATTGCCGGCAAGCGCCTCTCGGGTGACGTCATCAACTTTTCGGCATCGAGTTCCTCGACGACCAAGGGGGAGACCCTGGCCGATACCGCCGAGACGCTCGACGCGATGAACTGCGACCTCATCGTGGTGCGCAGCAAGCAGGAAGGTGCCCCGCGCATCCTCACCCAGCACATGGGCGCGCACGTCGTCAACGGTGGCGACGGCAAGCACCAGCACCCCACGCAGGCGCTGCTCGACGCGTTCACGATTCGCGAGACGCTCGGCGATCTCGATGGCCTCAAGGTCGGCATCGTCGGCGACATCGCACATTCCCGCGTGGTGGGCTCGCTCGTGCCGCTGCTCAACATCATGGGTGCAGAGCCCATCGTGATTGGCCCGCCCACGCTCATGCCCGCACGCCC
>CATLBX010000089.1 GCA_949879855.1 uncultured Coriobacteriia bacterium
ACCTGGAACAGCGTTGACGAGGCCATAGAGGTCACGCGTCACTTCGGGCATCCGCTTGCGTGTTACATCTTCTCGGATGATAAAACGTTCCAGCGCACGATACTCGACCGCGTGCCCAGCGGCGGCGCCGTCATCAACGACGTGGTCATCCACGTGGCAAACAACCATATGGGCTTTGGCGGCCTGCAGAACTCCGGCATCGGCGCCTATCACGGCAAGGTGGGCTTCGACTGCTTCACGCACTACAAATCGACATCCAAGAAGACGACGCTCTTCGACATCCCGGTGCGCAACCCGCCGTTCAACGCCATGTCGATGCGCATCCTGAAGCTCCTAGTGCCGCCGACGCGTTAGGACTGTCCCCTATCACCCGGTGGCGCCGGGAGCTTCTTGCCGCAGGTCGCGCACACTTCATCTGCCGCATCGTTTTGCGTGCCGCAGAATATGCAATAGCCGGCCGGCTTCACCATCGGGTCAAAGGAGGATGGCCCGCATTTGCCGCAGTGGCAACAGTACATGCAGCGTGCCATCGCACGTACCTATTCTTCCGCGTCGGGCTTCTTGGCGACAAGCGCCCTCATCGAGTGCACGAGTCCGATGACCGCCACGACGGCCGCGATGACCATGAGCACGGGGAAAATCGCGTCGTAACCCATGGACGGAATCATCACCATCGAAAGCGAGAACACGTAGGGTCCGAGGAAGGGACCGAGGTTCATCATCGATGTCATGATGCCGCTCACGAAGGGCACGCGATCGGGCGGCGTGATGTTGCCCGTCGCATTCTGCGCAGCAGTGAAGAACGCCGACCCGGCAAAGCCCAGGATGAACACACCCACGGCATAGACAACCGAGCTCGTCGCAATCAGGCACGGAACGAGGCCGATGACGATGAACACGCCGGCCACGCCAAAGAGGCGTCCCTTGAGCACGCGCACCAAGTAGGGGAAGAGCACGCCGCACAGGATCGTGCCGATGCCGCAGCAGTTGATGACGAGGGCCGCCTCGCCGGGGCCGGCAAGACCACGCACGTCGAGAATCGAGGAGGTCACCACCTGCACGGTGACGACGCAGGTCCAGGCCGCCAGCGCGAAGACGGCGTAACCGCCGATGGCGCGTGGAATCTTGCCCTTCTCCTTCACCTCGCCCTTCACCGCGCCGGCCGTCTTGGCCGCAACGACGTCCTTGGACTCGGGCATCCAGACGAGCGCGATGACGAGCGGGATGAAACCCACGAGATAGGCGAGGAAGGAATAGTTCCAGGCAATCTCGGTCAGGTATCCCGCGAGCGTCGTGTAGATGATGTTGAAGACGAACTGGATCGTGATGCCCAGCCCGAGCAAACGCGAGCGCTGCTCTCCGTCGCACAGGGCGATGATGGAAGCGTTGCCCACGGGAAACATGATGCCCAGGCCAATGCCCACGATCACGCGCGAGAAGATGATGAACCCGTAGTTGGTGATGTCGGGCATGAGGAAGGGAAACGCACCTCCCACGGACATGATGAGGATGCCGATGATGGCCGCGGGCCGAAAACCAATGCGCGGCAGCAACGCACCCGAGGCAATGCTCACGGGCACCGAGATGACACCGGTGATGCTGTTGGCCAGCATGATGGTCGTGATGTCGGTATCGGCGAAGTGATGCGCAAACGCCGCGATAGACGGCGTGAGAATGGCAAACTCGCTCATCGTGCAGAAGAGAGCGAGTATGCCGATGGTGTTCATGACACTCAGTTTTCCTGATTTCATTTTCGGCTGAACCATGATTCCTCCTCGATGGTTCCAGACGAGCTCGCGCCGTGGCGCAGAAGCACCCCCTCCCATGCCCGGGCACGGGAGGGGGCGTCCTTACATGGGAAACCTAAAGCTCGACGTCGACGTCGCAGGGAGCCCACATCACTTGCTTGGGGTTTTGCGCGAACACCTGTGCCATCTCCTCGACGGTGCCGAAGCGCATGCAATCACCTAGGCAGTTGTGGACGCATGCCGGCTCACGATGACGCTCCAGGCGCGAGACGCACAGATCGCAGAGGTCCGTGGGGACGGGAACGTAGTTGAAGTTGAAGTCCCGGCCCTGGTCGCCCTCGTCGTTCTTCTTCCAGGGGCCATCTTGGTACAGGCGGATACCCCACTTGCCCACGCCGAGGTCGTGCTCTTCCTTGCAAACCACCTCGCAGGTATGGCATCCCGTGCAATAGGTGTAGTCGATGAGTAGCGCGTACTTAGGCATCTTACTCCCCTTCCTTCGTCGCCGGATTGATGGCGCCATCTTCCATGGCCACCGCGACAGCTGCTGCGCCGTAACGACCGTCCGCTTCCTTGGCGTTCGCTATGGTCTGCAGGTCAGCCGAGCGAATGACATCGTCCACCGCCACGGCGTTCGTGTGTGCGTCGTTGAGGCCGAATTCCTCGTAGAAGGCCACAATGTCCAGGTCGAGGTTCTCGTCGATAGGCTCGACATTGCAGCAGTTGCTCTTGTAGGGAGCACCCAGGCCGAGGTTGTTGTTGTGGTGCTCGGGCACCAGGTCGTTGACGTTGGACTGGAACACGCCGAAGAGGCTGGGCTCGCTGCCGTCCTGCTCCGGGAACCACCAGCCATGCTCGGCCTCCACATGGCCCGGATCCACCTTCTGGGTGACGCGGCTCTTGAGCTTGGCCTCGCCGTACTGGTTGTAGATGCGCACCCACTGGCCGTCGGTCACGCCGATCTTCTTGGCATCGGCGGGGTTAATCTCGAGCATCGGGTTGGGATCGATCTCGCGCAGGATGGCCACCTCGCGGTGCTCCGAGTGGAACGAGGTGAAGCGGCGGGCGCCGGTGGAGAGGATGAACGGGTACTTCTTCATGATCTCGTCGTGGGCCAGGTCACGAGCGTGCCACTGCTCGAGCTTCTCCTCGGGAATGAACGGACTGGGCAGCAGCTCCTCCTTGAGCTGTTCGGCGCGGGCATCGGGAATGCGCGGGCTCTGGTCGGGCTCGTAATAGTAGGGCAGCGGATCCATGCCGTTGGCGTTGTACTGGGTCGACCACAGCTCGATGCGGCCGGTGCCGGTGAGGAAGCCCGGCTGACCGTCGGGGCGCAGTTTGCCCAGTTCGTATTTCCTGTAGTAGACCTTGCGCTTGATCTTGACCTCCTCGCGCACCTTGAAGAAGTCGTGACGTCCCTCGAGGCGGTTCTTGTTGAGGTAGTCATGGTAGTCGGGGTACTTCTCGTAGGCGAAGGTGGCCTTGGGGTCGTCGGGGAACATCTCGGCCATCTTCTTTGCTAGCAGCGTGTAAATCTCGAGGTCGCACTTGGTCTCACCCACGTCGATGGCCTTGTTGCCGCAGCCGGTGGTGATGGACGCGGCGCCGTAGTGGGTGCGGTTCACGCCGTCATGCTCCACAACGGTGGAGATGGGCAGGAACACGTCGCAGCAGCACTGGATCGTCGGGGTGATCATGATGTCGGTGCCAAAGGCGAAGCCGTCGGGGGCACCGTAGCTGCGCACCAGGGCATCGTGCCAGCGGGAGGGCTCGGCGGAGTTGGTGGGGGCCAGCAGGTTGGTGTTGGCGATCCAGCCAAAGCGCACGGGATAGGGGTCGTCGGTCTCCATAGTGTCGAGGATGCAGTCCGCCTGGCAGCCGGTAATCTGGTTGCAGTACAGCGGGAACATGTCCATGCCGATGCACTCGGCACGCTCCTCGTCGGTCATCTGGTACCAGCCCTCGGTGATGAACGCGCGCGTGTCGGTGTTGTTCTCGCTCTGGCCGGTGGCGGCGTCACCCGTAAGGTCCTCGGGCATGGAGAGGTCGGCGATGATGTTGCCGCCGGGCACGTCGAGATTGCCGCACATGGCGATCATGGCCAGCACGCAGTGACCGGCCTGCATGCCGTTGGTGTTCTGGTCGAAGGCAAGACCCCAGGCGATGGCAGCGGGTTTGGCCGCGGCATAGGTGCGGGCAAAGGCGTAGATATCCTCGACGGGCACCTCGCAGATCTCGGCGGCCTTCTCGGGCGTCATGTTGGCCACGCGCTCGGCAAACTCATCGAAGCCGTAGGTCCAGCGCTCCACGAAGTCGTGGTCGTAGAGGTCTTCCTTGATGATGATGTCGCAGACCGCCATGGCCAGGGCCGCGTCCGTGCCGTTACGCACGCGCAACTGCAGCTCGCTGCGCGTGGACAACCAATTGATGCGCGGGTCGATGGAGATGAGGCGCGCGCCGCGCTTCATGAGGTCGATGATGGCATGGCCGAAGAAGCCGTCGGGGTTGGATTCCAGCGGCGCCTTGCCCCACACGACCATGAGCTCGGGCACCTGGTACTCCGGATCGTCGTAGCCGCCGGGCAAGCCGCCGGCGTAGTCGAGCTCGGGATACAGGGCGCCCAGAACCATCTGCGAACTCATCATGCGCGGCTGGTAGCAGGCGTAGCCGGACTGGGTGTAGGCCAGATTGGGCGTGCGGAAGATGGAGAGCTGGAAGTCCTGGGACAGCATGCCGTCACGACCGGTGCCCACGTGGATGGCCATGGTCTTGCGACCGTGCTTCGCGGTAATCTCGGCCCACTTGGTCATGATGAGGTCGATGGCCTCGTCCCAGCTGATGCGCTCCCAGGCATCGGCCTGGCCCAGCTTGTCGTGGTCGCGCTTCATGGGATAGACCACGCGATGGGGATTGTAGACGTAGTCCTTCATCGCGATGCACCTGGGGCAGAGGCGACCCTTGGTGATGGGGTCGTTCTCATCGCCTTCGATGTGGTCCAGGCGACCCTCCTTGTCCACGTACACCTTGATGCCGCATCCGACGGGATGGCAGCCCGGCGGGGACCACACGCTCGAGCGCACTACCGTGAACTCGCCGTCCTGGAACTTCCAGGGCTTTCCAAGGTCGTTCTCGAATTCCATGCTTCTACCTCTTTCCTCTCTCGAAACTTGTCTTGTCTAGTTCCTATGAACGAACGTTCTTACGATTGGACGTTTGCCTTCTTGAGGTCACGCGACCTGATGACGATGAGCAGCGCGATGGAGCCGAGGATGAGCACGGCACCGACGCCGATGAGCAGGCTCGTGCACGCACCCCAACCGGCGCTCGAGACGATGACACCCACGAGACCGAAGAGGATGCCGCCAACGCACTGGCCGCAACTCATGAGCGAGGAGCTGATGCCGGCGAGCTCGGGACGCGGTGCGATTTCGGCCACCATGGTGAAGAAGATGGCGGGCACGATGCCGTTGGACAGGCCGAAGACGATGAGCCACGGAATGAACATGTCGCCGTTGATCGTGTAGGCCATGGAGAAGCACACGCCCAGGACAACCGACGCGCCGACGAGCACGCTCAGGCGCAGCATGTTGGTGCGCATGAAGTTGAGCGCGACGCCGATGCCGATGCCGCCGATGACCACGGCGATGTTGGCGATGTTCATCATGCCATTGGCCTCGAGCTGGTCCATGCCCATGGTCTGCACCATGTAGAGCGTCTCGAAGTTCATGACGCAGGCGGTGCCCAGCGAAAACGCCGCGAAGGCAATCATCGAAATCCAGCACGAGAGGCTCTTGAAGCCCTCGGACATCTTGGGCTTGGGCGCATCGGGATCCTGCTCGTCAAGGTAGGAGACCTTGGGATCGCGCACGGCGAGAATCCAGATAACCGTGACGACGGCCAGCAGCACCACGACGAACCAGAAGACGTTGTGATAGCTCATCGGGTCGCCCACGTTGAAGAAGAATCCGGACGTGCCCATGATGAACATGGAGCCCAGGGGAACCCACACGGAGAACAGGCCCATGGGGATGCCGCGCTTGGACGGCGGGAACCACTCCGAGATGATGACGGGCACGACCGAGCCGATGCAGGCATAGCCCACACCCTCGATGAGCCTACCAACGACGAGGACGGCAACGTCTGTCGCGAAGGCGCTGATGATGGCGCCGACGACGGCACATAGCAAGACGATGTCCGTCGCCTTGCGGGCACCGAACTTCATGATGATGCCGGCGACCACGAAAGTCATAATCAGGCCAACGTAGCCGTTAAGCGACATGATGTTGCCCGCCATGCCCGCATCAATCCCGAGCGCGGGAATGACGAGCGACATGGTTGCGGGAAGCTTGTTGCAGTTAACGGAAATCAAAATGGACGCGATGATGGCAATGCATGCCACGATCCACGCCCTCCCCGACTTGAAGACCTCTGACCTTTTCTCTTCCACTGTCATAGGCCAACCCTCCTTCTCGACGAATTGACGCGACGGATACTCGCGTTTTGAGATACAGCCAGATTAGGGGGCGAGCCGAGGAGGGCTCAAGGAACGAAATCGGACATGCATGTCATAACAAGGAGAAAGAAGCGTGACCCGTCTCAATCCATAGTACGTTTTGCAGAAAATGTCCTATACTCGTGCAGGTATGGGGGCTGCAATTCGGGGTGATCGTTATGACAAACCAGTCGATGTTCTCGAAGTCATACATGACCAAGCTGCGCATAGCCGAGGCCATGAACCGCCTTTGCGAGAACACGCCCCTCAAGAAAATCCGCATCGAGGATATCGTGGCCGAATCCGGTGTGAGCCGTTCGAACTTCTATCACAACTTCGATGACAAATACGCCGTCATCACCTGGCTTGGCGAGGTATGCCACGAGAACGGCATCTTCCGTATCGGACGCGACCTTACCTGGTACGAAGGCCACCTCAACACTACCCGCGATATGAATCGCTTCAAGTGCCTCTTCGTGAGCGCCGGCGCTGGCTCCGACTACGATTCCCCGGTGCCGCATTTCGTCAGAAAGCGGCAGGACAATCTTCGCGAAACGATACTGGAGTACCAGCGCATGGAGCTTACCGAAGAGCTCGAGTTCCAGATTTGCGCGCTGCCCCACTGCGAAGCAGCCATGACCGGCATGTTTCGCAGAGGAGAGCTCACTTACGATACCGAGACGTTTTGCCGTCTCATGACCGAGTTCACGCCGCGCGAGCTCTATCACGCCCTCGAGCATCCGGCCATGCCGGCCCATACGCGCATGTACTCGGACGAGCGATTGGACGAAATCAAACCACTCTAGGCATCGCGTCAGCAACGGGGCGAGCGACGAAGGGACGGTCCTAACGTGACACTACAAGTGTCACGTTAGGA
>CATLBX010000090.1 GCA_949879855.1 uncultured Coriobacteriia bacterium
CATTCGCGCTCGAGGTCCTTGATGGCGACCGAAAGGCTCGACTGCGAGACATACAGGGCGCGGGCAGCAGCGCTGATGGAGCCGTCGCGTGCGACCGCGATGAGATAGCGAAGTTGTTGGAGCGTCATGAGGTGCCCGCTATGCGATGGCCGCTACGTGAGGCTCGGCAACGCGAGGGTCTGTCCCCTTATTGTCAGCGGCGGCGACGCGAAGGTCGGCAACGCAAGGGTCTGTCCCCTTCTTGTCAACAGGCGCGTGAATGTCATAAGGGTCGTAGGTTGACGTTTCCGGCGCTTCGCCGAAGATGTTGATGGCATCGCCTGGCATGATGCGGCCACCCTCGATGACCTTGCAGAACACGCCTTCGCGCGGCATGATGCAGTCCCCCATCTTGTGGTAGATGGCGCAGTGCGCGTGACACTGCTTGCCGATTTGCGTGAGTTCGAGAATGGCATCGCCGCACTTGAAGCGCGTGCCGATGGGCAGGCTCTTGAGGTCGAAGCCCTCGACGATGATGTTTTCACCGAAGGAGCCGTTCTCCACCTCGGCACCGAGGGCCTTGAAAGCCTCGATGCGCTCATGGCCAAGCAGGCTCACCTGGCGATGCCAGGGACCGGCATGAGCGTCGTCTTCAATGCCCCAATCGGGGATGAGATCGATGTGCTGCTGTTCGGATTTCTGGATGCCCTTGGCGGTGCTGGTGCAGACGGCCTTGATGGTGCCCATGTTGCACGCTCCTTCGCAATGAGGCGATGCATCGTGCGCCACCTCGATGCACCCGGTGCAACAACGGATGTTCCCTGAGCCGCTGCACGACGACTTTTGGGCAAATCATGGCGTGGGAACAGTGTAGCGCATTATTCGGAGTGGTGAATAGAGAATTTGTGGGCGGGGCGTGCCGGGCAATCGAGGGTCTGTCCCCTTTTTCACATCGGGGTCGATGCCGAGGGGTCTGTCCCCCGATTGTCAGACGGTGACATGATGCTGCTTCTGCCTGTCTTGTTTCACTCCAAATTCATCCGGACAAATATCTGATTGCGCCCCGAAAGAATTCGGCGATTCGACCACGAACATTCGGTGTTTTTGTTAGATGCGGGAGCTACGATACCGACGATGATGTGGTTGTGATGTGTGTAGGTGATTCCCGGCAGAGCCAGCCTCATGTTGAAACGAAACCAATGAGGTGGCCAAAGCGGAACAATAGAGACAGGGGCTTGATTGCATTTACTTTGCTTATAGACAAGCGAGGGAGAGCGCCGCTTTCGCGACGCCCTCCCTCGGTACCCAATAAATTACGCAAGCTATGCCAGCGGGTTGGGCTTGGCGGTGGTGGGGATCTTCCAGATCGTGCCGCTGCCAAACTCGGTCATGTACATGAAGCCGTCCGGGCCGATGCACAGGTTGCTGACGAGGTCGGTGGCACCTTCGGGAAGCTTCCAGGCGCCGATCTCGAAGCCGTTGGGCGAAACCGCGACCATCTCGCCGGCATTAAGGTGCGCAGCGTAGACGTTGCCTGCCTCATCAGTGAGGACACCGTCAGGACCGTGGCCGCCGTTCAGGCGAGCGAACACGTAAGGCGTGTCCTTCTTGTCGGTGTAGGTCTTGGAGGGCACGAGCACGATGGAGTTGGTGTTGAACTCCGCAACGTACAGGAACTTGCCATCGGGAGAGATGGTGATGCCGTTGGGATACGCGAAGTTGCCCGCGTACTTCTCGACCTTGTAGCTGCCGTCACCGTAGTTCACGTAGTAGACGCTGCCTTCGGGATTCAGATAGTCGGACTGGCCGGGATCGGTGAAGTAGGCACCACCCTGACCGTCGAGCACGATGTCGTTCAGGCCGAGGAAGTTCTGGCCGTCAACGCCGGACACCTTCACGGTGTACGCACCCGTGGTCAGGTCATAGGTGCAAAGGCCCAGCGCGCGATCGGTGATGAGGAGCGTGTTGTCATCGATGAACTTGGCGCCGTTGGGCATCGCCTTCTTCTCGGGATCCTCGTAGACAGTCTGCACCTCGCCGTTAACGAGCTTGAAGATGCGCGACGTTCCAACGTCGATGAACCACAGCTCGCCATCGTGGAAGTTCATGCCCTCGATGATTGCCGTGTTGGGAACGGTCGCGACCTTTTCCCACTTGGCGTCCGCCTTGATGGGTGCGTTGCCAGCGGGCGCGGTGCTGCCTCCACCCGATGATCCACCACATCCGACCAGGCTTGCCCCCAGGGCAAGCGTCAGGCCGACGGCGGCCACCACAGCGAAAATGTTCTTCTTCATTTTCCCTCCCTTTCTGAGTCTTTCGACCAACAATGGGGCAATCATATGGAATCGGGGATGCATGCGAGAAATTCCTATCATGCATCTGCTGAGCAGGGGCTTTCACGATGAACGAATGGAGGAATCGCGGCCCCATTCTGTAGCGTCGCGAGCCATTCTTCTTCGGGATACCGCCATGCCGCATCGGCTACTCAAAAGCGCATAGCCCAAAATGGTCTGTCCCCTCGTTCCCAGGGGTCTGTCCCCTGATCATCACGAATGACAACCGGGGTCTGTCCCCTTGGCCCCTCCTTGCTCTTAGGGGTCTGTCCCCTTATTGCCACCGGCGGTGATGCGGAGGGGTCTGTCCCCCGATTGTCACCTGCGGGTTTACTTGAACTTGCAGACGATGGCCGAGAGGCCACCGATGAGGCCGAGCGCGCAGAGCACGGCACCGCACATGAACCAGTTCGAGATGTCGGGGCCGAGCAGCATGCCCGGAACGAGCGAGCCGAGGAACTGGCCGATGCTCTGCACGAGCAGCAAGACCCCCATGCCCACGGTCATGAGCTTGGGATCACCCAGCACCTGCGGATACGCCGCGATGACGACGGTGGGCATGCCCATGGACAGCAGTCCCATGACGACGAGCGCGCCCCAGAAGACGGGGCCTGTGACGTTGAGCATGATGGGCGTGCAAATCGCCATGGAGACGATGCCGATGATCACGAGCGGCTTGCAGCGATGCATCGCATCGGATATGGCGCCGAAGGCAAGCGAGGAGATGATGGCCAGCAGCATGGGGATGGTGCTCACCAGGCCGGACAACGCGGGGTCCATGCCCTGCTGCTGCAGCGCCGTGGGGGCAAACGAGAGCACCGCGAGCAGGAGAATCTGGAAGATGGCGTGCGGCAGGTAGAACAGCCAGGTGTTCAGCTTGAAGAAGACGCGGTATTCCGTCCTGAAGCGCTCGCCGAAGGTCTTGTTCGCGTTGGCGAGCGCCTCCTGTTCGGCCACACTCGTGTCGACGGGCGGCATCTTGATGACCAGCACGAAGGCGACCAGCGCGATGGCGGTGAAGATCGCGTAGCCAATCCAGAGGCCGGCAAACCCCGTGTTGTAGTACAGAAGCGGCGTGAAGATGCCCCCGAAGGTGGCGCCCAGCATGCCGCCGAGCATCCAGATACCCGTGGCGATGCCCATGCGCGCCGGATCGACCGTCTGCTGCAACACGACCGGACCGCAGGCGATGACGCAGACCAGAGCGGCGCCCTCGAGCGCGCGCGTCACCAGCAGCAACGCGATGTCGCTCACGAACGCACCCGCCACGCTGGCGATGATGTCCAGTATGAGGGCCGCGATGATGAGGTTCTTGGGGCCGAACTTTCGGGAAAGCATGCCCACGGGCAGCGCGAGGACAATGCCCGTGAAGGTGAAGATGGACATGGTCCATGCGGCGGTGTTCGCATCAATGGCGAACTGCTCCATGATGGGGACCATGATCGTCGGGATCTTGTACTGCATGATGGTGACCGCCGTGGCCACCAGAAACAGCACGATCGCGACGACAAAGACGTTCTGGTAGGGACCGGCCTTGCGTGCCGACTCCGTGTTCGTGCTCATAATCCGCCTTTCGTCAAAACAGTCGTTCACATGTATCTAGACAAGGGACGGGGTCGTCCCGCCAATGTCAGGCAAGACGACCCCGCTTCACGAGGGAAGGGTCTGTCCCCCTATTGCCAAGGGAGGGTCTGTCCCCCTATTGCCATCCCCTATTGCCGCGGCGACAGCTGGGGGTCTGTCCCCGCTTTGTCACCGGCGGGGATGCGAGGGGGTCTGTCCCCCGATTCCCGGTTCTAGGCCACCGGGACGAACACCGCGCTCTTGGTCTTCTCGGCGGCCAGCGCGGCCATCTCCTCGGCAGGCCCGTAGTGCATGCAGTGGGCCGGGCAGTGGTGCACGCAGGCGGCGTCCTTGCCCTCGGCGATCCTTCCGGCGCACATGTCGCACAGCGACGTGGGCATGGGCAGGAAGTTGTAGTCCCACTTGCCATCGGGCAGCTCGCGCGGCCCGTCCTGGAGGACGTGGATGCCGTACTGGCCCTCGCCCACCTCGAGGTGCTTCTTGCAGGCGACCTCGCAGGCGTGGCAGCCGGTGCAGAACTCGTAGTCGATCATCAATGCATTAGCGCTCATACGTCATACCCACCTTCACGTCGCCGTTGGACTCGTCGATGTCCTTCGAGTAACCATCTTCCCTTGTCACGTGATAGCCAGGCATGACCTTGCTGTTCTCCTCGGTGCACTTGTACACCTTGCAGAGCTGGTTCTTGTAAGGTGCGCCGTAACCGGTAACACCGTTATCACACTGCGGAATCAGATTGTTGATGTTCGAGTCGAAGGTCCCGAACAGGTTGGGCTCTGCGCCCTCGGTCTCGGGGAACCACCAGCCGTGCTCGGCGCGCACGACGCGGTCGTCGAGCGACGGGTTGATGCGCAGAATCTGCTTGCAGCGACCATGCTGATTCTCGAGCCAGCACCACTCGCCGTCTTCCAGACCGAGCTCCTCGGCCGAGTTCTTGCTCATCTCGAACTTGGGCATGGGATGCAGCTCGCGCGACGTGGTATTGGGTTGGCGGTTCTCGGAGTGGAAGAACTCGAAGGAACGGGCGCCCGTCGTGAGGACGAACGGATACTTCTCGAAGAGCTCCGGGGTGCGATACGGCGAGCTCGTCGGCTCTTCCCAGTCGGGCAGCGGATCATAGCCCCACAGCATCATGGTCGTATTGTAGAGCTCGACACGTCCGGTCGGGGTGTTGAAGCCCACCTGGCCGTCGTAGCGACCCTCGCCAATCTCGTACTTGCGATAGTGGAACTCGGGGTACTTCCACACATCCTTGTTGACGAGCTGGTCGAAGTCACCACCGTAAGCGGGTGTTTCATTCTTGAGGATGTTGTCTGCCCACTCGATTTCATTGTCAAACGGGAAGTTCTCGGGATGCAGGCGCTTGCCCAGGTCGATGATGATGTCCTCATCAGACTTGACCTCACCGCACTGCGTGACCTTCTTCATGCCACGCAGCGGGACCCACCATACGCGCTGGCTGTCACGCTCGCAGCTCATGGCGCACGGAAGGAACAGGTCGGCGAACGCGACCGCCGTCGGGGTCATGTACATATCGACAACGACGACGAAGTCGAGAGATTTGACCGCACGATAGATACGCGGAGCGTCGGAACCCATGTTGGCGATGGGGTTGGTCGACTGCAGCCAGAGCATCCTGATGGGATACGGGTCGCCGGTCTCGATGGCCTTCAAAATGGAATCGGAATGGGCCGTGGAACTGAAGCCGGCCTTCGCCATGAGGGGATACTCGGCGCCGATGCGCTTGGCCTGCACCTCGGGAGCGAGGTTGTTGAAGCCGTAGTTGTACGATACGTTCTGGTCGAACGCATTGCGGATGATGATGTTGCCACCGGGGATGTCGACATTGCCCGTGATGGTCCACAGGGCGTTGATGGCCATGGCAGACGGGATGCCCCACACAGCCTGGTCAATCGGCAGACCCCACTGGATGGTGGCGGGCTTGGCCTGCGCGTACATACGGGCAGCCGCCACGATATCTTCCTCGGGAATCCAGCAAATCTCGGAAACCTTCTTGGGCGTCCAGTCCTTGCAGCGCTCGCGCAGCTCGTCAAAGCCGTATGTCCACTTCTCGACGAACTCGTGATCGTAGAGATCCTCCTCGATGATGACATGGAGCATACCGAGGGCCAGCGCACCGTCGGTGCCGGGACGCAGGCGCAGCCAGTACTCGGAACGCGACGCGAGCCAGGTGAGGGACGGGTCGATGGTGATGAGCTTGGATCCACGCTGCATGCAATCGACGACCCAACCACCGTAGAAGTTGTCCGAGTTCGAGCGAACGGGGTTGTTGCCCCAAATCACGATGACCTCGGGGGTACGCCACTCGGTGTTCTCCTCGTCATAGCGCTGCTCGAACTGCTGCGACATGTCGGCAATCAGGAAGTCGCCGTTCATGGATGCCATGGCAGCAGAACGGGGCTGGAAGCACGACTCGCCGGAGAGAAAGCCGAGGCAGAAGTTGGGCGAACCGAACGCGGAGTAGCAGAGGTAGGGAACCTGCCAGCATGCGTTACGGCCAGTGCCCATCATGCAGGAAATGGACTCGGGAGCATAGTCGCGCCAAATCTCGCGAACCTTCTCCTCGATGATGTCGTATGCCTCGTCGTAGGTGATCTCTTCCCACTTGTTCTCGCCACGCTCACCGACACGCTTGAGCGGGGAGGTGACGCGCTGGGGATGATTGACGAACTCCGGCATCTCGAGGCAGCGCATGCATAGCGTGCCGCCGTTGAACGGGTTATACGGATCGCCCTCGACCTTCGCGAGCTTTCCATCCTTGTCGGTGTAGTACAGGACGCCGCAGCCGTCATGGCAGCCGGGGCCCGACCAGGTCGTGGTGCGGGTCACGGTGTAGTCGCCATCTTGCCACGTGACGTCATCCTTGTGATCCTCGTAGTATTTGCTAGGCATGAAGTCTCAACCTCTCAATCGTTTTGATAGTCGGCCTTGAGGGTCTGTCCCCCGATTTCGAATCGCGAATCGAGGGTCTGTCCCCCTATTGCCACGCTGGCAGTAGGGGGGGGGTGGCAGCCGGGGGTCTGTCCCCCGACTGCCAATCGCGCTAGGCGACGGGGACGAAAACCGCGCTCTTGGTCTTCTCGGCGG
>CATLBX010000091.1 GCA_949879855.1 uncultured Coriobacteriia bacterium
GGAGTCGCTCGAAGCACAGCGGGCGGCGGCTCCGAAGCCCAATGCTTTCGATGACCTCGACTTCAAATTCGGCGAGCGGTGGATACCCAAAGGCGTCTATGAAAAGTTCGCCTCCTCGCTGTTCGACACGGAGGTTAAGGTGAGCTATGCCCCCGACATCGACGAATACAGCGTCAAGGCCTCCTCGCTGAATGCGAAGATTCTGAACCAGTACGCCGTCGATTCGCAGAGTCGCAAATACAACGGCATCCACCTGTTGAAGCACGCCCTGCAAAACACCTCGCCCGACATCACCAAGAAGATACCGACGCTCATCGACGAGATTCCCATTCTCGCCGTTGCCGCTGCCCTGGCCGGCGGCGAGACGGTGTTCGAGTCGTGCGGCGAGCTTCGTGTGAAGGAAAGCGACCGCATGGCGGCCATCATCGAGGGACTGGACGCCTTCGGCGTCACGGCCTTTGCCGATGGCGATGACCTGCACGTCGTGGGAACGAACGGCTCGCGTGAGTCCATGGCGCGGCATGTCTCGCTCGTGACGCATGGGGACCATCGCCTCGCCATGACCTGGTATCTGGCAGGGGAGGCCTTCGGCGTCGATGTCGAGCTCGACGATCCCGATTGCGTCAGCGTGTCATGGCCCGATTTCTTCGCCGACATGGAGAGCCTGCAACGCCGAGGTGCTACACTATCCTCACGTTAGATTATTAAGGAGCTTGCCTGTGATTATCGCCATCGACGGACCTGCGGGTTCCGGCAAATCGACCATCGCCAAGCAGGTCGCCTCCATGCTCGGGTTCCACTATCTCGACACGGGCGCGATGTACCGCTGCATCGCCAACTATGCCCTCGAAAACGGCATCGCCTTCGATGATGCCGCGGCACTCGAGGCCGTGGCACGCGACATCCCTGTCGTCTTCTCGCACGAACCGGGAAGCCCCGTTGCCACGGGCGTCTCCTTCGGTGGCGAGGACGTGACGGATGCCATACGCACGCCGGCAGTCGACAAGGCCGTGAGCCCCGTCTCGGCCGTGCCCGAGGTGCGCGCCGCGCTTGTCGAGCAGCAGCGCCGCATCGCGGCCCATGACGACATCGTGATGGAGGGCCGTGACATCGGCACCGTCGTCTTCCCACACGCCGATCTCAAGATCTTTCTCACCGCAAGCCCCGAGGAGCGCGCCCGTCGCCGTGCCCTGCAAAACGCCGAACGTGGCTTTGGCGATACCGACCCTGCGGTCATACTCAAGGGTCTCATCGCGCGCGACAAGGCCGACAGCACCCGCGCCACCTCACCGCTCAAGCCCGCAGCTGACGCCCAGGAGCTCGATACGACTCATATGAGCATCGACGAGGTGTGCGATGCCATCGTGAAGATGGCCCGCGAGGCACGCCCATGAAGTCCCTCGACGAGATATTCGATTCGGGCGTCTGGGTTCCCAAGGGCAAGCCGCACAACTGGTTCATCTACGTGGCGGCCTACTTCGTGCGTCCCATCCTCAAGGTGTGCTTCCGCTGGAAGATACGCGGTGTCGAGAACCTCGAGGCCATCGGTGACGAGCCGGTCGTCTACGTCTGCAACCACGTCTCCTACGCCGATCCGTGCGTGCATTGGTGCGCGTTCTACGGCCAGAGGCGCTTTTCCCGTATCCTGGCTCGTGCCACGCTCTTCAAGCCCGTGCTCGCCCAGCTCATAGCCCGTGTCGGCGCTATTCCCATCAATCCCGATTCGGCAGACCGTACGGCCATCAAGAGAGCCGCCGCCTGCCTCAAACGCGGCGAGAGCCTGCTGATCTATCCCGAGGGCACGCGCATGAACAAGCCAAACAAGGTCTATCATCCCCATGCCGGCGCCGTGCTCATCGCCAATATGGGCAAGGCTCGTATCGTGCCCATCGGCATCGAGGGCACCGAGAAGATCATGCCCTACGGCAAGCCCAAGTTCATCCGCTTTCCGCGTGTCTATCTCAATGTCGGTGAGCCCATCGACCCCAAGGGCGAGCGTTTCGCGAACCTTCCCAAGGAGGGTAAGTCCGACGCGATCATCGCCGCGATCATGGACGAGGTATTCCGTCTGCGCGATACGGCGCGTGGCTAGGAAGCGCCATGGGAATTTCCATTGAAATCGCCCGCCATGCCGGTGCCTGCTATGGCGTGAATCGCGCCCTCACGATGGCCCGCGAGGCCGCCGATAACGCCGGTCCCGTGCATACCCTCGGGCCCCTCATCCATAACCCGCGTGTTGTCGACGAGCTCGCGAGCCAGGGCGTCGCGGTTGCCGAGACGCTTGACGAGGCGGGCGAGGGGACGCTCGTGCTCAGAAGCCACGGCACCGCCCCCCAGATCGTCGACGAGGCCACGCGGCGCGGCTTCACGGTCGTGGACGCGACCTGCCCCTACGTCTCGAAGGTCCAGCGCAAGGCGCGTCAGCTCGCCGAGGCGGGCTATGCCGTCGTCATCATCGGCGAGCCCGGTCATGCCGAGGTCGAGGGCATACGAGCCTGGGGCGGCGAGGCCGTCGTCGCCGTCGCCGACATGCCCGAAAAGCTCCCCGAAGAGTTGCCGGCCAAGGTGGGCGTCGTCATCCAGACGACGCAGAGCGCCGACCGCGTCGACGCGGTGCTCGATGCGCTGCAGGGCCGTGTCGACGAGCTGCGCGTCGAGGAGACGGTATGCTTCGCGACCCAGGAACGCCAGGCTGCCGCTGCCGAGCTTTCCGCCCGCGTCGAGCTCATGATCGTCATCGGCGGGCGCAACTCGGGCAATACGCGCCGTCTCTACGAGATATGCAAGGCGCGCTGCGCGGCGACCCATCACATCGAGGACAGCGCCGAGATTGACCCGGCCTGGCTCGATGGCGTGGTGCGCATCGGCATCACGGCGGGCGCGAGCACGCCGCAAGGGCATATCGACGCGGTATGCGCTTCGATCCGCGCGTTGACGGGCGAGGTCGCGTGACGATGGCAGACGTGCAGGCCGAAGCAAGCACCTACGGCTCCCTCAAGGCACAGACGCATCCCCAGCCCTGCCGCGCGCGCATCGCCCGTGTCGAGCCGGGATCTCCTGCCGATCGGGCGGGGCTCGAGGCGGGCATGGTCATCACGCACGTCGAGGACGTGCCATTGCGCGACCTCATCGAGTGGCGCTGGCAAGCCGATGGCTACGACGTTGAGCTGGCACTCGAGGACGGGCGCTTCGCCTACATCGAGCGCGAGCTTGGGGAGGACTGGGGCATCGTCTTCGATGATTGCATCTTCGACGGCGTCATCACCTGCCGTAACGCCTGCAGCTTCTGCTTCATGTCCATGCTGCCGAAGGACATGCGCTCGACCCTGTACCTGCGTGACGACGATTACCGTCTCTCGTTTCTCCAGGGCAACTTCGTGACCCTCACCAACGTGAGCGATGAAGACCTCGCGCGCATCATCGAATGCCATCTTTCGCCGCTGCATGTCTCGCTGCATGCGGTGAGTCCCGACGTGCGAAAGGCCCTCATGGGCAAGAACGCCCAGCGGGGCATGGAGGTGCTCGAAGCCCTGCTCGATGCCGGACTCGAGGTGCACGTGCAGGTCGTGGTCGTGCCCGGCGTGAACGACGGGGCCGAGCTCATGCGTACGCTCGCGTGGATCGAGCGGCATCCCGGTGTGCTCTCGGCGGGCTTCGTGCCGCTTGGCTATACCCGCCACCAGCAGCGCTTCGCCTCGTCGTTTTCCGATGACCCGGATGCGGCTGCGGTGGTCATCGAGCTCATTCGCGAATTCCAGGAGGACTCCGGTGTCGAGCGCCGCAATCCGCGTCTGCAAATTGCCGACGAATTCTATATCGATGCCGGCTACGATTTCCCGCCCGCCTTCATGTACGCGGATTATCCGCAGTTCCAGGACGGCATCGGCATGATGCGCTCGTTCATCGACGAATGGGAGCAGAGCAAAGAGAAGATCGCACAAGTTGCCGCGCAGCTCGCTGACGGGACGGCGTGCATCGTCTGCGGCACGGCTTTTGCACGCGTGCTGCAAACACTCATCGACGCATCGCCTTTGGCCGGCAAGCTCGGAATCCTTGCCGTCGAAAACGAGTTCTTCGGCGGCAACGTCGACGTGACCTGCTTGCTCACGGGTCATGACCTCATCCCCGCTATCCGTCAGGCGCAGCCCTGCGAGACGCTGCTCGTCGCGCACGAGATGTTCAACCAGGACCTCAGGCTGCTCGATGACGTCACGCTTGCCCAAGTCGAGGCGGCGAGCGAGGCGACCGTGCACCTGTGCACCTATACGCCCGCGGATATCCTCGACGCGTTGATGCGGTAAGATACTGCTCGCAATCCTACAGAAGAGGTTTCCATGAGTCTCCCGCTCGTTGCCGTGGTCGGTCGTCCGAATGTCGGAAAGTCCACGCTCATCAACCGCATAACCCAAACCGAGGACGCCATCGTGCACGAGATGCGCGGCGTGACGCGCGATCGTTCCTACCATCGTGCCGATTGGAACGGCGTCGATTTCATGATCATCGACACGGGTGGCATCGCCCTGGGCGATACGGACATGTTCCAGGGCTCCATCACGAGCCAGGCGCTCGTCGCCTGCGAGGAGTCCGACTGCATCATCTTCGTCGTCGATGGCCGTACGGGCGTGACGAGCGAGGATACCGACATCGCACGGGTGCTGCTCAAGAGCAAGGTTCCCGTCGTGCTCGCCGTCAACAAGCTCGACAATCCCGACCGTGAAGACGAGGTGCTCTGGGAGTTCTACTCGCTCGGCCTGGGCGAACCCATGCCCATCTCGGCCTCGCACGGTCATGGCACGGGCGACCTGCTCGATGCCGTCGTGCGCGAGCTTCCCAAGGACGCGAACGACGACGAGGCAGATGGCGAGATCAGCGTCGCGATCATCGGGCGCCCCAACGCGGGCAAGTCATCGCTCACCAACCGACTCGTCGGTAACGAGCGCTCCATCGTGAGCGACGTCGCGGGCACGACGCGTGACGCCATTGACAGCGTCGTCGAACATGATGGCGTGCGCTACCGCATCGTGGATACGGCGGGCATACGCAGGAAGTCTCAGATAGACGAGGACGTCGAGTACTACGGCTACGTGCGCTCGCTGCGTGCCATAGACCGTGCCGACGTCGTGCTCCTCATGATCGATGCGACGCTTGGCCTCACGGATGCCGACCAGAAGGTCGCGGGCATGGCCGCCGAACGCGGCTGCGCCATGGTCGTGCTCATCAACAAGTGGGACCTCATCGAAGATCCCGACCGTCGCGACGAGATTCGCGATCTCGTGGGCGACCGCCTCGAGTTCGTGGGCTATGCGCCGGTCATCTCGATCTCTGCCAAGACGGGCCGCTCGGTGCATCGCATTTGGGACGCCATCAACACCGTCTACCAGAACTACTCGTGTCATATCCCGACCAACCAGCTCAACGCGCTGCTCACGCAGCTTCGCGATTTCGGCCATACCATCGTGAAGGGTTCCAAGCGCCTGCGCCTCAACTACGTGACGCAGGCCGCGACCCAGCCGCCCGTCTTCACCTTCTTCGCGAACTTCCCCGAAATCATCGACGACACCTACCGTCGCTCTCTCGAAAACCGCCTGCGTGAGAATTTCGACTTGACCGGCACGCCCGTGCGCATCAAGTTCAAGAGGAAGAACTAGCCATGTCCGTCATCATCCTGCTCGACTTCATTCTCGTCTCTGCTGTCTCCTTCCTGGTGGGCAGCGTCCCCTTCGGCGTGCTCATCGCCAAGGCGCTCTACAATTCCGACCCGCGCTCGGGTGGGTCGCGCTCCATCGGCGCGACGAACATGAGCCGGCTCTATGGCTGGAAGGCGTTCGTCATCACCTTTCTGGCCGACGCAAGCAAGGGGGCGATCGCCGTCGTCTTCGCCCGCATCGTCTCGGGCTTCATGCCCTTCGATGCGATGTGGCAGTTCGACCTGCTCATCGTGCTCGCCGTCCTCTTCTCCATCGTCGGTCACGTTTTCTGCCCGTGGCTCGGCTTCAAGGGCGGCAAGGGCATCTCCACCGGCTTCGGCTCCATTCTCGTGGCCTACCCCTTCGTCGCGCTGTGCCTGCTCGCGACCTTCCTCGTCATTGCGGGCCTGAGCAGGCGCATCTCGGCTGGCTCCATCTGCGCCGCGATTAGCTTTCCCATCTGGTCATACGTCTTCTACGGGAGCAACGTCCCGCTGCTCGTCGTCAGCATCATCGTCGCCATCGCCGTCGTCTTCGCGCACCGCAGCAACATCCAGCGCATGATGAACGGCGAGGAGCCCAAGTTCTCCTTCAAGTCCACGGGCGAGAAGACCGTCGTGGACGAGGACGAGCTGGAAAAGGAACTCGAGGAAGAGCTGTGATGCAAGGCATCGCGGTCATCGGCTCGGGCACCTGGGGAACGGCCATCGCCCATCTCATCGCCGGCAAGGGTGTCGCGGTGAGGATGTGGACACGCAGCGCGGACGTGGCCGCCGCCATCAACGCGACCCATCGCAACCCGCGCCATCTGCCCGACGTCGAGCTGCCTGGCGTGATGGCGAGCGCGTCGTTCGAGGAAGCACTGCGCGACGTCGATGCGGCCATCTTCGTATGCCCCTCGTCATACCTGCGTGACATCGCCTCGTCGTGTGCGCCATTCATCGCCGATAGCCTACCCGTCATCGTCTTGACCAAGGGCATCGAGGCACAGACGGGCTTCACGATGGTCGAGCTGCTCGAAGACGTGATTGGCAACCCGTCGCGCCTCGCCTGCCTTTCCGGTCCCAACCATGCCGAGGAAGTCTCGCGCAACTTGCCGGCCGCCACGGTCGTCGCCTCGTCCGACGAGGCATGCTCCCTCTACTTCCAGGACCTCTTCAACACCTCGACCTTCCGCGTGTACACCACCTCGGACGTGACGGGCGTGGAGCTCTGCGCGGCCTCGAAGAACGTCATCGCCATCGCCAACGGCATGAGCGTCGCCATGCAGTT
>CATLBX010000092.1 GCA_949879855.1 uncultured Coriobacteriia bacterium
GTCAACGGTGGCACCATCATGGGCCCCGCTGGCTCCGATGACGAGGTCACCGACGGCACCACCGGCATCCTGGACGCCGTGCTCGACGCCCTGGGCACCGTGCGCCTGCCGCAGCTGGGCGCCACCGGTACGCTCGCGGGCTTCGTGGACCCGTCCCGCGCCCTCGACGGCGTGGCGCTCGCCGCTCCCTTCGCCACCGGCAACAGCTCCGTGGCCACCACGGGCGCCTCTCAGGCCGTCCAGGCCGTCGCGATGGGTGCTGACACCGGCATCGCCGGCGCGGGCGCTCCTGCGGGCGCTACGGGCCTCACGGGCACCGTCGCCACCGGCCGCGCCTTCACCGCCTCGCGCGCCTTCGCCGACGCCATCGCCCCGGCCGGCGCCACCCCCGTTTCCCCGAGCATCCTCGCGGCCATGATGGCCCGCGCCACCACCGACAGCGTTCTCGCGGAGGTATCGCAGGTTCGGATCGCAACGCCCGTTGCCGATCGCTCCTCTGCCTCGCTTCACGCGGCAAACGCTGGAGTCACCCCACTCACCGGCATTGTGTGCAGTGGCTCCAGCGTCCCCGCATTCCCCGCCAGCACCGTGACGGCCATCCCCGCCGCCGCCACCGTCCCCACCGCGGGCCGCAGGGCCTAGAGGAGGGGAGAGGGACCGAGGGCCGGGGCACCCAAGCGGCCCGGCTGGCAAGAACCGTGCACTTGCGTCCCGCCCGGAGCGCCCGGCTGCCAAGAACCGCGCATTTGCGGCCCGTCCAAGCGCGCCCGGCTGGCAAGAACCCCGCGTTTGCGTCCCGCCCAGCGTGCCCGGCTGGCAAGAACCGCGCGTTTGCGTCCCGCCCAGCGTGCCGCAAAGCGCCCTTTATTGCCACAATCGGCCCCTTCTTGTCACACGATCGCTCCGCATGCGCCATAAGTGTTTGGTTTTTGCCGACGATAAATTGTTCGGGCGAATGTACCGCGGAGTTGTCATTTCGAGCGAAGGCGCGAAGCGCCGTAGTCGAGAAATCTCGCCCTTCGCATGTCCGAATCCGTCCCGATTCTGGTCGGGCCCAACTCTGACATCACTCCGAGAAAACTCGATATCCGCCGGGAATCGTTCGGCGATTTTGTGAGATTCGCCTGATAGGGTGGGCGTGTGAACGAGCGACGGCGGGGAGTGAAATGATGCGGATGGGTCGAACGATAATTGGAGCTGGCGCAAACGTTTGGCCTCATGAGATGAAGACGGCACAGGCTTTCAATCTTCTGGGTCATGACGTGTTCTTCCCCGCGCGCGGGGAAGAACGATACCAAAGTTCGGCCGATGCCATCATATTTGATCTGCTCTGGGAAATGAAGGCTCCCAGGAGCCCGCATGCAGCTAAGGTACTCAAGACTGTTCGAGAGGCGCTACATCAGTCACCTCACGTCATATATGACAGTCAACGCATAAAAGGGCTACAGGATTCTCAGATTGAAAGAGAGCTTGTTCGAGTGGCATCGATGCTCCCTGCGATGAAGAGCCTTATCTTTGTCACGCGGAAACGCGAGGTCATTGTTGTGAAAAAGACCACTGCGTTTGACATTCTAAGACCATGGATTTATGATGCAAAATAAGATAAGCGCTGGTATGGAGGTCATTTTCCTCTTGGACCGGCGCTTTTCCTTTAGGGCGCCTAAGATAGGGTGGGGGCTATGTCAAGGCCGCCTCGAGGACGTCGCGCAGGAATTGAGACCTGGTCTCGTTGAGGCTCATTGCTTTCTCGTCCATCCTGTCCCGGCAGGAGCGCGGGATTTTGAAGGCGACCGTCACAAGCTCCTCATCGCAGAGAGGAGGCCGTCCCGGAGGGGCGACGACAATCTTACCGGGCTTTCCGGGGTATTCCCCGCGTTCCGCTTTTTCCGTAAGCTCCTCGAGCATCTCATCCGTGAGGATTGCCCCGCTTTTGGTTCTGTACGCCATGACGCCCCCTAGACAAGTCCCAGTTCCTCGCTCATCTTCCTCGTGAGCTTCATTGCGTGAAAGACGAGGAAGGAACCATCATCCAGCTCGACGCCCAACAGCTCGAGCATTCTCCCTTTGCCATCCAACCCGGTCGCCGCGTAGATGTCGGGCGGAGAGTAGGTTCTATTGACCATCGCGATCGCATTGTCCCAGGCCATGCACGCATCTTCATCGCGTATCTCCGGATGCCGTGCGTGTACGCGGGAATGTACCGCGACCTTGTCTGACATAGGTGCTCCTAATTAAGTCAAACAATAACGTTAAATAATAACGTCAAACGAATTATACCACGGCGAGCGCCAAACGAGGACAGGGGCATCGAGGTCTCTCATGGGGCGACGGCGAATGCGCGCCTCGGCACAACGTCACGGCACGAATGGAGTCTAACGCAGGAAACGGGCGCATCCGGGCACGGAAATCCATGTCCGAGATCGCTCTGGGCCCAACTCCGAACCCGTCCCGAAATCGCTCGGGCATCCGCCGGAAAACGTTCGGCGTTTTTGTGAGATTCGCCTGATAGGGTGGACGCGTGAACGAGCGACGTCTCGCTTCATATGATGGTATAATTAGGCCATTATGTGAAGGAGGTCATGCCATGCCCACGTGCGTTCCGATCAAGGACATGAAGGATACCGCTGCGTTCACCCGTACCGTCGAGGAGGCAGGAGGCCCTGTGATCGTGACAAAGAACGGATATGACGCTTTCGTGGTAATGAGAACCGTGGATTACGATGCCATGCAGCAGGAGCTCGCCAGGGCGCGCCTGCTCGAGCGCGTCGCGCTTGCGGAGCGCGAATACGCGGAGGGGGCGTACGAGAATGGTCCCGCGACCATCGCCGCTCTGAGGGCAAAGCATGGCCTGTGAGTACGTCCTGCTCGACGGAGCACGTGCCGAACTTGACGCTACGCTGTCATACTTGCTGGAGCATGCCGATGGACCGCAGGCGGCCGACTCGTTTCTCGGCGAATTCATGCGGCAGATAGAGCGCGCATGCGACAATCCGACGATGTTCGCCCTGTCGAGGATGCCCGTGCTCACAGCGCTCGGCTACCGCGCCATGTTCGTGGGCGAGTACGTCGTCCTGTACTTTCTTCGTGACGGCATCGTCGTCATCGCCCACCTCTTCCACCAGCGACAGGACTACGCCTCGCTTGTATAGGCACGAAGACGCTTGCCCGGAGGATGGCGAGATTTCTCCATTCCGCTCGCTGCGCTCGCTCCAGTCGAAATGACGGGGGGAGGGCCGCTGCGCTCGCTCCAGTCGAAATGACAGGAAAGGGCCGCTGCGCTCGCGTTTTTGTCATTTCGAGCGGAGGCGCGAAGCGCCGTAGTCGAGAAATCTCGCTCTTCGCATCTCCGAGCCCGTCCCGATTCTGGTTGGGCCCATATCCGAACCCGTCCCGAAATCGCTCGGGCATCCGCCGGAAAACGTTCGGCGATTTTGTGAGATTCGCCTGATAGGGTGGGGGCGTGAACGAGCGACGGCGGGACATATCGGGACGTGGAGGATGTGGGAGGGTGATCATCCCACCGGATGTTAACGTATGGCCTCATGAGCTCAAGACTGCAAAGGCACTGGCGGGTGCGGGATACGTCGTCGAGTTCGTGCGAAGGAGGGAGACGGAGCATGAGAAGACGGCAGACGCCTTGATTGACGGGGAGATGTGGGAGTTCAAGGCCCCCAAGAGCGGCAAGTTGAAAGCGGTCGAGAGGAACCTGAAGAGGGGACGTAGACAGTCAGAGAACATCGTATTTGACGGTAGGCGCATGAAAGGCGTTCCCGATGAGGCGATTGAACGAGAGGTGCGCTCGCAAGCATTCAAAGTGTCTAACATTCGAAGGCTGATATACGTTACCAGGTACGGGAAGGTCATTGACATAAAATGACATCGCAAGATAGAATGTACTTGCAAAAGCGCCGGAAAGGTACGTTAGTTTACCTCCTCGGGCGCTTTTCCTTTAGACACTCGACGACGTGCGGGACATCCATTTTCGACGCTTGCTCCAGTCGAAATGACAGGGGAGAGGCCACGCGCACCCTTCCCACGTGTCACAAGTGCCCCATCTTTGCCAGCGCCCCGTCGTTCACCGCACCGCCGGCACCTCCACCGCTCTCGACGGCCCACAAAAAAGGGGAGCCGCCTAAGCGACTCCCCGGCATTGCGCTCTCGTGCGTTGCGGCTGCCAGCTCTTGCCGGCCCGCGCCCTAGAGCGTGAAGTGCTCCTTGCCCTCGAACACGTCCATGGCCTCTTCGACGTCGTAGTCGCCCAGCGTGATGGCGCTGATGGCCTGCGTGAGGCGCACGGCCTCGTCCAGCGAGCGCATGTGGATGTTGCGGCCCGTGGCGTTGCCCACGGCACCACCCACGTGGATCTGGTCGTAGAGGCTGCTCAGGAACTCGCGCGCATCGGCCTTGGAGCCACCCGCGCACACCAGGCCCGTGCGACCGGCGGCGCGGCTCGCGACGGCCAGGAGCTCGGCACTCGTGTGCTCGGCGTCACCCGCGGGCGGGTTGACCTTGACGAAGTCGGCGCCCAGGCACAGCGCGACACCGGCGGCACCGGCGATGAGCTCGGCGTTCTTCTCGTCGGTCACGGCCTCGCCGCGCGGATAGATCCACAGCACGACGAGCAGGCCCTCGGCATGGGCCTCGGCGATGAGCTCGCCGGCCTCGGCCAGCATGTTGGCCTCGTACTCGCTACCCAGGTAGATGGTGTAGCCCAAGCCCACGATGTTGACGCCGGCCTCGCGCATGGCGAGCACGGCCTCGAGGTCGTAGAGCTGCGGGGAGTAGGGGTCCTGCTGGGCGGTCTTGACCAGGTTGGTCTTGGAGTTCATCTTCACCAGGTAGTTGATGTTGGGGTAGTCGCGCGCGTACTGGGCGATGAGGCCGCGCTGGCCGGCCAGCACGCCGATGGTGCCCTGCTCGCCAATCTGGAACAGGTGCTCGGGATCGCCGTCGGCCGGGTCGATTCCCTCGCCGTGGAAGTCCTTGTTGAGGTGCTCGATCTTCTGGTCGCAGGCAAAGAGCATGAGACGGCCCGTGCCGCGCGTGGCGGCCATGTAGTTGTCAAGGTAGAGCTCGACTGCCTCGGGCATGACGTCAGCGGGAACGCGTACGTCCTCACGGGTGATCTGGGGCATCGTGTAGTCCTTTCTTCGGGCGGCGATGCGCGAACGCCTCGCCAAAATGCTTTACCGCCCATTGTAACACGGGCGCGCTGAGACGGGCGCAGATACGGCGCCCCTGCTTGCCGTTATGCGAGGCCGGGATCGCTCCAGCCGCAGGTGATGGGCCAGGCGCGGTCCTTCGTGAACGAGCAGCCCAGCACGTGCGGGGCGATGGGCTCGGCCCGGCGCTTGTACTCGTTGGCCTGCACCGCCGGCAGCACGCGGGCCACGAGCGCGGGGTCGAAGCCGGCCTCGATGGCCTCCGCGGCGCCCATCTCGCCCTCGACGTGCGCCTCGAGCAGGTCGTCGAGCTGGTCGTAGGGCGGCAGGCGGTCGCTGTCGCGAGCGCCCTCGTAGAGCTCGGCGCTCGGTTCCTTGTCGATGACGGCCTGCGGGATGCAGGTGTCGTGCGTGTTGCGCCATTCGGCGAGCTCGTAGACCTCGGTCTTGTAGATGTCGCCGATGGGCGCGAAGGCGCCGGCCGTGTCGCCGTAGAGGGTCGAGAACCCCATGGCGGCCTCGGACTTGTTGCCGCAGTTGAGCATGAGCCAGCCGTGGCTGTTGGCGATGGTCATGAGCTCGACCGTGCGCACGCGGGCCTGCAGGTTCTCGGCGACCAGGCCCTCGACGCTGCCGCCGCAGGGGCCGGCGAGCACGCGCTCGAATGCCTCGATGGGCTCGGCGATGGGCACGACCTCGCAGTGAATGCCGAGGTTATAGGCAAGTTGTTGCGCATCGCTCAGGGACGCGTCGCTCGAGTAGGGGCCGGGCATCGCGACGCCGTGGACGTGGCTGGCGCCCAGGGCGTCGACCGCCACCGTGGCCACGACGGAGGAATCGATGCCGCCGGACAGGCCTATGATGACGTCGCTAAAGCCGTTCTTGAGCACGTAGTCGCGCGTCGCGACGACGAGGGCGCGCCAGACGATCTCGCGTATGTCGAGCTCGACGGCGGGGCGCTGCTGCACCTCGTGGACGGCGCCGGGGGCGGTATCGAAGACGAAGAGATCCTCCTCGTCGATGGGGGCCGCGTGCATGAGGCTGCCGTTGGGGGCCGTGACCGTCGAGTTGCCCGCGAAGACCACCGCATCGGCCGCGCCGCATTGGTTGGCGCTCACCACGTGGGCGCCGCATTCGCTCGCGAGCGCGGAGAGGTGGCGCAGGTCGCCGCGGGCCGCCGGTGCGGCCATGGGGTCGCCGAAGGCGTCGTAGTTCATCTCCACGAGCACGTCGACGTTCTTGAGCTCGGTGCCCGGCTCGAAGTGCCCGTCGAAGAGCACGGCGATGTTGCTGCCGGCAAGTTCGATGACGGGGACGACGTCGGTCTCGAGCAGGGCGGGCGCGCCCAGCGACTCGACCTCGCCGCCACCGGCCAGGAAGAGCTCGGGGACGATGGCGAGCGTGTCGGCGTCGAGTTCGTTGACGCTCGCGCACGAGACGAGGGCAGGGATGGGCGAGGCGTCGGCGAAGGCGCGCAGGTGGTCGTGGGCGTCCTCGATGAAGGTGTGGGAATCGACCAGGCCGCCGATGTGGGCGCCGGTGAGCGAGCCTGCGCCGAAGACCACGAGGTCAGCGCGGGAAAACGCGGCCTGGCGCGCGTAGTCGAGCATCTTGTCCATGTTGCCGGACAGGTCGCCGACACGGGGGTTTACCTGTGCAACCGCAATGCGCATATGCTGCTCCCTTGGTAGATGTGGGTACCACAAGGATACCATGAGCGCCGCACCGGGCGCGGATGAGACAAGTGCACAGGGTATTTGTCTCATTTCCGGAAATGA
>CATLBX010000093.1 GCA_949879855.1 uncultured Coriobacteriia bacterium
GACCAAGGACGAGGCCCGCGACATCGTCCTTGACGAGATTCGCGAGGACTGCACGGCCGAAGCCGCCGGCATCATTCGTGACATCGAATCGCGCACCAAGGCGGAGGCAAACCGCAAGTCGCGCGAGATTCTCTCCGTCGCCATTCAGCGCATGGCAGCCGATTACACGGCCGAGCGCACCGTCACCTCCGTGCAGATTCCCTCCGACGACATCAAGGGCCGCATCATCGGTCGCGAGGGGCGCAACATCCGTTCCTTCGAGCAGATCACGGGCGTCAACCTCATCATCGACGACACTCCCGAGACGGTCACGCTTTCCTGCTTCGATCCGGTGCGCCGCGAGACCGCACGCATCACGCTCGAGAACCTCATCGCCGACGGCCGTATCCATCCGGCCCGCGTCGAGGAGATGTTCGAGAAGGCCACGCGCTACGTGGACCAGCAGGTCCAGGAGGCCGGAGAGCAGGCCACCTTCGACATGGGCATTCATGACCTGCATCCCGATATCGTGAAGACCCTGGGACGTCTCAAGTATCGTACCTCCTATGGGCAGAACGTCCTCCAGCATTCGCTCGAGGTCGCGACGCTCTCCGGAGCCATCGCAAGCGAGCTCGGCCTCGACCCGATTACCGCCAAGCGCGCCGGATTGCTGCACGACCTCGGCAAGGCCGTCGATCATGAGGTCGAGGGTTCTCATGCCGTCATCGGCGCCGACCTGGCCCGCCGCTACGGCGAGAACCCCGCCATCGTCCATGCGATCGAGGCGCACCATGCCGATGTCGAGCCCTCCACCGTCCTCGCCGTCATCATCCAGGCGGCCGATGCCGTGAGCGCCGCCCGTCCGGGTGCCCGCCGCGAGAGCTACGAGAACTACATCAAGCGCCTCGAGAAGCTCGAGGAAATCGCGAATTCCCACGAGGGCGTCGAGCGCACCTATGCCATGCAGGCGGGCCGCGAGGTCCGCGTCATGGTGCAGCCCGATTCCATCGATGACGCCAAGTCGACCGTACTCGCCCATGACATCGCCAAGCAAATCGAGGACGAGATGCAATATCCCGGCCAGATTCATGTCGTCGTCATCCGCGAGTCCCGCTCCGAAGCCCTCGCCAAGTAGCGCACGGACATGCTTGTAGTTAGGATGGACCATGGAGCGCGTGCTTCATGGTCCATCATGTATATGGAGGCCCCATGCCAGATGATGACCTGCTCGGCTTCATAGCTTCCGTTTCGGGAGACGACCACCTTGCCATCGAGGAGAACCTCGGCGATGGGTTCGTGCGTCTCAAGACCGCCGAGGCCGAACGTCGCCAGGCAAAGCATGACATACGCTGCGTCGAGGACGTCGTCATCGAGATGCTCAGAAACGCACGCGACGCCCATGCGGGAAGCATATACCTTGCCGTGAGCCGCGAGGGCACCCTCAAGACCCTCGTCTTCGTCGATGACGGCGATGGCATACCGGACGAGATGCATGACCGTATCTTCGAGCCGCGCGTCACCTCCAAGCTCGAGACCATGGTCATGGATAACTGGGGCGTCCACGGTCGCGGCATGGCTCTGTATTCGATCAGGTCCAACGCGGACGACGCCAGGGTGTGCACGTCGGCTCCCTCCATGGGCTCGTCCCTTGCCATTCGCGTTGATCTCGACGCGCTTGGCGAGAGGACGGACCAGTCCTCGATGCCCGTCATCGGACGTGACGAAGAGGGAAACCCCGTCGTCACCTCGGGACCCCATAACGTCAACCGCACCGTGACCGAGTTCGCGCTGGACGTCATGGGGTCGGTCGACGTCTTCGTCGGGTCTCCCGCCGAAATAGCGGCAACGCTCGTCAACCGGGGCGCTGCATGCCTCACGGACGCGCGGCTGCTCTTCTGCGACGACATCGAGAAACTGCCCGTCGTGCTGCGGCCGGCCGCTGCGGGGGATGCCGCGGAGCTCGCCGCGGCATGCGGAAACCTCGGCCTCGAGATGTCGGAACGTACCGCCCATCGTATCCTGTCGGGCCAGATCGAGCCGCTCGCGCCATTGCTCGACCAGCTTATCGACCATGGCCATGACGATCGGCCACAGGCACGTGAGGTCGACCTGTACAAGGACCGCCGCGGTCTCAAGATTTCGGCAGACGATCTCTCGGCGTTCTCCCGTGCGCTCGAGGAAGCCTTTGCCACGATGTCTGATCGCTACTACATAGAGCTCGCCGAGGAGCCTATAATTCGCGTTGGCAAGGACGCCATTACCGTCAAGTTCCCCTTCGACAAGGAGCTGTAGTTCCATGAGCACCGAGAAAGAGCAGTACGAACAGTGGCTCGAGCGCGTGTCGGCGCAGGAAGCCGAGCAGTTGCGCGAGCAGGCAGAGTCAATCGAGGAACTCCACGACGCGTTCTATCGCGAGCTTTCCTTCGGCACGGCCGGTCTGCGCGGCATCATCGGCCTTGGACCCAACCGCATGAACGTCTATACCGTCGGCAAGGCGACGCAGGGGCTTGCCGATTACCTTAACGCGCATTACGAGAATCCCAGTGTCGCTATCGCGCGCGACAGCCGCAACAAGGGCGAGGAGTTCGTGCGTGCCGCCGCAAGCGTGCTCGCGGCCAATGGCATCGTCGCCCACGTGTATCGTGCCATCCAGCCCACGCCCGTGCTCTCGTTCACGGTGCGCGACCTGCGATGCAGTGCCGGCATCAACGTGACGGCAAGCCATAACCCGGCCGCCTACAATGGCTACAAGGTCTATGGCGAGGACGGCTGCCAGATTGCCTCGCAGGCGGCGGTCGAGATCCAGGCGAACATCGACGGCCTCGATTTCTTCGATGACGTCAAGCACGTCGATTTCGATGAGGCCCTGGCCTCGGGACTGATCAGGTGGGTCGGCGATGACGTCATCGAGCGCTTTCTCGACGAGGTGGCCGCGCAATCCGTCAGGCCGGACGACGAGAAGGTCAAGGACGGGCTTCGCGTCGTGTATACGCCGCTCGACGGCACCGGCCTCGAATGCGTGACGCGAATACTGGAGCGCATTGGCCTTGAGGACCTGTCCGTCGTGGAGGAGCAGCGGTATCCGGACGGCAACTTCACGACGTGCCCGTACCCCAATCCGGAGGATCGCGCCGCGCTCGAGCTCGGCCTCAAGCTTTGCGAGCGCGTCAAGCCCGACATCCTGCTTGCCACCGACCCGGATGCTGACCGCGTGGGCATCGCCGTCCTACACGATGGCACATATGAGTTATTGACCGGTAACGAAGTGGGCGTGCTGCTCGTCGACTACATCGCGAGGCGCCTGGGCGAGCGGGGAGTGGATCTCTCTTCGAAACTCGTCGTCACGACGATCGTCTCGACGCTCATGCCCGATGCGCAGGCGGCCTATTACGGGTTCGAACTCAGGCGCGTGCTGACCGGCTTCAAGTACATCGGCGGGCAGATCGCACTGCTGGGAGACGAGCACGTCGACGAGTTCATGTTCGGCTTCGAGGAGTCCTACGGCTACATGTCGGGCACCTATGTGCGTGACAAGGATGCCATCAGCGCCTCCATGCTCATATGCGAGATGGCGCAAATGTACAAGGACGAGGGCGTCGATTTGGTCGAGGCCATGGAGTCCCTTTACGAGCGTTATGGTTACTACCTTAACAAGACCCTCAACGTGTCCTATCCCGGAAGCTCGGGAGCGGAGAAAATGGGGGCGATCATGGAGGGGCTGCGCACAAATCCTCCACAAGTTATCGCCGGTTTACCCGTGACGAGTATCTTGGACTATGCGGAAGGCGTTCCCATGACCAAGATAAACGGAAATGCTGACGAACATCAGACCTTGCCAGAGGCAAACGTCATCTCCTTCGACTTGGGCGACGGAGTGCGCATCATCATACGTCCCAGTGGTACCGAGCCAAAGATAAAGGCCTATGTCTTTAGTAAGGCAAATAGCCGTGAACAGGCAGAACAGCTTCTTTCGGAGCTTTCCGAAGCTGCCCAGGAGCTTTTGGACTAGGCTGGTATCGAGCGTACGATGGGCTTGGAGCTCGAAATGGGAGGGATATATACAACCGACATATATCCCTCAATTGACTAAGATAAATTGACGCACAAAATCGTTATATTTTCTAGTCACTTATTTCTGCAATCCTAGTCAATCTCATGTGTCCTATGGTTTATAATCCTCTCGCTGAAAGCTTAAACACCGTACTAATGAAGAACACACGCACTAGGGACACGCCATGGATTTTCTGAAGGTTTCAAGCAAGTCTTCCCCCGCATCCGTTGCCGGCGCCATTGCCGGTCTCATCAAGGACGGGAACCCCGTACGCATACAGTCGATTGGCGCTGGCGCCGTTAACCAGGCCGTCAAGGCCATTGCCATCGCCCGTGGATATCTTGCGCCCAGCGGCATCGACGTCGCTTGCGTGCCCTCTTTCGTCGAACTCGAGATAAACGGTGACACGCGCACGGGCATTCGCTTTGCCGTGCACCCGCATTACTCCGATGACATCGTCGAGATAGAGGAGACCGTGGACGAGCCGACGCTCGTGTAGGAGCGTTGCGTGCCCTTTGCGGACCTGCATACGCATTCTTCCGCATCCGACGGTACCTACGGGCCCGACCACATAGCCCGTCTCGCCGCTCGCACCGATGGCCTTCGCGTCATCTCCATTACCGATCATGACAGCCTGGCCGCTCTTGGGGCGGCCGTTTTGTCATGCGACGCCCATGGCGTCGATTTCGTCTGCGGCGTCGAGATCACGACCAGGTACGACCGGCGCACCGTGCACATGCTCGGCTACTTCATCGATCCCCAAAGCCCCGTCCTCGGTGACTACCTTGACGCCAATCGCCAGAGACGGGCCCGGCGCGTCTACGCCATGGCGGACTTGTTGCAGCAACACGGTTATCCCATATGCGCTGATGACCTGCGGGCAACGGGGGAGACCCCCAACCGTCCCCTCCTCGCGCGCCTGCTCGTCGAGCGAGGTTGCGCCACAAGCGTCGACGATGCGTTCGCGCGCTTGCTCGGGGCCTCGTCTCCTTGCTATGTCGATGCGGTCTACCCCGACACCATCGAGGCCATGCGTCTGATCTCCGAAGCCGGCGGCTGTTCCTTTGTCGCCCATCCCGCGCGCTATCGTGTCGTTGACCTCATTTCCCGCTTTGCACGCGAGGGCATGACGGGGCTCGAGGCATACCATACGCTGCAGACGCCATCGCAAAGTGCCGAGCTGGTCGACATCGCCCGTGATCTTCACCTGGGCGTGAGCGGCGGGTCGGATTGGCACGGTGACGACGTGCACCGGGCACGGTTGGGAGGCGTCGGCCTGGATGAGAGACAGTACCATGCGTTTCTCGCGGCATGCGGACGCTTGTAGGAAATGACGGAGTAGGACGTGCAACAGACGAACATCGCATCTGAAGATAGACCCCTTGCCGGCATGACATACTGGCAGCGCACCTTCGGCTGCCAGATGAACGAGAACGACGCCGAGCGCGTTGCCGGCATGCTCGAGGAGGCGGGCGCCCTGCCCGTTCTCACCATCGAAGATGCCGACATCGCCATCTTCCTGACCTGCTGCGTGCGCGAGAAGGCCGAGCTGCGCCTCATGGGGCAGGTCGCCTCGATCAAGAACGTCCCCGATGCCCATGGCGCCAAACGCATCATCGCCGTAGGTGGCTGCATCGGGCAGCTTGACGGCTCTGATTTGCGTGAGGAGCTTAGCCATGTCGACGTGGTCTTCGGCACGCACAATCTCGGGCATCTGGTCGACCTGATCGAACGACGGATTGTTACGGGCGAACCCCAGGTCGAGACCATCGAAGTCAACGATGGCTTTGCAAGCGACCTGCCCGTGCGTCGCGCGAAACCGTGGCACGCCTGGGTCCCCATCATGACCGGCTGTGACAACTTCTGCACCTACTGCATCGTGCCGTACGTGCGGGGCCGCGAGATGTCGCGCCCCATGGAGGACATAGAAAGCGAGCTCGCGACGCTTGCCGATGACGGCATACGCGAGATCACCCTGCTGGGGCAAAACGTGAATTCGTACGGACGTGACCTGTATGGCGAGCCGCGCTTCGCGCAGGTTCTCGCACTCGCGGGCAAATCGGGCGTCGACCGCGTGCGATTCGTGACGAGCCATCCCAAGGACCTGCTTCCCGAGACCATCGAGGCCATGGCGTCGTATCCCAACATCATGCCCCAGCTGCATCTGCCGCTGCAGTCGGGGTCCGACCGCATCCTGCGTGCGATGAACCGCTCCTACACCGTGGAACGCTACCTCGGGCTCGTCCATGACGTGCGTGAGGCGTGTCCGGACATCTCCCTTTCCACCGACATCATCATCGGCTTTCCCGGCGAGACCGAGGAGGACTTCCAGGGAACGCTCGACGTCGTCAAGGAGGTGGGCTACGGGCAGATGTTTCGCTTCATCTACTCGAAGCGTCCCGGCACGCCAGCCGCGACGATGGCCGATGACACACCTCGGGAGGTGCTGCAGGAGCGTTTCGAACGTCTCGAGCGCCTTGCGCAGGAAAGCTCGCTTGCCGAAAACGAGCATGAGATCGGCAAGACGGTTCCCGTGCTCGTCGAGGGTGTCTCGAAGCGCGATGCGAACATCCTGGCCGGCAAGAGTCCCAAACTGCAAACCGTGCATGCGCAACTTGCGGACGGTACGCGCATCGATGATATGATCGGCAGCATCGTGGCCGTTCACGTTGACAGCGCGACGACGAACTACCTGCAGGGAACGCTCGTCTGATGGCAACATCCGTCGATACGCTCCTATGTATTCAGGGACCGACCGCTTCGGGTAAGTCCGCGCTGGCAGAGCTCATGGCCGCGCGCCTTGACGGTGAGATCATCTCGGCCGATTCGATGCAGATCTACCGTGGCATGGATATTGGCACGGCAAAGGTGCCCCCTGACGAGCGACGCGTTCCAT
>CATLBX010000094.1 GCA_949879855.1 uncultured Coriobacteriia bacterium
TGCAACGTGCAAGAGGTGCTCGACCATTTCGGCATTGCCGGCGACTACGAGCGCATCATCTCGTTTGCGGGCAAGTTCGCCCACTTCAAGGGCATCGACATACTGCTCAACGCCGCCGCACTGTACGAACGTGACGGTGTCGCGACCCTGTTTGCCGGCGATGGCGAACTCTTTGACGAGATGACGGCACTTGCCCAGCGCCTCGGGCTCAAGCACGTCTACTTCCTGCACAACCAGCCCCATGATGTGCTGCGTCGCCTGTACAGCTGCGCGACCGTCTCGCTGCTCACCTCGCGCAACGAACCGTTTGGACTCGTCGCCATCGAGGCGCTCGCCTGTGGCGCTCCCGTCATCGCAAGCGACGAGGGTGGTCCGCTCGACATCATCACGCCGCAGGTCGGCCTGCTCTTCCAGTCCGAGAATCCCGAGGACCTTGCCCGCGAGGTGCAGTTCGTGCTCGACGGCGAGATCAGCTTCGACCGCGACGAGGTCGCCACCTACGCCCGCGAGAAGTACTCGCAGGACGTCTCCATCGGGGCGCTCATCAAGCTGTACGAGGCTGCAATCCTCTAACCATCAACTGAAGTGATGCGTGTTTGGGAGATGCCTTGTGTCCTCGCGTCCCTCACCTCACATAGCGCCATAGTGAGAAGCGCATAGGAAAGCCGTTGAGCGGAGGTCCAAGGGAGCGCGCCGTAAAGACCGCGAAGCGGGCTGTCGGGAAGCGACCGTCGGAGCGAAACGACTTCCCTTTGCGCTCTTCAAGAGCTCACTCTTCCTTTCGCTTGGCAAGGAAGCCGGGGGCGAGCTCGGAGACGAGGATCGCCGCAAAGATCATCACGAAGCCGCATACCATGCGCGCGGAGAGCGCCTCCGCACCGAGCGCGACGCTGAACGCCACGCCGAAGGGCGACTCGAGCGAGAGCAGCAGCGAGGCGGTGGAAGGCGGCAGCTTCTGCTGGCCGATGTTCTGGAAGAGCAACGCAAGCGTGGTGCAGGCAATGCCCAGGTAGAACAGGCTTGCCCAGGTCTCCCACGAGAGGGTTTCCCAGTGCGGAGGCTGCTCGAAGATGGCACCCGAGCACAGCGAGAACACCGTGACGAAGAAGAACTGCCACATCGTGAGCACGTAGATGTCCCTGCCTTGCGAGAACTTCGAGACGAAGCAGATGTGCAAGCCGTAGAAGACCGCACAGCATAGGGTGAGCAGGTCGCCAAAGCTCATCGAGAATCCCGACCCGAGACTCACGAGGCCGATACCGACGATGCACATGAGGGCGGCGACGATGTTGAAGACATGCGGCCGTCGTTTCGAGATGCCCCAGGCCAGGAAGGGCACCATGACGCAGTAGGTTCCCGTCAGAAAGGCGTTCTTGCCCGGCGTCGTATCCGTGATGCCGATAGTCTGCAGGTAATAGCCCATGAAGAGCAGGAATCCAAAAAGCGCGCCAAGGGCGATGTAATCCCTGCGGAAGTAGAGCTTGCGCTTCTTCAGGTACACGAGCGCGAGGATGAGTGCCGCCAGGCCGAAGCGCACGACGAGAATCCATGCCGGCGAGACGGCATCGGTCGTGTCCTTGACAATGACGAACGAGCTGCCCCAAATCAGGGTAGCCAAGACGATGAGGAACTTGTAGAGCATCACTGGATATGACCGAGGAAGTTCTTCGTGCGTTCGTGCTTGGGATGGTTGAAGACCTCGTCGGGAGTGCCCTCCTCGACGACGACGCCGCCTTCCATGAAGATGACGCGGTCTGCCACATCCTTGGCGAACTGCATCTCGTGCGTGACGACGACCATGGTCATGCCCTCTTCGGCAAGCGAGTGCATGACGTCGAGGACGCCGCGCACGAGCTCGGGGTCGAGGGCGCTCGTCGCCTCGTCGAAGAGCATGACATGCGGCTCCATGGCCAGGGCGCGCGCAATGGCCACGCGCTGCTGCTGACCACCCGAGAGCTGCGCCGGGAAGTAGTCGGCACGGTCGCCCAAGCCAACGCGGTCAAGCTCGAAACGGGCGATGCGCTCGGCTTCCTCCTTGGAGCGCTTGAGTACCTTGCGCTGGGCGAGCATGACGTTCTTGAGCGCCGTGAGCTGCGGAAAGAGGTTGAACTGCTGAAACACCATGCCCACGTGCTCGCGTAGCTTGTTCACGTCGGTCTTGGGGTCGGTGATCTCCTTGTCCTCGATGAAGATATGACCGCCCGTGGGCTTCTCGAGCAGGTTGATGCAGCGCAGCATCGTGGACTTGCCCGAACCAGACGGGCCGAGCACGACGACGACCTCGCCCTTGGCCACCTCTATGTTGACGTCCTTGAGGACCTCGTTGTCACCGAAGCACTTCGAGAGGTGCTGAATCGAGATCATGGAACCATGTTCGCTCATCGCTGTGCTCCCCTCTCGTCAGCATCGGCTATCTGGGCGTCGACGGCAGCTCCATCCTGGAGTTCGTCGAGTGCCTCGTCCATGTCCAGAGGCCCGGAGGCATCATCCACATGAGCTTCGATACGCACCTGCTCCTGGAGCTCCTCTGCTGCCTGCTCGGTGTTGACGGCAATCTCCTCGCGCATCTGCGCGAACGCGCCACGGCGATTCTTGCGCCCCTTCTTCTTGGGAGCCGAACCACCGGAATCGGCAAGCGCCAACCGCTTCTCGAGATTGCCCACGACGCGGATGAGCGGCAAGGTGACGATGAGGTAGAAGCACGCGGCGACGATGTAGGGGGTCATGTTACCCGTGAGCGACACGATGGAGCGCGAGTAGAGCATGAGTTCCATGACACCCACGGCCGCGAGCAGCGAGGTGTCCTTGTAGAGCAGGATGAACTCGCTCGTCATGGTCGGGATGACGCGACGGATCGTCTGGGGAATGATGACGTAGAACATCGTCTGCGGACCGGTCATGCCAAGCGAGCGAGCAGCCTCGAACTGACCGTTGGGCACGGACTGGATGCCGGCACGGAAGATCTCGCAGAGGTAGGCGCCGGAATTGACCGCGAGCACGATAATCGCGAGCACGTACTGGTTGATGTCGATGCCGAGCAACGGCAGGCCGAAGAACGCGATGTAGATCTGCAGGAAGAGCGGCGTACCACGCACGACGCCCGTGTATATGGCCGCAAGCACGTGCAGAATGCGCGCACGGGCGATCTTCATGAACGCGGCGATGAGGCCGATGGGGATAGCGAGCGGAAAGCCGACGAGCACGAGACCGAGCGAGATAAGCCAGCCCACGGCGACAATGGGAATGGACGAGACGATGAGCTCGGGCTGGAAGAAGAGACGCAGGAAGGTGACCGAGTTCCAGGCCTGGACGGCAGGCTGCTCGCCGAGCCAATTGGAAATCTTCTCGGCCGTCGAGGCGTGCGTCACCTCGATGGCAGGCGACGGCGCGAGGTCGAGGACCTGGCCGTTTGCCAGCGTGTAGGTTCCGGAGAGCGTGACCTCGCCGTTCACGTTGGGCAGCGACACCTTGTACATCTCGAGGCGCAGGCGCTGGCCAGGCTGCAGCGGCGCCGCAAAGCTCACGTCGACCGAGGCATCGCCCTTGTTCATGACAGCCGTGTTCTCGGGGCTCAGGCGCGTCGTGCCCTCGAGCACCGTCACCTTGACCGACGAATCATCGGTGATCGAGGAGCCCTCGGGAAGCTCGACGCGTACGGCCGAGACCTGCTCACCGTCGCCGACGAGCGCCTCCCAGGTGACACGCGTCGGTTCGCCGCCGAGCACGCTACCTGTCCCCGTCTCGTTGCTCTTGGCCGTGGTCACGTCAACGGACATGGCCCCGGCAAGAAGCGGCGAGATGAAGGTCAGCACGAGCGAGAGCGCAAGTGCCGTCACGAGTCCATGCTTGAGCACGGGCTTCAGGTACGCTGCCATATGAATGAATCCCCCGTAAATATGCATAAAACAGATAAGGCAAGGACGAATTATACGCCCTTGCCTTATCGAAACCGAAGAGAAATTCGGTTGTTCGAGAACGGCTCTACTTGGCCGCGCCGAACCACTCCTGCTGGAGCCTGGCGATGGTGCCATCGGCCTGCATCTCGGCAAGCGCGTTGTTGATGGCCTCGGCCAGCGCGACGTTGTCGGTGTTCACGATGATGCCGTACTGCTCGCCCGTCGGGATGACCTCGAGGATGTCGCAGTCGTCATACTCGTGCGCAATGCTGTAGGCAGCGGCCGGCTCGTCATAGATGACGGCCTTGATCTTGCCGGTGCGCAGGGCGGCGAGCATGTCGGGGGTCTCCTGGAACGGCGTGTAGGCGATGTCCTTCAGGTTCTCCTTGGCCCAAGCCTCACCGGAGGAACCGGACTGCGCGCCGATGGCCTGGCCGTTGAGCGCGTCGCGGCTCGTCACATCGGAGCCCTTGAGGACGACGATGGCGAGGTTGGAGTCATAGTACGCGTCGGTGAAGGCGACCTGCTCGGCACGCTCGTCATCGATGGTGATGGCGCTGATGGCGCAATCGAAGGTCTTGCCGCCCGCAACCTGCGTCACGAGCGAGTCGAAAGCCTGGTTCTGGACATCGGCATTGAGCCCGAGGTGCTTGGCGACCTCCTTGATCAGCGCGATATCGTAGCCCTTGATCTCGCCGTTCTCCTGATACTCCATCGGAGCGTAGTCAGGACTCGTGGCAACCGTGAGGGTGCCGGGCGTGACGAGCGTGTACTCGTCAGAAGCGGCAGAACTGGAGCTCGCAGAGCTCGACTGCGAGGAGCCACCGCAGGCGCTCAGAGCGAGCATGCCGACGACGGCAATGCAGGCAAGGCCGAACACGGCAGCCTTAGAAAACTTCCCCTTCAACATCTCTCTCCCTTACTACTCGAAACTTCAAATCGAACATATTTCGAAACCGTGCAACCGTACCATAGCCATGGGCCCCACGGCAATCGAATACGCATGACGCCTAATCGTAAATCTTTCGGAGGAAGGCCCTCGTGCGCTCGTGCCGGGGATGGTCGATGACCTGCTCGGGCGTGCCCTCCTCGACGATCACACCCTTGTCCATGAAGATGACGCGGTCGGAGACGTCGCGGGCGAAGGTCATCTCGTGAGTGACGATGACCATGGTCATGTGCTCTTCGGCTAGGTCGCGGATGATTCTCAGCACGTCCTGGGTGAGCTCGGGATCAAGGGCGCTCGTGGGCTCGTCGAAGAAGAGGATGTCGGGCTTCGTGCACAGGGCGCGTGCGATGGCGACGCGCTGGAGCTGACCACCCGAAAGCTCGTTGGGAACCATGTCCTCCTTGCCGGCCAGACCAAACTTGGCAAGCAACTCGAGGGCCATGGCACGGGCCTCTTCCCTGTCGATCTTCTGGACACGCACGGGCGCGTCCATGACGTTTTGCAGCACCGTGCGGTGCGGGAAGAGGTTGAAGTTCTGGAACACGAGGCCGAACTTGGAGCGGGCCTTCTTGAGCGTTGCCTTGTCGGCGTAGACCGCGCGCCCATCGGGACCGGGCTGCGCGACGACGATGTCCTCGTAGGCCAGATAGCCGCGCTCGAAGATCTCGAGCAGCGTCGCGCAGCGCAAGAGCGTCGACTTGCCACCACCAGAGGAACCGATGATGGACACGACCTCGCCCTGGGTGACCTCGAGGCTGATGTCCTTCAGGACCATGGTGTCGCCGAAGCTCTTCTCGACGTTTCTGAGGGAGAGAATCTCCTTGGCCATGGACGTAGTCTCCTCTCCCCTAGTCATGGTAGTAGTCGAGCTTCTTCTCGGTCTTGTTCAAGATGAACTCGACGACGAGCGTGAAGATCCAGTAGATGGCAGCGGCAATGACGTAGGGAATCATGGACACGAAGGATGCCGCCAATGCCTTGGCCTCGGTGAACATCTCGGCGATGCCGAGCACGAAGGCAAGCGAGGTGTCCTTGACCAGCGTGATGACCTCGTTGCCCATGGCAGGCAGGATGCGCTTGATGACCTGGGGCAAGACGATGTAGAAGAAGGTCTGGGCACGCGAATAGCCCAGCACCTCGGCGGCCTCGTAGTGACCGACGGGGATGGACTGGATGCCGCTGCGGTAAATCTCGGCGAAATACGCCGCGTAGTTGAGGATGAACCCGATGGCACAGGCGCCGAACTTCCAGCCCGACCCCATGTTGACACCGAGAAGGTAGTACGGCCCGAACATGAGCGCCATGAGCTGCAGCATGAGGGGCGTGCCGCGCATGAAGGAGATGTAGACGCGCGCCACGAGCGAAAGGGGCTTGAACTTGCTCATGCGCGCCAGGGCTATGACGATACCGAGCGGCAAGGCGCCCAGAAGCGTCACGACGAATATCTCGAGCGACAGCACGAAGCCCGCACCAAGGTCGGGCAGCACCACCGACATCATCTGCATGAACGCAGGATCCAAACTCATCACCTCGTCTATGGCACGAACGGGGCGGCCTCAAGCAGCCGCCCCGCAGGTTTCCCTATTTGCGAAAGGCCTACTTGCCCAGGCACCAGTTCTCGTAGCTGATGCCGTCAGCGGAATACTTCTCGCAAATCTCCTTGACCGTGCCGTCGGCGTCCATCTCCATGAGCGTCGCGGTCACCTGATCAGCCAGGCCGTCGTTGCCCTTCTTGAAGGCCACGGCATAGTGCTCGCTGGAAAGCTGCTCGTCGAGCATCTTGAAGATGCCCGGCTTGGCGGCCATCTGGTACTGCGCGATGGACAGGTCGCAGGCAACGGCATCGACCATGCCGCTCTCGAGCTGCATGAAGGCGTTGTTGTAATCGCCGATCGTCTCGACCTTGCCGCCGGCGAAGGTGTCCTGCAGGCTCTTCTCGTCACCATCGAGGACCTCGAGGGCAGCCGAATCGACCTGGGTCATGACGGTCTTGCCCGCAAGGTCGGCCAGC
>CATLBX010000095.1 GCA_949879855.1 uncultured Coriobacteriia bacterium
GACTTCGTAACCGAAATTCCCTACTTGCTCAAACTCATTGGAAAGTAACTCGTCTCCTCCCTACCTTTCGTCACGTATCGAGCCGAAGGCCTTGCGGCGCAGCAGCGCGAGCAGTCCGAACGCCGCGCCTCCGATGAGGCCACAGGCCAGGAGCACCCACATGGTCGAATCACCAGTCCTGGGCAAGAGGCCGAATAGTTTGGGCTCGGGCTCGTCCGGTGGCGTGACGGGTGTCGTGGGTTTCACGGTTACGGTCTGACTCTCGTCTTGGATGTCGGCATGCTCTGCCATGAGCGTGCCGTTGGCGAAAAGCCTTTCGAAGGCGACGAGCCTGGTGTCCTCTTCCAGAAGCGTCGCGTCCACGTCGAACGAGATGTCGATGCTTCCATGCGGGGTTTCGGGTGTGAAGGCGAGATGGGCGGAGATGGGGTTCCCAAAGGCATCGCGTGCGGGCGTTCCCCCGATCGTTCCGTTGTCAATCATGAGCATGCCATCGATCTCGTAGTTCTCGCCGGCGATGAGGCCCGTGAACGAAACCGTGTCGATGATGGTCGCAGCCCCGTCGCCTTCGATTTCCTTATCGCCATCGGCGGCATCCGTTGCCGAAGTCTCGATATGGGGCGGCGTTATGCTCACCGTCTGCGCCCTGTTCTCGTAATCGGCATGGGTCGCGATGAGCTTCCCGTCGCGATAGAGCTCCTCGAATATGACCGCTTCTTGTTCCTCGGAGAGATTCGAGGCGTCGAAGGAAAAGCTCACGTCGACGTTGCCGTTTGCCTCGCTGGGCGTAAAACTGCTCGTTGCCCGGGCCGGTTCTCCCTGAGCGGTGGGCAGGGGCGCTTCTGCTTCCTTGTCCATGAGCGTGCCCACGAATTCATAGGTGGCGCCCGGCTGCAGGCCCGCATACGACACCACATCAAGCACCCGGGTCTTTTCATGGGCGGCAATGAGCTTGTCTCCGGCAATTGGGTCGCTCGCAAAGGTCTCGATGGCGGGGGTTATCACACGTACCGTTTGACCCTCGTCTTCGAAGTCTTCGTGTGTCGCGATTTCCTCGTCGTCTCGGAAGAGCCTTTCGAAGACGACGAGTTCGTGTCCGTCTTCGAGCAAACTCGCGTCAAAGGAGAACGAGAGCGTCGCTTCTCCGTCCGCACGTTCCGCGACGAAGTCCGCCTGTGCGGTGACTTCCTGCCCATCTGCATCAACGAGGACCTGTCCGCTTGTCTTGTCCATGATCGCGCCGACGAGCGTGTACTTGCATCGAGGAGCAAGTCCTTCGTAGCTCACGGTGTCGATGACCGCCGCCTCGACATCTCGCACGATGTCCTTTGCGCCATCTTCTGATGTCGCCGTGGTCGAAATGCGGGGCTTGGCGATCGTGACGGTCTGTCGCATGCTCTCGATGTCCTCATGCGAGGCAATCTCGACTCCATCACGATAGAGCTTCTCGAAGACGACGAGCTCGCTGCCCTCGCTCACGACGGTTGCGTCGAAGGTGAAGACTATCTCCACGAGGCCCGATGACGCATCTGGCATGAACTCGACATGACCTTCCACGGGCTTGCCATCGCTACCGTTCAACTGCGTGCCCGTTGCCTTGTCCATGATGTGACCCTCGAGTTCGTAGCGCTGTCCCGCCTTGAGGTTGCGGTACGAGACCGTGTCGATAAGCGAGACGTCCCTGTCGCGCATGACGGATTTCGACGTGCCATCGGAGCTTGCGGATGTCTGCAGGTACGGCGGTTCTATGACGACCGTCTGCTCGGCGCTGTTCAGGTCGATGTGGCTCGCGAGATGACGGCCGTCACGATAGAGTTCCTCGAAGACGACCAGCGCGGTCGAGTCCTGTATGTTCGTGGCGTCGAACTCGATGCTCACGTCCGTGCTTCCATCCCGTGCTTGCGGTGTGAATACATGGGTTGCGGTGACGGGGCGACCGAAGGGGTCGAGCAGGGGTTGTCCGCTTTCCTTGTCCACGACCGTGGCTTCGAGCGTGTACTCCCGTCCGGGCACGAGCCCACCATAGGAGACGGTGTCGATTATGCTCGTAGCCAAATCGCTTGCGATGCTTGAATCGCCATCCTGCAGGTCCATGGCATGCGTCTGCAAATCCGGCGGAAAGACGCTTATGGTCTGATCGACGTCATCGAGGTCCTCATGACTGGCGATGGTCATGCCATCATGGGCGAGCGTTTCGAAGACGACGAGCTTCGTGCCGGGTTGCAGATTGGCGGCGTCAAAGGTGAACGACATGTCAATCGAGCCAGACGAGGCCTCGGGCGTGAACGAAATAGTCGAGCTGACGATGCCGTCAGGTGATTCGAAGGGCTGGCCGCTCGAGCGATCCATGACCGTGCCCGTGAGTTCGTAGCACGTTCCTGGTGCAAGGCCCGTGTACGTGACGCGGTCGACGACTATCGCGTCGATATCGCCTACGAGTAGCGAATCGCCATCCACGCCATCTGCGGCGCGTGTCTCTATGGAGGGCTGCGTGACGGTCACGGTCTGGGCGCCATCGTCGAGGTCCTCGTGCTGCGCGAGGAGACGGTCGCCCTCGAAGAGGCGTTCGCAGACGACGACTTTGGTACCGTCTTCCAGCGCCGCTGCATCGAGGTCGAAGCCAAGCTCGACGGTTCCCGAGCTGGCCTGCGCGGTGAACGAAAGCGAGGAGGACGCCGGGTTGCCGGCGGAGTCACGAAGCTTCTCGCCTGTCGACGCGTTGGCAAGGTAGCCTTCGACCAGGTAAGTCCGGCCTGCGACAAGACCGCTGTACGAGACGGTGTCGAGTATCCTGACATCTGTGCTGCTGCTCACGAGCTTGTCCCCATCACTTGCGTCGTGTGCACTCGTTGCCAGGGTCGGAGTGGTGTTGCCCACGGTGCCCAGGTCGATCTTCGTGGACTGAGCGGCGTGAACCTGCGCCTCGAAGCGTACGAGCGCCTTGCCCTCGTTTGCCCGTACGGGCAGTTCCTCGAAGACGTAATGGCAATCCGTGCTATCGGGAAACGCGCCAACTACGTCATTGGGCGCGGTCTGGTACCCATCCTTTGCCACGCCAAACCACGTGCCCGCATCAAGGTCGAGCATCGATTCGTCTACGACATGGCTTCCGTCACCGCGCGTGCTCACGGCAGCGTCGTTGGCGTTGGTTCGCGTCGTGTGCATTCGATGGGCGGCGCTCGAGTCGAAACTCCCGTTCGCATCGGTGACGACGACATGTCGCTCGATGACCGACCCGTCTTTGGCAATGCGCGAAACGAGGAAGGGAATGCCGCCCATGGGGCGTTGCGTGTCCAAATCGCGCTTAGTGCAGCAGAGGTCCTGGCGTACGGGAGCCTCGACTACGATGACGCCACCGTTGCCGAGTGCGCCACTCGACACATCGTGCTCTCCCGTGCCATTGGCCGTAATAGTGAGAACGATGGGCTCGCCGCGGACGGGAAGCTCGTACGAATCCGGCGCGCGTAGTTCGCGAATCGCGTAGGTTCCGAGCGGAAAGAGGGGGTCGCTCGGAAGGGGGTTGCGATAGAGGTCGTCGCCGCTGACGAAGGCGTGGGAGAGATCGCCGCGCAGATTCACCCTACCTGAGTCGTCGGTCCTGAAGACCCAGCTGCGCGTAGCGCTGCCGGACGTATCTCCCGCGAGGTTCTGGAAGTGGCGCACCTCGAAGAGGGCATCGGCCATGTCGGCGTCTCCCGAGGGAGTCGAGCTCTGCGTGAGCAGGTCATGTTTTTGGATGATGACGTCGACATCTTCGGTCAGGGGTTCGTCCGTGACGTCGTTCTGGTCGACGTCACCGATGCCGTTCGAGGTGTCGTGCAGCCAGGTGACCTGCCCGGGGCTGACCCAGCAGCTGTAGATGGTCGGGTCGTATGCGTAGCCCGTTCCCTGTACCGACGATTCTATTTCGCGCACGAAGTAGGTGCTGGAATAGAGTCCGCCAACTTCCGCATAACCCGTTTCGTCGAGCACGAGCGTCTTGCCCGTGTCGCCTTCGGGGCCGCAATCGTTGGTAACGTAGACACCGTACGTGATGCCCTTCATGGAGTACAGCGGATTGTCATTGGTCACGTCGGGGTTCATGGAGCGCTTGTTCATCTTGATCGTGCCCACGGGCTCATAGTGGGAGCTTGCGGCGATGGTCTGCTTGCTTCCGCCTTCGATCATGTACGCCTCGAAGTCCGAGGGGACCTCGCCGATGCGGGTCATGACAAGACGTCCGAGGGCGTTGGGGTTGATGAGGCTTCCGTCGTTCAGGTCGAAGCCGGTGATGTTCCAGGTGAGCCAGTTGCGAAAGCCCTCGCCGGCTCCGTGCGTCGCCTCGTAGGCGCTTGAGCTGTACGTGTCGGACAGGAGTATGTGCGAGGCGAGATAATAGTCCTCGGCGCCCATGGGATCCCCGTTCCAGTTCGTCACGGGCCACATGCTCGCGTCGAAGCCCGGACCCCCGAAGGCGAACCACAGGTCGGCCTTGAGCTCGAAGTCCCTGCCGCTTATGCAATGGATGGCGCTCTTCTCGTAGTCTCCCTCGGCTGGCGAGTTCTTCGAAGGCTCGACGCAGTAGGCCATCGTCATGCCCTCGCCGTCGTTCGCATGGAAGATGTGGGCGTTCCATGCACCGTCGGAGTAGTTGATGTTGCCGTCTTTCCACAGGGTGACATTTGTTCCCGATGCCAGGGCATGCCGCGTGTCGGTAATGCCGATGCAGGGCAGCGTCGCCGTGCAGGCGAGCAACAGGCCGAGTGCTATGACCTGGACCCTTCGAAACATGCTCGTCTCGTCTGTTCCCCTTGCTTTTCGAAAACTACCCCGCATGGCCTCTCCTTCGCTCTCTCGTCCCATGGTTCGGACGCTCGCCTTCGTCGGAATCGCCATGCTAGGTCCGTCTTCCCCGAGCCAACCACCCCGAGAACCTGAACGAAATCGGGCCGGATTTCGACCAAGTTCGGAGCAAATGCCGTACGGTATCGGAAAATGCCTGCTTGGCAACGCAACGCGCGCACCCATCGCGCTTTGTCGCAGGGCTGCGCTATACTCTGCTCAGCACAATGTTTGCCGAGCGCCACGCGAGGAGAGACCATGGACGCAGTACCTGTCATAACGGTGACCGGATGGTCCAATTCCGGAAAGACCACGTTTGCCACGCGTGTCGTGGAGCTGCTCGCGGACATGGGCGTTCGAGTCGGCGTCATCAAGCACCACGGTCACAAGACGGGTGGGGTCGACGTCGAAGGCAAGGATTCCTGGAAGTACGCCCAGGCCGGCGCCAATCCGGTCATCCTCAGCGCGTCAGACCAGTACGCCATCTTCGTGAGCACGCCGCAGGGCGAACCGTCGCGAGACGAGCTCGTGGCCAAGATCGCCGATGACGTCGACCTGGTGATCGTCGAGGGCTTTCGTGCTGAGGCCGACGGGGCCGTCGAGGTCTATCGCAGCGCCGCGGGCCATCCCGATCCCAAGCTCGCCCCAGAGGAACGCATCGCGCTCATCACCGACAACGACGATCTCGCTTCCCAGGTGCGCGCCGAGGGCAAGCCGGTGTTCGGCCTCGATGACTTCAATGCGGTCGCGCGCTACTTCCTCGAGCTTGCCGGCATCGACGGCGGCGCGCTGTAGTATCCTGCAATGAACTTCTGCAAGGGAGCCCTATGAAGGACAATTACGGGCGCAGGATCGACTACCTGCGCATTTCTCTGACAGATCGCTGCAACTTGCGTTGCATATACTGCATGCCCGAGGAAGGCGTGCCGTTCAAACCGCACGAATCCATGCTGCGCATCGAGGAAATCGTCGACTTCACGCGTCGTGCGGCGCAGGCGGGCATACGCAGGGTGCGCCTCACCGGCGGCGAGCCGCTCATCCGCAAGGGCGTGGTCGACCTCATCCGCGAGATCGCGGCCATTCCGGGCATCGAGGACATTTCGCTCACCACCAACGGCATCCTGCTTCCCAAGATGGCGGCCGACCTGCGTGACGCCGGTCTCACCCGCGTCAACATCTCGCTCGACACGCTCGACCCCGCGCAATTCACCTACGTGACGCGTCTTGGCAAGATCGAGGACGTGTTCGCGGGCATAGATGCGGCTCTCGAGAATGGTTTCGACCCCGTCAAGATCAATGCGGTTGCCGTACGCAGTCTTGACCAGGACTTCTTCGGATTCGCCAAGCTGTCGCTCGATAGACCGCTGCACGTGCGCTTCATCGAGTACATGCCCGTGGGGGAGAGCTCTGGCGGGACGGGTGCCGGCTGGACCGAAGACGACATCATCCCCGCTAACGAAATCATCGAGCGTATCAACGAGGGCGCCATCGCGGCGGGCATCGGTCCCCTCGAGCCGATGGACGAGGGCGAGCTTCCCTCGGGTGCCGGCCCTGCGATCTACTATCGTCTTCCGGGGGCCAAGGGCACGGTCGGCTTCATCAGCGCGATGTCCAACCACTTCTGCAGCTCGTGCAATCGCCTGCGCCTCACGGCGGACGGCAAGATCAGACCATGCCTGTTCAGCGACCGCGAAATCGACGTCATGGAGGCGATACGCTCCGATGACCCCCAGGCGGTCGATTGCGCGATCGAGGAGGCGATCGGCATCAAGCCTGACGAGCATCACGAGGAGCGTGGCACCGAGCGACGCATGAGCCAAATTGGAGGATAGGCAATGACGCAGAGCAGACCGGGGGGCCTTGCGGCCGGCAATTCCGAGAACGACCTCGCGCGCGACGGGCAGCTCAGCCACGTCGACGAAAAGGGCGTCGTCCGCATGGTCGACGTCTCGCAGAAAGACGACACCGAGCGTCAGGCCATTGCCGAGGGCTGGATCTTCATGCATC
>CATLBX010000096.1 GCA_949879855.1 uncultured Coriobacteriia bacterium
GCTCGCACTCGGTGGCAATGCGGATTTCATCCCGTATCTCTACGATGACGAGAAGCTTCTTAACGGTGTCGAGGAGATCAACGCCTATCTTGGCGAGAAGTACGCGGCGAAGTAGGGGCGAAATACCGTAGCGTTTCTCATGACATCATGATTGAAGGGTGGCAATTAGCCACCCTTTTCTTTTGCAATCATTTGATACTTATTCACAGAATTTACTTTATTATGATTATATATTTGCTAAATACCCATCAAGCTATGGTAGGATGAGCAAAAGAAATATCATGTGAGTGATTCGAGGTAAGGAGTTGGATTATGGGTGACGAGCTCACGCCACAGGACATCAAGGACATCCGCGCCAAGTACGGTCTCTCGCAAAAGTCGTTTGCACGCCTGCTTGGCTTGGGCGAGGCAAGCCTCGCACGCTACGAGAAGGGCCAGAAGCCATCACGGGCAAACGCCAACCTCATTCGTGCCGCACGGCTGCCGCGCTTTGTCATGGATTGCCTCGATCGCGATGGCGAGGAACTTTCCGAGAAGGAGCGCGGCAAGGTCCAGGAAATCGTCTATGCAGAGGTTTACTTCGGCGAAGGGGAGCCAGATATGGACATGACGGAAATCTATCAGATCACGCTTACGCAAGAGGTGCTTATTGAGAAAGCGGCTGAGATACTGGCAAAGCTGTTCACTCTGAAGTCCACGGCGCAAAAGCAAGGAGATGCTGTGCGCGAGATGGTCTTCAATGACATCATCAATCAGATTGCCATCCTCAAGCCCTCCATTGCTACTTCCAGGAACTCCAATTTAAACAAGCTGGCAGAGATAAAGGGACAGCTCGACGCATTCGACAAACTTGCCGACCGATGCATCCCACAGGCGGCTTGACATGGGAAACTATCTAGCAGAGTTTTCGGACGAAGAGTTTTCTGCAAAGTTCGTCGCTCAACTGAAAGCCATGCTGCTCTCTCCTTATCTCGCGCCTCACGATACTCCGCAGGCGGTGCTGCTTGGCGGCCAAAGCGGGGCTGGAAAAACCGCCTTGCACGATGTGTTTAATGAAGTCTTTGCGGATGATGTCATCGTCATCAACGGCGACGAGTATCGAAAGCTCCATCCGCGCTTCGCTGCCCTGCAGAGCGCCTATGGCGATAAGGCCGTCGATTACACGGCGGCTTGGGCCGGTGCCATGACCGAAGCCCTTATCGAATCGCTTTCCTCCGCTGGTTACAACCTTGTCATCGAGGGTACGCTGCGCACCGCCGAAGTGCCGCTCGCCAGCGCCACGCTTTTGCGCGAGCGCGGCTACGGTGTCTCGCTTGCCCTCATGGCGGTCAAACCGGAGATTTCGCTCGTCTCCTGCCAACTGCGCTACGAGCAGATGCGCCTCGCCGGCACCACGCCCCGGGCAACGGACCCGGCCCATCATCGCAAAATCGTCGAGCAGATCGTCAGCAACCTTGGCGTGCTCGAGGACTCCGGCATGTTCGATGAAATCTATCTCTACAACCGCAGTCGCGCATGCCTCTACCCGCAAGAAGGCGTCGATGCAAAGGCGAGCCAGGTACTTGAAAACGTGCTTTTCGGAGACTGGTCCCAAGAAGAGCTCAGGCATTACGGCAAGCTCAAGGCAGAGCTCGCACGCCTCCAGGGCGCAAGATAGGGCGCGTCCTGTGCTATGGCCCTCATCCTGTCATTTCGACCAGAGGCGCGTAGCGCCGCAGTGGAGAAATCTCTCTCCGTCTAACGCAGCGGATATATCTCCCCGTCCCAGGCGATGAAAAAGGCCTGGAGAATCTCCGGGTGCTCGACTACTAGCTTGCGACCCTCTTCGAGCCCGAGCGCGAGCAGCGTCGTGGAGTAGCCCTCCGCATCAATCGACTTTTCGCAGACAACCGATACCGCCGGGTACTCGACCTCGATGGGCATGCCCGTTTTCGGGTCGAGCACATGGTGGTAGCGCACGCCATCACGTATGCACGAGCGTTCGTAGATGCCGCTCGTGACGACGCTTCCGCCTGCAAGCTTGATGGTGCCCACGGGCCGTGCCGCCTCGCGTGCGTTTGCGCCCCGTGAGGGGTCGGGAAGGCCTACCGTCCAGAGGCTGCCGTCGGGCTTGGTGCCTCGCACGAGTATGTTGCCGCCCAGGTCGATGACGTGCGCATCGATGCCAGCTTGCGCGAGCTCGCTATCGAGCGCATCGGCAATCCAGCCCTTCGCGATGCCGCCGAGGTCGATCATGGCCTGCGGGTCCTCGAGGCGCACGCGCACCTGCCCGCTCTCGCGCTCGACCTGCACGCCACGGCAATCGACGTGTCGTGCCGCCTCGGCAAGCGTGTCCGCATCGGGGATGATACCGCGTTTGAGGTTCCAGAGCCTGCTCAGCGAGCCGATCGTGATGTCGAAGACGCCGTGGCTTGCCGCGCAGTAGGCGAGTGCCGTCTCGATAAGCTCGCCCGTGCGCTCGTCGACCTCGATCCACGCACCACGGGCATCGTTGATGCGCGAGACATCGGAGCCGGGGATGGTGCGCGAGAAGAGCTGCTCATAGGTCATGCAGCTTGCATGCGCCTGCTCGAGGGCGTGCGTGCATGCGTCACCCTCGCCATAGGCGCAGATGCGCACGCCCGTGTCGAAGGCGGCGAAGCGAATCTGCGTGCGGCCGTCCTCGTGCGCCAGTTCGATATCCATAACCCTCCCGTCTTCATGCGTTTCAAGCATATACGCAGGTCAGAACGTCGTCTCATACCAACTGCATGAGCGATTCCGCCGCATCCGCAGGCCGAATGCACCATTTTGGGTCGGATGATATGAGAATCGCGACCTATCTGCCCATAGCCTCTCAGGCATGGACCGTAGCCGGCCGCCAGGTGGTCGGCAAAGGATAGAGAGGGCATGCCATGAATACCCAGACGGAAGCGACAAAGCTCGGAACGTCTCCTGTCGAGGTGGTGAAAACGCCTCGGTATGCATGGGTGATTCTCGCCATCACCTATCTGGCGAGCATCACGGCACCGCTCGGTCAGTTCAAGCTCGCCGCCATCGCCGGAGAGATCATCGGCGCGTACGGGCTCAACTACGCGTCGTTCGGCATGCTCATGACCTGCCTTGCCATCATCGGCGCGATTCTCGCGTTTCCCGCTGCGTTCATATGCAGGCGCATCGGCTTGAAGGCAACCTGCATACTCGCGATGAGCTGCATCATCGCTGGTGGTTTCGTCGAGATCGCGACGTCTTCGGTCGTCCTACTCTATATGGGGCGCTTCATCGAGGGCATTGGCCTGGGTCTCATCGGCGTCGCCGCGCCAACCATCATCTCGCTGTGGTTTCCCGATAAGACGCGCGGTCTGGTCCTTGGCGTCTGGTGCACCTGGGTGCCGATGGCCATCACGATCGACTTCAACGTCGCGCCGGCCATGGCCGCGGGCTTCGGCTGGCAGTCGGTGTTCTTTGCCGTCATCGCGGTAACGGCCGTGGCCCTCGTCCTCTTCATCGCGTTCTATCGCATGCCGACCGGCAAGAGCAGCATCCCCAACTACGGTGTCGAGGGCAGCATGAGCGACTGCTTCAAGTACCTGAAGAACAAGTACATCTGGCTGCTCGGCCTCACCTTCCTCGTGTTCAATTTCATCCAGGGCGGCGTCGTGAACACCTATTACCCGACCTACCTCGGCTCGATGGGCTTCGACATGGCGACTGCCGGCTTCATGACCTCCGCCTGCTCCAAGTAATGGCGAAAGGGGAGGGGTCGCAACATTGCGGCCCCTTTCTTCGTTCTCTCCTTGTCATTTCGAGCGAAGCGGTCGTAAGGCCGCGGAGTCGAGAAATCTCGATCTTGCTCGCGACAAAAGGGCGAGATCTCTCCACTCCGGCGCTGCGCGCCTTTCGGTCGAGATGACAGAGGACGTGCTCCGCACCTTTCGCTCGAAATGACAGTAGTTATCTAGCGAGGTCCATCATGAACGTGCAGCAGCTCAAATCCGAAATCGAGGCGGCGTCCCTGGCCGATAGGGCGGTGCTTTCCAAGCTCTACCTCTATCTGACGGTGGCCGACCTCATCAAGCCCGAGTACGCCGATGCGCTTGCCGCAGCCGAGGGCTATCAGGACTTCCTCAATGCCGTCTTCATGGACGAGACCTATAAGAATACGCTCGAGTGGGCCGAAATCGCCAAGCTCAAGCGCCGCAACTGGCTCTCGTTCTTCGAGCCGGAAATGCTCATCCAGAACCTGCGCATGAAGACCGAGGGGCTGCCCATCCAGATGGGAAGCGGCGTCGTGCTCGCCCCAACGGGCAGCCGCGACAACATCGCGAACCTCTACGTGTTCAAGAACGGCGGGTTCAACCGTCAGGCCGCCGAGTTCGTGACCTCGATTGCCGGTACCCTCACCATAGCCGACTGGGAGTTCTTCGGCATCTATGGCCTCTACAAGTACCGTGGCAGCGTAATCCTGGAGGAGTGGGAGCTCGAAGCCCCACCGCATCACGTGTGAGATTAGCGTCTCTGGGACGCTAGCCCCATTCCGCATACCGACGACTTGTCGCATTTGCATTTGGTACGATTTCGTACTATACTATAGTCCGAAATCGTACCAAATGTTATGAAACGGGACATTCAATGGGCACATCACCTTCGCACGAGGAGCTTGTGAGCAGGGCGGCCACCGCCTTCAACGCGTTCTACGAGCGCACGAGCGAGCTCTATCACGACACCGCGCGTTCTCTCGGCCTGTCCGATAGCGCCTTCGACATCCTCTATGCGCTGCATGCCGAAGACGGCCAACGCCAAACGGAGCTGTGCAAGGCGAGCATGATGCCCAAGCAGACGCTCGCCTCGTCGCTGCGCAGACTCCAGGAGCAAGGGCTCGTGCGCATCGAGAGCGAGAGCCGCAAGATGTCGCGGGCCTTTCTGACGCCTGCGGGAAGGGCACGCGCCGAAGCGACGATCGGGCTCGTCATCCAGGCAGAAGTAGATGCTGTCGATGCGCTTCCCTCGGAAGTGCTCGCATTGCTGCCCGAGACCCTCGAGCGCTACCTCGACGCGCTTTCCGAGGGCTTTCTCAAGATACAGGCACGTCAGGAGCAGCAGGATGCTCCTTCTCGGGCTATCGAATAGAACGGAACGCACGCATGACGCAGGACATGAACCGGCACTTTTCCATGAGTGCCCTTTTGAAGTACACCTTTCCCGTCATATGCATGATGATCTTCACCTCGCTGTACGAGGTGGTCGACGGTTTCTTCGTGTCGAACTTCGTGGGCAAGACGGCGCTGGCCGCCGTCAACCTCGCCTGGCCCGTCGTCATGATCTTGGCAACCGTCGGTCTCATGACGGGGACCGGCGGCAGCGCGCTGGTCGCCAAGACGCGTGGCGAGGGCGATGACGCGCGCGCCAACCGCTACTTCTCCATGCTCGTCATCTTCACGGTCGTCGTCGCCATCGTGCTCGCCGTCGCGGGGCAGGTAGTCCTCGTGCCCCTCATCGGGGCGTTCGGCGCCGAAGGGGCGTTGCTCGACGAGAGCATCGTCTACGGGCGATGGGTGTTGCTCGCGTTGCCGTTCTACGCCCTGCAGTTCGCGTTCCAGATCTTCTACTCCACGGCGGGCAAGCCCAACTACGGCTTCTACGTCATCGTGGCCGCCGGCGTCACCAACGTGGTGCTCGACTGGCTGTTCATCTGCGTCTTCGGCTGGGGCATCGCCGGTGCCGCCATCGCCACGGCCTTGGGCCAGGTGGTGGGTGGTCTCGTGCCGCTCGTCTACTTCATGCGTGCGCACAACTCGAGCTTCCTGCGCCTGAGCTGGACGCGTCTGGAATGGCGGCCCATCGGCAAGTCGTGCCTCAACGGATGCTCCGAGCTCGTCTCGAACATCGCCATGAGCCTCGTGACCATGCTCTACAACTTTCAGCTCATGCGCTACATCGGCGAGGACGGCGTGGCGGCCTTCAGCGTCATCGGGTACACGGCGATGATCTTCGCGGCCATCTTCATGGGCTACGCATTGGGCAGCTCGCCGCTCATGAGCTACCAGTACGGCGCGCAGAACCATCGCGAGATGCGCAGCATATTGCTCAAAAGCTTCGGTTTCATCGGCATCGGCAGCGTCCTCATGTTCCTGGCCGCCGAATGGCTCGCAGAGCCGCTCTCCGCCATCTTCGTAGGCTATGACCCAGCATTGCTCGAGTTCACCGCGGACGCCTATCGCATATACGCGCTAGCCTTCCTCATCATGGGCGTGCCCATCTACGCTTCGGCGCTGTTCACCTCGCTCAACAACGGCGTCGTTTCGGCGATCATCGCGTTTCTGCGCACAATTGTCTTCGAGTGCGGTGCGGTCATCATCCTGCCGCTCATCTGGGGCATCGACGGCATTTGGATCTCCGTTTCGGTGGGCGAGCTTGCCGCGGCTATCCTTTCCATCGCGTTTTTGGTCGCTTTGCGCAATAAATACGGTTATACGAAGAAAGCTGTCGTTGCCGATGCGCTGAACGGTGACAATGACTAGACAATATGTCTAGAGGCGTCATGGCCGGAATGACGTCGGCGTTCATTTGTTACATGGGCATATATAGTTCGCACATGCGTAGGCGGCGGTGATAAAATCGGTGCGTTACGCAGCTGAACCACATGCTCTAAAGCAGTTCAACCCGCCAAAAGCGGTGCGGGG
>CATLBX010000097.1 GCA_949879855.1 uncultured Coriobacteriia bacterium
CGGTACATGGTGACGCGCTCGGGATCGTCAGCGCCCGCGGTCCCGGCCTTGCGTGCCTCCCTGAACTTCGCCATGGCCGTCGAGAGCTCCTCGTTCATCCTGTCGACGTTGAGTTGCGTGGGCTGCTTGGAGTCAAGCAACTCCCCGGCTTGCCCGACGAGCGCTTCCAGCTCGGCGAAGACGTCGGCCGGCACCCAGTGCCTGGACGCGTCCACATCGGAGCCATCCTCGCTCGCCACGGCGGTGCCCATGAGGTCCTTGGCCCACGTCACGTTGTCTTCAAGTCGTTTGAGGGCGTCCTTGTCCGCCTCGTCGTTGTAGGCGTAGGCCTTGAGGGGAAAGTTGTCGATCTCCGCGCCGGAGGCCCTGGCGAGCTTCGCGTCCCCGGAGAAGTCCCTCCATGCCGGGCTCGCACCGGGATTGTCGTCGGGACTGGCAAAGATGTAGCTCTCGCCCGGGTTTACCACGCCCTTTGAATAGTAGGCGGGCGACATCCCGTCGATTTCCTGCTCGGCGGACTTCTTGGCGGCCGCCTCGATCTTCGCCACTTCGTCAGGGCTTTCGACAAAGGCGCTTGCCGTTGCCCGGGCGTCTTCCTCGGAGCTGCCGCCCGCGAGCGCCTCTTGGTACTTGTAGCTCCAGACCTGGCCCCTTAGCTGCTCGAAGATGCCATCGTATATGGTGTCGTAGTACTGGTCGTGATTCTGCTGGCGAATCTGGTCCAGGGTCTCCTTGCCAAATCCCATGTCGAAGCTCACGTAATACTTGCCGTCATCCAGGCATTTCTGGGTCACCACCACGGAAAAACGCTCGCCTTCGCCCAGCGAGAACGACTGGTCATCAAGACTCACGGTGTGAAATCCGCCGTACTCGTAGGTCTTGTCGAGGGTGACGAGCTTCGTGCCCTGCACCGGACTGGCCGCGTCCTTGTCGAGGTGATAGACCTCGTAGGTCACGCGCGTGTTCGGCCGGGTCGTCTCGCAGGTGAGTCTGCGCACCGTCTGGCCGGCTTCGGAGGCAAAGATGTTTGCCTCGCGTATCTCGCGGCTATCGGAAAACGATTGCGTGCTGGCTGACGGCATGTAGTCGTACTGGTGAATGGAATAGTACGCGCGCTCGTCGAGCATCGACTCGACGTCGAAATCGAAGGCCTCGGGCTTGGAGATGGTCTTGTCGTAATAGGAGAGGTAGAAGTACCCCTCTCCGTCGGTACCCCAGCCTCCCGGATAGCCGTTGGGGAACGCGGCCGTGGAACCCCAGCTGTTCTTGACGATCCACGCACCGTCTGCCGGCGGCTGCTTGGCGGGATCGACCTTTCCTGTCTCGGGGTCGGGATTGCCGAAGTTCTCCTTCGCGTAGTTGTCGTCCCAACCCACGATGGTCACGGCATGGTTGATGGCGACCTTGTCGTAGGTGTAGTGCGCCCAGGTGCCCGTGGCGTTGTTGCCCGGATTCATGTAGCCCATCTGCGACACCTGACCAGGCCGCGACTGGTCCGCCATGAACGTGATGGCAACGCCGCGACCAGCGTAAAGCTGCTGCTTGATCGCCTCGTTCGCGCTCGTCAGTCCCTCGAAATTCCAGCCTTCCGCGTCGACGTAATCGCCCGGAGAGGGAAGCTGGTAGGATTCCTGCATCTCGACGGCCTGGACGAAACGCCACTTCTCGTCCACCGACCAGTCGTCGTCGGGGCTGTAGTAGTAGTTGTACTCCCTGCCCTCGGCATCGGTTCCCGTGACGATGGTGCTCTTGTCGCCCCGATAGGGCACGTCCTGTTCGGGAACGGGTCCCATGCCGGAGGAGAACAGGGAGGTGCCGTAGACCGCCATGCCACCGGCGTTGAGGCGCTCGTTGCCGTCCTTGACGCTCACCATGCCCTCGCCGCCCTGGCCCGAGTCGTCGTCCTCGGGCAACGGCGCGTAGGTGAACCAGGCAAGATGATGCTCGGAAACGTCCGGCACCTTGATATCGATGCCCTTGGTCTTCGCCTCGGACAGAATGCTCATTTCCGATGCCCCGGCAATGGCAAACGACCAGCATGACCCCCAGGGATTCTGGAACTTGACGGGCGTGACCCACTCGTCGCGCGGGTCGAACGTCGCGGGCAGGCTGCTTGCCGCGCGCAGGCCGTCGGCTGGAGCCGAAACCGCCCAGGCAAACGGGTCCTGGCCATCAGATTGCGCAATGAGTTGCATGGCGCGGCCGGAGCCCGCATCCGGCTCGACGGCAAACGCGGCTACCGGAGTCCCGACCATGGCGACGGCCAGGGAAGCCGACAGGAAGATCCGGCCGAACCAGGTACCACGCGCTCTCAGGCTTCTCCGGGTTCCCATGACAGCACGTCCTCTCGTCCGCGTTCTGGCGTCGTCACGCAAAAGGGCGTCTGCGTATCTCCAAGCATATTCGACAACGAGAACACCCTATGTGCCAACGATTCGGCAACCGAGAGACGAGTGACCCGTCCGGGCTCCGCGAACGGGATGGTGAAGCCCATGCCGCCACGCACCCGCGGCCACGACGGGATTCGCACCCGAAAAAGCGGAAAGCCCACCGTCCGCTCCGACCGAGCGAAAGGCGGGCTTTCTATAGCAGATGCCCCCAGTGGCATCCAACCTGTCGTTACAGCGGTGCTGGCCTAGCTGTAACGACGGCCATAGGCTACGACGCCGGAGCTCCTCCTGTTGAAGATCCAGTGCCTGCGGATATAGATTGCGTTGTCTTCACGATTGAACAGTCTTGAAATCCACATTTAAACCACCCTTGTACTGCTATCCGTTCCCGCCTTGTATTTCCCGATGAAATCGGCTTCCTAGCACGCCTCTTCCCGCTTGCCCTCATCCTCCGACTGGGCGTCGGGGACGACGAGGTCAAACGGGATACGGTTTTGGGCAACGAGTTGCTTCGTTGCCATGACGACGTAGGTGTTGAAGTTCAGTCCGAGCGCGTCGAGCTTTGCGCTGGCTTCCTTCTTCAGATCGTCGTCCATGCGTATGGTCGTCGACTTCATCATTGTTCTTGCCTTTGGCTACGTTTATGTAATATGTATATCTATTAGTAGTGCATTAGGCGTGCATAGTATATCTCATATATTTCACTTTGACATATTTTTTTGGCCAGAAAGTCCATAAAAATGAAAGACCGGCCCCTCAGCGGGGCCGGTTGTGGTGTCTACGGTATGTCTGGTGTATGTGTTTTTAGACTTTTTGCCTAGTTACCCTCGAACGCATCGAGATCCCATTGCAGCCAGGCCAAGGCGAGCTCGACGATGGCACGGTAGAAGCCCGTCCCCTCCTGGACGTCACGATCGCCGTCGAGCATGCGCCGCAAAAGCGCAAGGGGATGCTCTTCGAAGAAGGCCGCCAACGTCTTGAGCTGCTCGTCGCTAGGCTGTTGGAGGTAGTCGAGGGGCACGAGCATGAACAGCTCGTTGGCGATGTGGTCGTCGGGCAGGAACCGCTGGATACTCGTCTCGACGCCCAGCTCGCGAGCGACATCGTATATCGCGCCTCCCCTGAGCCCGTACGCGCTTTCGAGCGGCGGCATGGGCGCATCGGGAAGCAGGAACGTCTGGGCATATTCGGCGTCCATGGCCATCTTGCGATGGTCCTCGGGAACCGCGGCGAGCTTCGCGACCGCCGCCTCGACATGTTCGAGGGCCTCGTGGGTCCGCTCGTTCTCGAGGCCATCGCGCAGGCCCGCCCAGAACGCCGGATCGCTCACGTTGTAGAGCAGCGTCTCGTCCAGCGGATATCCCAGGATGTTGCCGAGAAACTGGTACACGGGCATGCTCCCATGCCCGTCGTGGTCATGGTCGTGATGATGTTCATGTCCGCTCATGGGCGCTCCCTTCGGATGAGACAAATACACAGGGTATTTGTCTCATTGCGCAAATCAGTCTGTCTGCGACGAGTATAATTCCCCGAATCAGCAAACGACGGGAAAGCTCATGATTGACACCGAACTGATAGTGGACCTTAAGGTGACCGTTCCCTTGCGCATCACCGACTTCGACCGCTACGGGCGCCTCAAGCCCTCCGCCGTCCTGGAGCTCTTCCAGGAGGCCGCGACCGTACAGGCAAACGTCATGGACATCGGCCATGACGCCATGGAGCGGCGTGGCGTGTTCTGGGCGGTCATTCGCACCTATTACGAGGTCATCCGTCAGCCAGAACTGTATTCGAGCGTGCAGATTCGCACCTGGCCCCATTCCCCCTCGCGCTTCTCGTTCCAACGTGACTACATCATGAGCTCGCTCGATGACGAGCCGCTCGTGCGCGGTACGTCCGAATGGGTGCTCATGAGCCCGCAGACACGCCAGTTCGTGAGCCTCGCGGACGTGTACGAGCCACCCGAAAACCTGCTCGAGGAGAAGAACTTCGAGAGAAAGCCCCGCAAGATTCGGGATTTCGACACGAGCGACGCGACGCCCTATGTCGTCGTTCCGCCCTACACCTCTGCCGACATCAACGGCCACGTCAACAACAGCGTCTACGCCAACTACCCCTTTGACGCCATCGAGCCGGGGCCGGAGCACGACGTCAAGAGCTTCCAGATCGACTTCAGGCACGAAGTGCATACCGGCGAGCCGCTCGGAATCTACACCGAACGCGACGAGGGAGCGCTGCTTGCCAAGGGCGTCGACGCGCACGGCGAAATCGTGTTCGCCGCCCGCACGGAGTTCTAGGACGCCTCCTCCCCGAGTTCGTCCATCGCGCGATTGGCCAGTTCGTCGGCGCGGATGTTTCCCTCGTTGTCCGCGTGTCCCTTGACCTTGTGGAAGCGTATGTCGGCGAAGCGCTCGCGCTCCTCGTCGAGCGCGAGCCAGAGCTCCTTGTTGGCAACTGGTTGCTTCTTCGAGTTGACCCAGCCCTTGCGCTTCCATCCCTCGATCCAGGACGTGATGCCGCCCAGCACGTAGGCGCTATCGAGATACACGTCGGTGGACACCGCCTTGTTGCGTATGGCACGCAGGCCCTCGATGGCGGCCGTCAGCTCCATCTTGTTGTTGGTGGTGTCACGCTCGCCACCCCAGAGCTCCTTTTCATGTTCGCCCCAGACGAGGTAGACGCCCCAGCCGCCCACGTTCGACTCACTCTGGTTACCACGGCACCCGCCGTCGCAGTAGATCTGCAAACTCGCCATGGCCACCTACTGACGGTAGTAGCTCAGGAAGTCTTCGATCGCGTCCATGGCCTCGCCGAGCGTGCGCCGGCGCGGCAGGTAGACGATGCGGAAGTGATCGGTATCGGCGCAGTTGAAGCCACTTCCCTGGACGACGAGCACCTTCTTGTCCTTGAGCAGGTCGAGCGCGAACCGCTCGTCATCGGTGATGTTGAAGCGCTTCTTGTCGAGCTTGGGGAATATATAGAACGCGGCCTTGGGCTTCACGACGCTCACGCCGGGTATCTCGCACAGGCGCTCGTAGACGAAGTTGCGCTGCTCGTACACGCGACCACCGGGAACCACGTAATTGCGCACGCTCTGGTGCCCCCACAGCGCCGTCTGCACGACGGACTGCGCCGGCACGTTGGAGCACAGACGCATGTTCGTGAGCATGTTGAGGCCCTCGATGTAATCGCGTGCCAGGCGCTTGTTACCGGAAAGCGCCATCCAGCCGATGCGGTATCCCGCAATCATGTGCGACTTGGACAGACCCGAGAAGGTGATGCAGAACAGGTCCGGCGCGAGCGAGGCGATGGAGAGATGCTCGCCCTCGCCCTCCATGACGAGGCGGTCGTAGATCTCGTCCGAGAAGATCATGAGCTGATGTTCGCGGGCGATGTCGACGATGCCCTGCAGCACCTCGCGCGGATAGAGCGCTCCCGTGGGGTTGTTGGGGTTAATGATGACGATGGCCTTGGTGCGGTCCGTGATCTTGGCGCGGATGTCATCGAGGTCGGGATACCACTCCGCCTCCTCGTCGCAGACGTAGTGCACGGGATGACCGCCGGCGAGCGTGGCGCAGGCCGTCCACAGCGGATAGTCGGGCATGGGAAGAAGGATCTCGTCGCCATCGTCAAGCAACGCCGACATGCAGATGTTGATGAGCTCGGAGACGCCGTTTCCCGTGTAGATGTCCTCCATCTGCACGTTGGGAAGTCCCTTGAGCTGGTAGTACTGCATGATGGCCTTGCGAGCGGACCACAGGCCCTTCGAATCCGAATAGCCCTCGCAGTCGGTGAGCTGGAGCGCCATGTCGTGTACGACTTCGTCAACGGCGCGAAAGCCGAAGGGAGCCGGATTGCCGATGTTGAGCTTGAGCACGTGCGTGCCCGCCTGTTCCATGCGGTTGGCCTCGTCGAGCACGGGGCCGCGCACGTCATAGAGAACGTTGTCGAGCTTCGATGACTTCTTGAACTGGCGCATGGGCGCGGGCTCCCCCTCCTCGACGCTTGCCGGTTTTACGGATGCGTCGCTTGTCGAGGCCGCCGAAGCGCCTTCGCCACCTGCGTCCGAGATGAGCCATTCGGGTTCCACGCCAAGCGCCTGGGCGAGGAAGTTCAAAGTCGCGCGGCGTGGCGTTGTCTTGCCGCTCACGTATTGGCTCAGCTGGCTCTTGCCGAGCTTGACTCCCTGAAT
>CATLBX010000098.1 GCA_949879855.1 uncultured Coriobacteriia bacterium
ATTGCGCGCCATGAAGGTGCAGGTCACTTGAGCGGGCAGATCCATGGTCACGCCCATTGTCTCGGCGGTGTAGGCTGCGGCTTCCTGCAGGGCGATGAACGTACTGCGCTTGCAGCAGCGCGGGCCACCCACGTCGGCGAGCCTGCCAATGACCCGCGAGGTGAGGCGCGCCGTCGCTCCCCAGGGGTCCTGGGTCATGGGCGTCGAGCCCGAGATGATGGAGTAGTACTGACCGGCGCTCGTGGCCGCACCGCAACAACCCCAGAAGCCGCAGGTCCCGCCCGGCACCTGCATGCTGCGTGCCCGCATCTCGTCGAGAGCAGCATCCAGGTCGATGTCGCCGCCGGCGTTCTTGTAGCAGGTGAGCAGCACGGCACCCACGAGCGAGTGGTGCTCCGGCCCATTGGGGTATATCGACTTGTCGCCCATGATGGACTGAGCGAGCTCGATGGGGTTGGTCGCATCGCTCGCGCGGCAGGTCTCCATGATGAAGTCAACGCCCTTGGCGCGATGGCAGTTGTTGCAAACGTAGTGGCCGTCTTCGCAGGTGCAGTGCCCCGTCTCGGTTTTGCCGCATATCGCGCAAGTAACCTCATGCGCCTTTTCGGCATATACGATAGGCGCACCGCAAATCAGGCAGTTGGCGTTTCCGATGCTCATGGCTAGTACTCCTTCTCTCCTATTTGCATGATGCAATAGGTGCTCCAGCCGCGCAATGAGAAATCCGCTCAGGGCAGGCTTTCGCGCTCATCCCAGCACGAGCTGGCAGATGACGAGCAGCGCGATGAAGAACGCGCCGTTCACGGCACCGAAGAGGCGTAGGAACGATGCCGTGTTCGGCGCGTCGGGCTCGCGCAAGCGCGGGACCATCGTGCGCGCGATGGCAAAGTGGCGAATGGCGATGAGGCTCGCAAGCGATCCCACGAAGGTGCCCGCGCCCCCGATGTTCACGCCGATGAGCAGCGGCTGCCACGCATCGGTGAAGTGCGAGAGCAGCACCGCCGCGGGCACGTTGCTGATGACCTGGCTCGTGAGCGCGGAGGTGAGCAGACCCCACTGGCTCATGACCGGCATCAGCAGCTCTTCCAGCGCCGGGATGCGCGCCATGTTGCCCGCGAAGATGAAGAAGCAGAGGAACGTGACGAGCAACGGGTAGTCGACCTTGAGCAGCGCGTCGCGATCGAGGACGAGGAGCGCCACGATGACGATGACGACGACGATGCCGAAGGGCACCACGCGAAAGACCGCGAGCAGCGCCAGGACGAAGAGCGGCACGTAGACCGCGATTCGTCGCCGATCGAGCACGGCGGCCGAGACTGCGGGCGCCATGGCGGCCTTGCTCGGCATGGTTTGCCGCGGCTGCGTCGTCGCGCCATCGCCCCCGGCAGCGCCTCTCCTCGTCATGAGCCAGGTTGCGAAGATGATGCCCACCACGGACAGGGCGAACGGCAGAACCATCGTCATGAGGAATTCGCCCAACTCGACGTGATAGTAGGAGTACAGGTAGATATTCTGCGGATTGCCGAACGGCGTCACCATGCCGCAGAGATTGGCCGCGAGCGCCTGTAGCGCGAAGACGGCGGGCACGAGACGCGGCTGGCCAAACTCGACGAGCGCGGCGACCGAGAGCGGCAGCATGATGACGAGCGCCACGTCGTTGGTGAACGCCATGGAGAACACGGCCGTGACGAGCACGAGCGTCATCGCGAGCGTGCGCGGACTCGCAAAACGCGCAATGGCGGCGCGGGCCGCCCAGTCGAAGACGCCGGCGTTACGCAACGCGCTCGCGACGGCCAGCACGCAGAAGAGGCAGCCGACGGTCTTCCAGTCGAAGTAGCCGAGGTACGCCTCGTCGGGTGGGACGAAGAGCATGGATGCGAACGCAACGAAGGCGGCAGCGGTAAGCATCCAGTGCCTGCGCAGCAGCTGCATCAGTCGGTATCGCAGACGCACGAAGCCCTCCCCCTTCGAGATTTCCGGGCGCCATTATAAGGGGTGATGCGAATCGGCGTGAAATCGGGGGACAGACCCTCGGCGGAATCGTGGGACGGAATCGAGGGACAGACCCTCAGTTGCCATAAAGGCGAACGATGATCCAAACGAGGGTCTGTCCCCCAACTGTCAAACGAGGGTCTGTCCCCCTCTTGTCAGGCGCGGCCACTCGGGCAGAGAATCATGAGTTGTGGCGCACAGGAGCAGTCATGATGGCAAGAAATGACAAGTTGTGACTCGCAGGTGTGCCACAACGTACGGTTTTTTGTCCGCAAGTGACAAGAAGCGCCCATTACGGCACATTTCGCGCGCCACAAATATCCGCTTCTTGTCATGCGGCAATTATTCGGCGAAATCGAACATGGCGGAGCTGAGGTAGCGCTCGCCCGTGTCCGGCAGAATCACCACGATGTTCTTGCCGGCGTTCTCCGGGTGCTGGGCAAGCTTCGCTGCGGCGGCCACCGCGGCTCCCGACGAGATGCCGACGAGCAGACCGTCCATGGCCGCAAGCTCGCGACCCACCTCGAAGGCCTCCTCGTTCGTGATGGCGATGACCTCGTCGTATACGCTGGTATCGAGCGTCTCGGGCACGAAACCGGCACCGATTCCCTGAATCTTGTGCGCGCCGGCCCTGCCTTCCGAAAGCACCGGCGAATCGGTCGGTTCCACGGCCACGACCTGGATGTTCGGGTTCTGGTCCTTGAGATAGCGCCCGGCACCGCTGATGGTGCCGCCAGTGCCCACGCCCGCCACGAAGATGTCGACCACGCCATCGGTGGCCTCCCAGATCTCGGGGCCCGTGGTGCGATAGTGAACCTCGGGATTGGCCGGATTGGTGAACTGCGAAGGGATAAGCGAGTTGGGTATCTCGGCGGCGAGCTCCTCGGCCTTGGCGATGGCGCCCTTCATGCCGTCGACACCCGGTGTGAGCACGAGCTCGGCACCGTAGGCGCGCATGAGATTGCGACGCTCGATGGACATGGTGTCGGGCATCGTGATAATGATGCGATTGCCGCGGGCTGCGGCGATGGCGGCAAGTCCGATACCCGTATTGCCGCTTGTGGGCTCGATGATGACGGTATTGTCATCGAGCAGGCCTGCATCCTCGGCAGCATCGAGCATGGCCTTGGCAATGCGATCCTTGATCGAGCCGGCTGGCTCGAAATACTCGACCTTGCCGATGAGGCGGGCGTCGAGATTGTGGTTATTCTCGTAATTCGTCAGCTCGACAAGCGGCGTGTTGCCGATGAGCTCGAAAACGTTCTTGTGTACGCGCATTTTTTGACTCCCTAAACTCAGATCCGTAAACCTTGCCGGCCCGACCAGTCTATGACGTGGTGCAAAGCCGTCGCAACAGCTCAAGATATAGCTTTTTTGCATGGCCTCGCAAAAGTATCCCCTATACCAGCGATTGACCCTTCAATTATAGCCGTGACCTTGGATTATATCTTTTATCGATACGTCTCCATAAAGAGACGATATAGCCCTTCCCCTTGTCCGGCGCCCATTCGGGTGCTTTCCTATTGAGCGTTGCAACACAGTCAGACCCCGGATAACAAGGAAAGAGGTACGGGACATGAAAAGAAAACTCATTACAACTGCGATTTGCGTGATTGCCACCATGACCCTCCTGGGGCTCGTGGCGTGTGGCAACTCCAACCAGGGCACCAAGGACGCATCTGGTAACACGGCGTTCAACCTCGGGCATCTCAACTCGACGGCCCACGTACTCGCCTTCGTGGCCGAAGAAGAGGGCTTCTTCGATGAGGAGGGGCTCGACGTCACGCTCAGCCAGTTCTCGAGCGGCACCGAACTCGTGAGCGGGCTCGAGGCAGACAAGCTCGACGCGGCCTTCATCGGCTCGGTGCCTGCCATCGTGAGCCAATCCAATGGTCACGACGTCACCATCTTCGGTGGTGCCATGAGCAACGGGCATGGCTACGTCATCGACTCGAAGTACACCGACGGTCTCGATACGTGGGATGTGACCATCCTGAAGGGCAAGCGCGTTGCCGTGCCGCGCACGACGGTGCAGGAGCTCGAGCTGCTGCAGATACTCGACCACTATGGCTTGAGCTACGCCGAGGACGGCAGCGCAGATGTCACGCTCGTCTACTTCGACAGCCAGAAGGATGCCTACGCGGCACTTTCGAGCCCTGAAATCGACGCGGCATCGTGCTACTCTCCCTATACGGCCATCGCCGTGGCCGACGGCTACTCGATCGTGTATCGCTGCGCCGATGAGGACATCTTCAAAAACCAGCCGTGCTGCCGCCAGGTCGCCAAGACCTCTGCGCTCAACGACGACCCGGAGACCTACGAGAAGTTCGAGCGTGCGCTCATCAGGGCCTACGACTTCTTCCAGACCAATCACGAGAAGACCGTGGCAGACGTCAAGAAGCACATCGACATTCCCGATGACCAAATCTCCTTCGAGTTGTACGAGGGATATGCCGATTCGAACCCCGACCCGGACAAAATCGCCACGACGCAGCTCAAGAACGATGCCGTCGCCTTCGGCTACATCAGCGATTACAACATCGACGATTGCTACAACACGACCGTATACGCAGCGGCACTCGAGGGCCTCATCGCAGAGAACCCCGACAACGCCGTCTACCAGGCCCTGCGCCAGCGCTTCGAGACGGCCGATTAGAGATCGGGGGAATCATGTGCAGAGAAATCGAAGTCAAGAATCTCACCGTGACCTATGAGGACGGCCGGGAGCGATTCTGCGCCCTTGAGGACGTGTCGTTCACCATGCGCGCAGGCGAGCTCGTGAGTATCATCGGCTCGTCTGGCTGCGGCAAGTCCACGCTGTTGTCGGTACTCGAGGGGCTGCGAAGCCCCTCGAGCGGAGAGGCCCTCGTGGGTGGCGAGCCTGTCACGGGGCCGTCACCTGAGCGCTCCGTCGTCTTTCAGCAGTACTCGCTGTTCCCCTGGATGACGGCGCTCGGCAACGTGGCCTTCGCGCTCGAGCAAGCACAACCCAAGCTGAAGAAACGCGAGCGTCTCGAGCTTGCAAGGCACCATCTCGAACGCGTGGGGCTCGCGGGCTTCGAGGGACGCTACCCCAAGGAGCTCTCCGGCGGCCAACAGCAGCGCGTCGCCATCGCCCGCGCGCTAGCCGAGGATGGCGATATCCTGCTCATGGACGAGCCCTTCGGCGCAATCGATGCGAGAAACCGCGCGCTTCTCCAGGACCTGCTTCTTGAGCTCTGGGAAGGAGACGGTCTCTTGCCGGAACAGCGCAAGACGGTCGTTTTCGTCACCCATGACCTGGACGAGGCCATACTGCTCTCGGATCGCATCATCCTCCTCGAGGCCGATGCGTCCCGCGGCATCCCCGGCCACGTGCGCGACATATTCACCGTGCCGCTGCCACACCCCCGCCACCGCCATGATCTGCTGCGCTCGCCTGCCTACAGCGCGTTTCGATGTGCGGTCAGCGACATCTTCTTCGGCGAGGAGGAAGCATCGAGCCTGCAATTCGCACGCAAGGAGGTGCTTGCGGCATGAACAAGACGCCTGCCTACAAGACGGCTCTCGACGTCGTCTTCATCATCGTACTCGTTATCGCGTCATGGTGGCTTGCGACCGACGTGTTCGGCGTGCTGCCTAGCCGCATATTCCCCGGCCCCGGTGCTGTCTTCTCCCAAATTGTGGAGGATGGCGAGAAGATACTCACGGGCATCGTCTCGTCGCTCGGTATCATCGCCCAAGGCTTCGTGCTCGGTGCCGCATGCGGCATCGGCCTGGGGTTGCTACTCGGCTCGCAGGCCCGCGTCCACGCGGCGGCCGAGAAGGTCGTGGCGTTCCTCTCCGCCATCCCGCCCATCGTCTACATCCCCTACGGCATCGCGCTCTTGCCGACGTTCAGGGCCAGCTCCGTGCTCGTGATCTTCCTCGCGACGTTCTGGCCCGTGCTCACGGGGACCCTCGCTGGCGTGTCATCGGTCGACAAGCGCCTCATCGATTCCGCGCGCGTGCTCAACGTCCCGCGCCCGAAGATCTTGCTGCGCGTCACGCTTCCGGCAGCGCTGCCGCTCATCTTCAACGGCCTCAACATCGGGCTGTGCCTGTCGTTCATCTTGCTCACGTCAGCCGAGATGATTGGCGGCTCGTCCGGCATGGGGTACTACGTGAAGTACTATTCGGACTTCAGCGATTACACGCGCATCCTGGCCGGCATCATCGTCATCGGCATCGTCATCACGGCCGTGAGCATGCTGTTCGGCATGCTGCAACGACGCCTGCTGCGCTGGCGCTAACACCAATGGGACAGATTGGTCAGACCAATCTGTCCCACTAGATACCCTCACCGGGCATGACGAGGTCATCGCGCTCACGACGGACGATGTAGCGAGCCTCCATGCGGTCTGCCTGCTCGACGACCTGGCGAGCATAGCCGAGGAGCTCGTCACCCTCGCTCGTGAGCGCTATGCCCCTGGGCGAGCGCTCGAAAATCGTGACGTCGCATTCGCGC
>CATLBX010000099.1 GCA_949879855.1 uncultured Coriobacteriia bacterium
GAAATCTGCAAGGCAGAAGCGCACGATGACCGACACGACGAAAAAGCCGACCGCGACAAGCGTGAGGATGAGGATGTCACGATGCGCGCGTGTCACGTCGTGTAGGTTTTCGGTCTGCGCGCACATGGGCTAGATGGGCAGCAGGAAATGCGCGATGTTTCCCGCCGTCGCATCGAGGTAGATGCCGAATATGTTGATGTGCAGGAAGTAGGGCAACACGAGGATGATGAGCAGGAAGAAGAACATCGAGTACTGCTGCACCTTGTAGTACGTGCGCAGCGCCTTGTCGCTCAAAAACGCCGCGATGATCGAGCTGCCGTCAAGCGGCGGAATGGGAATGAGGTTGAAGAACGCGAGGCAGAGGTTGATCGTGCAGAAATAGGTACCGAAGTACCAGATGTAGAAACCCAGCTCGGCGGGAAGCGCGGGCATCTGATAGAGGCTGATTCCGCCCCAGGCTATGGCTGCGCCCACGAGGCTCAGGACGAGGTTGGTGACTGGGCCCACGAGCCCGACGATGAGCTCGCCCTTGCGGATGTTCTTGAAATAGCGGGGATTATAGGGAACGGGCTTGGCGTAACCGAAGAGCATTCCCCCGCCGCCGCCAAGCACCGACATCGCGATGAGGCAGCCCGGCAAGATGACGGTGCCGAAGGGGTCGATGTGCTTGAGCGGGTTGAGCGAGAGGCGACCGGCGTTCTTGGCCGTCGGGTCTCCGAGCTTGTAGGCGGCATAGCCATGGGCAACCTCGTGCAAGACGATGGCCGGGATGAACGCCAGGACCATGATGACGACCTGGATGATCTGCGTGGTCATCGCCCCGCTCATGACTCCTCCCCCATCTGCTTGAGCTCGAGCTCGATGGTGGCGGACAGCTCGAGCCATTCGGCCTCGTTTGCCGTCATGCGGGCCTTGAGCTCGTTGTATTCGGTCATCGCAGCCTCGAAGCGCTCGGCGTCGGCGTACAGGTTCTCGTCAGCCATGAGCTCGACGAGCTCCTTGTAGCGCTTGTCATCGACCTCCATCTGCTTCTCGAGCTCGGCCACGCGCTTGCGCTCGTCCTTGAGCTTGCGATACACGCGGTTGCGCGCCTCAGCCTCGGCGCGTTTCTGTTCCTTGGTCTTGGGGGCGGAGCCCTTGGAGCTCACCGCCACCGTGCGACGCGGCTTGCGATGCTCGTCGGCCTCGGGCTTGGCATCCATCGTCTTGTCGCGCGCCGAGAGCTTCCTGCCGCTCGTTTCCTCGACCGATTCGACGGCGTCACCGTTGATGTCGACCTGTCCGGACTTGTAGAGGAAGTAGTCGTAGTCGCCGGGATAGTCGGTCACCACGCCGCCATCGATGTAGACGATGCGGTTGGCGAACGAGCGGATGAGGTGGCGATCGTGGCTGATGAGCACGATGGTGCCATCGAAGCTCTGCAGGGCCTGTTCGAGGATGTCGACACTGGAGATGTCCAGATGGTTGGTGGGCTCGTCGAGGCAGAGCAGCGGCGCGGGAGAGACGAGCATCTTGGCAAGCGCCAGGCGCGCCTTCTCGCCACCGGACAGCACGCTCACCTTCTTGTCGACGTCATCGCCCTTGAAAAGGAAGGCGCCGAGCAGAGAGCGCACCTGCGTCTGGTTCCATCCGGGCGCGGCGTGGTCGAGCTCGGCGAAGACGGTATTGCGCAGGTTGAGCTCCTCGAGCTGATGCTGGGCAAAGTACGAGAGCTCCACGTGGGCTCCGTATTCGATGGATCCCGCATCGTAGCCGAGCTCGCCGGCAATCATCTTGAGCAGCGTCGACTTGCCCGATCCATTGGGTCCCACCAGCGCGATCTTGTCACCACGCCAGATGTCGAGGTTGAGGTTCTGGTACACGTGTTTCTCGCCAAAGGACTTCGAAACGCCCTCGACGTGCACGACGTTATCCCCCGTACGGGCCGGTTGCGGAAAGGCGAAGCGCACCTTTTTCTTTTCCTCGGGAATCTCGATGCGTTCGATGCGCTCGAGCTTCTTGACACGGTCTTGCACCTGCTTGGCCTTGGTCGCCTTGTAGCGAAACTTCTCGACGAAGGCCTCCATATGCGCGATTTCCTTGTCCTGGGCCTCCTTCAGCGCGAGCAGGCGGGCACGAGCCTCGTCACGCTGGACGAGGTAGGCATCGTAGTTGCCCGTGTAGATGTCGACCTTGCCGTTGGAAATCTCGGCGACGTGATCGACCATACCGTTCATGAAGGCGCGGTCATGGCTCACGACGAGGACGGCACCGCGGTAGCTCTTGAGGAAGTTCTCGAGCCAGCGCACGCTCTCGAGGTCGAGGTGGTTGGTGGGCTCGTCGAGCAGGAGGATTTCGGGGGCGCGCAGCAGCAGCTTGGAGAGCGCGATGCGCATCTGCCAGCCACCGGAGAACTCGTCGGTCGAGCGCTCCATGTCCTCCTCGTGGAAGCCGAGGCCGAAGAGCACGCGTCGCGCCTGCGACTCGATGTTATAGCCATCCCTGGCCTCGAAACGGGTACGCAGGCGACCGTACTCGGCAAGCAGCTCCTCTGCCCGCGTCTCGTCGGCAACCTCCATCTCGCGCTCGAGGGCTTCGAGACGTTTGCCGAGCTCGGCGACGTCGGCCACGCTCGTCATGACCTCTTCGAGGACGCCGAGCCCCTCCATCTCGATGGATTCCTGCTCGAGGTATCCCGGGCGGGCATCGCGGGCGAAGACGACCTGGCCCGAATCGGCGGACTCGAGCCCGGCGATAATGTTCATGAGCGTGGTCTTGCCCGCTCCGTTGGGACCCACGAGGGCGTAGCGGTCGCGCTCGTTGATGCGAAACGAGACGTTCGAGAACAGCACGCGCGTGCCGAATGACTTGGTGACCTTATCGACGTTCAGAATCATGGTGGTCTGCCCTAGTAAAAAGGCCAGGAACAACACGGCCCTGGCCTTTGCGTTTCATGGTGGGCGTAACAGGGTTCGAACCTGTGGCCCCTTCCGTGTGAAGGAAGTGCGCTCCCGCTGCGCTATACGCCCATATGAGCAGGGCCGCTCGAGTTGCGGCCCTGGAAAATGCTGGCTCCCCGGGTAGGATTCGAACCTACAACAACTCGGTTAACAGCCGAGGGCTCTGCCGTTGAGCTACCGAGGAATACGCGCAAGACGGAATTATAGACGAATCGCGGCATCGCGCAAGAAGAAAGTTGGCGAATGTGCGAAAGGGGCCCTTCCCTACCGTAGATAGGGATTGAGCGCGCGTTCTCGACCCATGGTGGACGCCCCTTCGTGTCCGGGATACACGATGACGTCGTCGGGGATATCGACGAACTTGGTCGAAAGCGTCTCGATCATCTTGTCCATGCTGCCGTGCTCGAAGTCGGTACGCCCGAAACGTCCTCCCGAAAAGAGCGTGTCTCCCGAGAACAGCACTGCCTCTTCGGGGCAATACAGGCAGATGGAACCCTCCGAGTGGCCCGGTGTCTCGATGACCGTGAACGTCTTGGAGCCGACCGTCACTTCATCGCCGTCGTGCAAAATCCTAGTGACGTGCGGCGCCCCGTAGCCATGGTCGAGGTCATGGCCTTCCTGGTTTGCCACGCCATCGACAAGCGCGGCATCTGCCGCCGCCATGGCGACGGGAGCTCCGGTGACGCTCGCAAGACCCGAAAGCGCCCCGATATGATCCCAGTGTCCATGGGTGACGACGATTTCCTTGACGGGGCGTGCGTGGATGTCGGCGACGATGAGCGTGAGATTATCACCGGGATCGATAACGAGCACTTCACCCTCGTCTTCGACGATATAGCAGTTGGTGAGAATGGGTCCAACCTTGCATGTCTCGACGTTCATGGCACTCCCCTACTTTTTCTTGGTACCTGCATCCTTTTGCTGCTTGCTCGGCAGCACACGTGACGCGCCGAAGACGCCGTCAATCTTCTTGGTGTCGGACAAGATGCGATTGACGATGGCGAGGTCCGAGACCTCGAACACGAAGCGCATCTCGACGATATCGTCTTTGTGGGTCGTCGTCGTGCACGACACGATGTTGACGCCGGAATCGGCGAGGAACATGACGATGTCCTGCAGCAAGCGCAGCCTGTCGATGGCTTCGATGTAAATCTCGACCTGGTAGACGGCCTCGATCTCTCCCTCCCAGGCGACCTCGATGATGCGCTCGGGATTGCGGCGCAGGTCCTCGGCGTTGGGACAATCGGCCCTGTGCACCGATACGCCGCGACCCCGCGTGATGAAGCCGATGATGTCATCGCCGGGCAGTGGATTGCAGCAATGGGACAGGCGGACGAAGACGTCATCGAGTCCCTTGACGACGACGCCCGTCTTGTTATGGGCGGATTTCTTGCGCCTCCGCTTGCCCTCGCCACGGGGCGTGACGTCGGGAAACGAGACATGCTCGACCGTCGCCTCGACCGGCACGGCCTCTTCGACGCTCGTCTTGTTGAGAATGCGCACCGCACGGTGCATGACCTGCTTGGGCGAGAGATTGCCGGCGCCGACTGCCACGTACATCTCGTCAACATTCTTGTAGTTGAGGGAGGAGGCGACCTCGGCAAAGGCCGGGGCCATCTTGCCACTCGATAGCGTGACGCCGTTCTTGCGAGCCTCGCGTACGATGTAGTCGCGTCCGCGCTCGAGGTCGTCGTTGCGCGTGATCTTCGCGAAGTGCGCGCGAATCTTGGAGCGTGCCCGTGGCGTGTTGACGATGGAGAGCCAGTCGCGCGAGGGCGAGGCGTTCTTCTGCGTGAGGATCTCGACGCGATCACCCATCTGCAGCGTGTAGGTGAGCGGGACGATCGAGCCGTTGACCTTGGCGCCAACGCAATGATTGCCGACCTCGGTATGGATGGCATAGGCGAAGTCGAGCGGCGTGGAGCGTGCGCACAAGCTGATGACCTCGCCCTTGGGGGTGAAGCAGAAGACCTCGCTCTCGAAGAGGCCGGCCTTGAGGGACTCCATGAACTCCTGGGGGTCGCTCGTCTCCTGCTGCCAGTCGAGCATCTCGCGCAACCAGGTCAGCTTCTCGTCGAAGCTGCGCGCGGCCCGGTCCTTCGCGGCGCCTTCCTTGTAGCGCCAATGGGCCGCGACGCCGTATTCGTTCATGCGGTGCATCTCCTCGGTACGAATCTGGATTTCGAGGGGACGGGCCGCGGGGCCGATGACCGTCGTGTGCAACGATTGGTACATGTTGAACTTGGGCATGGCGATGTAGTCCTTGAAGCGCCCGGTGATGGGGTGCCACAGGTTATGGACGGCGCCCAGGCTCGAATAGCACTCGGGAATGGAGTCGACGATGATGCGCAGACCGATGAGGTCGTAGATTTCCGAGAAGCCCTTGTCCTTCTTCTTCATCTTCTGGTAGATGGAGTACAGGTGCTTGGGACGTCCGTAGATCTTGGCATTGGCCAGGCCGATGCGATCGAGTTCCTCGCGCAGCGCGTCCATGGCCTGCGCAAGATACTTTTCTCGTGCCTCGCGCGTCTCGTTGACCATCTTCTGCACCTGCTGGTACTTTGCCGGCTCGAGGTAGAAGAAGGAAAGGTCCTCCAGCTCCCATTTGATCGACCCCATGCCGAGGCGATTGGCGAGCGGCGCGTATATCTCCATGGTCTCGCGCGCTTTGAAGATGCGGCGGTCCTCGCGCAGCGCCATGAGCGTGCGCATGTTATGGAGGCGGTCGGCGAGCTTGATGACGATGACGCGAATGTCGTTGCTCATCGCCATGAGCATCTTGCGCAGGTTATTGACCTGCGCGTGGCTGAGGGATTCGATTTCGAGGCTGTTGATCTTGGTGACGCCATCGACGAGCTCGGCAACCGTGTCGCCGAACTTCTGGCGCACATCGTCGAGCGTGTACTCGGTATCCTCGACCGTGTCGTGCAATACGGCGGCGCGCAGGGTGTCGCTATCCATGCGCAGGTCAGAGAGTATGATGGCGACCTCGACCGGATGCATGATGAACGGCTCGCCGGACTTGCGGAACTGCCCCTCATGGGCCCCCTTGGCAAAGAGGTAGGCTTCCCTGATGGCCTTGCAGTCCTCGTCAGAGAGATATCCGGACGCGTTTTCGAAGAGGACGTCGAAGCGGTCGGTTGCCTCTTCTTCCTCGCCGTGTGTCGTCATGTCCCTTTGCTCGCGCACGCGAATCACTTCCCGTATCTCCTTGCCGTCTTCATGCCACGTCATCGGGCAGGATGGGCCGATTGAACCTTTCGAGGAGCTGCTGTGCATCGGCCTTGAGCACCCAGCCCTTGAATGACTTGAAAATCTCGAGCTCCTCGAGGCCCTCGCGATACCGCACGGACTGCTCGAGCTCCATGTGCCCGGGATTGGGCACGAGCGTGATGTA
>CATLBX010000100.1 GCA_949879855.1 uncultured Coriobacteriia bacterium
CGGCCTGTCTTAGCAGGTCGACCTGTTTGAGTCCGCTTTTCTTCATGGCTTCCTTGAGCCGTTCGGCGAATGCAGGTGAGTTCATTTTTGCTCCAAAGTTCAATTTTTAATCCAAAAAGTTCAGTTTTTGGCAGAATACCACAACGAAACAGGCATGAGGTTCAATTTCCAGAAATGTGATAGGGATCAGACTCCTGTCACATTCCATCAAGTAACCTAACGTCGAGCGGGCCGTCGGGAAGCGACCATCGAGGCGAGGCGACCTGCCCGACGTCACCGTTCAGAACACGAACGCTTGTTCGTATCTCATCTCTCCCCTATACTCCCATGCCATGGAAGAGAGAAACGACAAGCAGCGGTCCTACGTCGCCATTGACCTCAAGTCGTTCTACGCGTCGGTCGAATGCGCCGAGCGCGGCCTCGACGCGCTCACCACCAACCTCGTCGTGGCGGACGAGCGCCGCACCGAGAAGACCATATGCCTCGCCGTCTCGCCTTCCCTCAAGGCCCATGGCATTGCGGGAAGGCCGCGCCTGTTCGAGGTCGTCCAGGCGGTCAAGGCCATCAATGCCCGGCGCAAGGCCCAGGCACCGGGCCATAGGCTCACGGGCTCCTCGAGCAACGCCGAGGAGCTTGACCTCCATCCCGAGCTTGCCCTCGACTACGTCGTCGCCCAGCCGCGCATGGCCCTCTACCTGCAACGCAGCACCGAAGTCTACGAAATCTACCTGCGTCACGTGGCGCCCGAAGACATACATGTCTACTCCATCGACGAGGTCTTCATCGACGTGACGGGCTACCTGCGCACGGCAGCCATGACGGCCCACGAGTTCGCCGCCATGCTCGTGCGCGACGTGCTCGCACAGACGGGCATCACGGCAACCGTCGGCATCGGCACCAATCTCTACCTCGCCAAGGTCGCGATGGACATCGTCGCCAAGCACCTACCCGCCGGCGCAGATGGCGCGCGCATCGCCGAGCTCGACGAGATGGGCTACCGCCGCCTGCTCTGGGACCATCGCCCCCTCACGGACTTCTGGCGGGTGGGGCGCGCCACGGCCCGCAAGCTCGACCAGGCGGGGCTGGGCACGATGGGAGAAATCGCACGGGCATCGATCGCCGGGCCGGACGCACGCAGAAACGAGGACCTGCTCTACGAGCTCTTCGGCGTGAATGCCGAGCTTCTCATAGACCACGCCTGGGGGTGGGAGCCCTGTACCCTGGCAGACGTGAAGGCCTATCGTCCCGAATCCACGAGTCTCGGTTCGGGACAGGTGCTGCAGCGCCCCTATCCCGCCCAGAAGGCGCGTCTTGTCATGCGCGAAATGGCCGAACAGCTCAGCCTCGACCTTGTCGAAAAGGGCCTCGTTGCCGGCCAGGTCGTCATCACCGTCGGCTACGACAGGGAAAACCTCAGCGATCCCGCACGCGCCGCACGGTACGGTGGTCCGGTCACCACGGACTTCTACGGCCGCGACATCCCCAAGCACGCCCATGGCTCCGTCAACCTGCCACGTCGCACGTCATCGTCGCGGCTCATCGTCGATGCGGCGCTGTCGCTCTTCGACTCGACCGTCGATGCGCGCCTGCTCGCGCGGCGCCTCAACATCACGGCCTGCGACGTCGTCCGCGAAGACGAAGGCACATCGCCATCACGGCAAGAAGAGCAGCTCAGCCTGCTCGTCGATTACGAGAAGCTCGACCACGCGACGGCACGGGAGGAGCGGCTTCTCGCCGAGGAACGCAACCGCCAGGAGGCGATTCTCGCCGCTCGCAGGCGCTTTGGCAAGAACGCCGTGCTCAAGGGCATGAACCTGCAGGAAGGCGCCACGCAGACGCAACGCAACGAGCAAATCGGAGGTCATCAGGCATGAGCGACGCCCAGGACAAGTACGCCGATATCATTGGCCTGCCGCATCCCGTGTCGGCCACGCACCCGCCCATGGCCATGGAGCAGCGCGCGGCCCAGTTCTCGCCCTTCGCGGCGCTCGCGGGACACACCGACGCCATCAAACAGGCGGCGCAGGACGCCATCGAGCATGGGCCCGATGCGCCAGTGGACCAATCGGAATTCGATTACTGCTAGGCCACGACACAAAAGGGACGGTCCTAACGTATCGGCAAAACGACACGTTGGGACCGTCTCCCTTGCTACCCTTGCGCTGCGTTTCGCGCCCTAGTCGCTGATGTACGAGTACCCCTGCGCAAGCAACGTCTGCACGCGGTCGTCGGCCAGCGAGTAGATGACCTGCTTGCCATCACGCACGAAGTCCACCAGGCGCTCCTGCTTCATGCTGCGCAGCTGGTGCGACGTGGCCCCCTGCGTGACGCCCGCCGCGCGTGCGATGTCGGCAACGCACTTGGGACCCTCCACGAGGGAGTACAGGATCTTGAGGCGGGTGGGGTCGGCGAAGATCTTGAAGAGGTTGGCCAAGCTGAAGAGCGATTCCTCCGTTGGCATCTTGAAGTTCATCGGCTCCATGTCGAAGATGGTCTTGGGCTTGGACGTCGCCTTGCCATGCGACCCCATCGAGTGCTTGGGCACGTAGCCCGAGGAGGTCTTGGCCGCAGGCCGTGTCGGCGTCGCGGGCTTGGCCGCGGGCGCGGCCTCGCTCACGGTCGCACGCTGCGTCTCCGGCACCGCGTCATGCTTCTTGTCGGACTTCTTGTCGGACTTGGACTTCGACGGCTTGACGTCGATCTTGAGCTCGAGCTTCGCGGACTTGTCCTTTACCTTGCCCTTCTTCTTGTCCTTGTCCTTCTTCTTGCCTTTTGCCATGACGCGCCTCCTTCTGTTGCGACGGCAGGGCATGCCCCGCCGTCGATCGCACCGGTTATCGTCACCCCGTTATGAGGGGAAGTATGTTCGTGATGAGAATCACGGCGACGAGAATCGGGGCGATGTACTTGATCATCACGACCCAGGCCTTCTCGGCCTTGAATTCGCTCGAGACCTCGATTTCGTCGATCAGCACCTTGGGCTTGATAATCCAGCCGACAAAGACGCAGGTCAGAATCGCGACGATGGGCATGAGCACCGAATTCGATATGAAGTCGAAGAAGTCGAGCAAGGTCGAGCCCTCGCCAAGGGGCTGGACGAACGACAGCGAGTTATAGCCCGCGTTGACGACGAAACCGACGGCCACGATGAAGACCATGGTGATGATGAGCGACTTGGTGCGCGAAAGATGCGTGCCATCCGACACGATCGACACAAGGGCCTCGGTCAGGCTGATGGCGCTCGTCAGTGCGGCAAAGAACACGAGCAGGAAGAACACGAAGCCGATGACGGTCGCCCAGGTGACGTCCATGGTGTTGAACACCTCGGGCAAGGTGATGAACATGAGCGAGGGGCCGGACTTCGCGGCAACGGCCTCGGCCGAGCCCATGGCGACGAACGCCGCCGGCACGATCATGAGGCCGGCGAAGAACGAGACGCCGAAGTCAAAGCCCGCGATGCGCGTGACCGAGGACGTGAGGCTGTCCTGCTTGCGCATGTAGCTGCCATAGGTGACCATGATGCCCATGGCCAGCGACAGCGAGTAGAACATCTGCCCCAGCGCGTTGATGACGAGCTCGGGCGAGAACTTGCTGAAATCGGGAACCAGGTAATACGCGGCGCCCTCGAGCGCGCCGGGCATCGTGAGCACGAAGATCGCGATGGCCACGGCCATGATGATGAGGGCGGGCATCATGACGAGATTCGCCTTCTCGATGCCCTTCTGGACGCCCAGGGCAACGACGATGAAGACGATGGCCATGAAGACGAGCATGAACAGGAAGCTCTCGGTGTTACTGCTGATGAAGCCCCCGAAGAAGTCTCCGCCGTCGGCAAGGGCCGCCGGCCCTTCGGCAACGTAGCTCACCATGTACTTGGTGACCCAGCCGCCGATGATGCAGTAATAGGGCGTGATGATGAACGGGACGGCGGCCGCCAGGACGCCGATGAAGGTGAACTTGGCGCCGAAGTGCCTGAAGGCGCCGATGACCGAGAGCCGCGTGTTGCGGCCGAGCGCGGTCTCGAGCAGCAGCAGCGAGACGCCGAAGGTCAGGACCAGTATCAGGTAGGTGAACAGGAACGTACCGCCGCCGTACTTCGCGGCGAGATACGGGAAACGCCAGAGGTTTCCCAGGCCGACGGCCGATGCCGCCGCAGCCAGAATGAACGCCCACTTGCCGGACCATGTCGCACGGTTCGTGCTTTCCTTCACTTCATGTGTCATTGCTCAATTCCCCAAATATTCGTTCAGACAAACAAATGCGATTATACGCAAAGCTCCCCTCGAGCTATGCGCCAATCTGCTCGATCACGGCATCGGCCACGCGATTGGCTATCTCGTCGGCCTGCTCCTGCGTGTGCGCCTCGACCATCACGCGTATGAGCGGCTCGGTGCCCGACGGGCGCACGAGCAGGCGTCCCTCGTCGCCCAGCTCCTCGATTGCGGCGGCCTCGGCGGCGGCAATCGCCTCGTTGTCCTCGTAGAGCGTGCGGTCGGTGACGCGCACGTTCACGAGCGCCTGCGGAAACTTCTCCATGACGCCCATGAGTTCGTTTGCCGTCTTGCCGCTTGCGGCGATGACCCCGAGCAGCTCGAGCGCCGACACGAGGCCGTCGCCCGTCGTGTTGCGCTTGCCGAAGATGATGTGGCCGGACTGCTCGCCGCCGAGCACGGCGCCATGTTCGCGCATGGCCTCGAGCACGTAGCGGTCACCCACCTTGGTGGTGATGACATCGATACCCTCGCGCTTCATGGCAAGCTGGAAGCCCAGGTTTGCCATGACCGTCGACACGACGAGATTGTTGTCGAGCAAACCCCGCTCCTTGAGGTCCTTGGCGCAGATGGCGAGGAGGAAGTCGCCGTCGATGACCGTGCCGTCGGATGCGAGCGCGAGCATGCGGTCGGCATCGCCATCATGGGCAATCGCGATATCGGCTCCACGGCTCTCCATGAGAAACTTCACCGGCTCGAGATGCGTCGAGCCGCATCCCACGTTGATTTCGCTGCCGTCCGGATCGGCGTTGATGACGTAGACCTCGGCACCCAGGGCCCGCAGGGTGGCCGGCGTCGTCTCGCACGACGCGCCATGGGCGCAATCGACGGCAATCTTCATGCCGGAGAGGTCGACGCCGCGATCCTGCAGGACCGCGGCCGCATGGTTGGCGTAATAGAGCGCCGCATTGGGCACGGGACGGGCCTGGCCAGCCTCGACCTGTTCACCCCGCAGTTCCTCGACGAGGACCTGCATCTCGTCCTCGACCTCGTCGGGCAGCTTGTAGCCCTCGCCGTCGAAGAACTTGATGCCGTTGTATTCGGGCGGATTGTGGCGTGCCGAGATGACGAGGCCGCAATCGGCACCCCTCTCGCGCGTTATGAGCGCGATGGCGGGCGTCGGCACGATGCCGACGACGGCAGGCTGGCCTCCCTCGGCGCAGATGCCGTCGACGAGCGCCTGCTCGAGCATGGGACCCGACTCGCGGCTATCGCGCCCGATAAAGATGCGCTTGCCGATCTTGCGGACCGCCGCACGTCCCAGGGCTACCGCCAGGTCACGATCGAGTTGTTCACCTGCGATGCCACGTACGCCATCCGTACCAAACAGTCGAGCCATGCCGCCTCCCGCTCTCGCGATGCAATTCCATGAAAGGGTATCTGGAAATTGTATCGCAAACGAGCGGAGCGGACGCGCCTAGACGTAGAACAGCATGTCGTTGTACGTGGGCAGCGGCCAATAGGCGCGGTCGGTGAGCTCCTCGAGGCGATCGGCGACGGCGCGGAGGCTTTCCATGGCGGGCACGACGAGCTCGACGTAGGCAGCGGCGCGCTCGGGCCAGGTCTCCTTGTCGTAGGCCTCCTCGTGAAGCATGTGCAGTGCGTGGGTCTTGAGGCCCATCTCATGCAGGCAGTCCGAGAGGCGCTCGAGCAGCTTTTCCTCGGTCTCGTAGGAGAACGCGGGGTTGACGGACTTCTTGGCGACGATCTCCTCGGCGACGACCTTGCTGTACTTGATGACGGCCGGCGTGATGATGCGGTTCGCGATGTCGAGCATGCACATGGCCTCGATGTTCTTCACCTTGGCGTAATGCTCCATGTCGACACCGTAGCGGGCGCGCATCTCGGCTTCGGACAGGATGCCAAACGAATCCATGAGCTCGATGCTCTCGGGCTTGATGTAGGCGGCCAGTGCATCCGGCGTCGTGCGGTTGTTGGCGAGCCCGCGACGCTCGGCCTCGATGGGCCACTCCTCGGAATAGCCGTTGCCGTTGAAGATGATGCGCTTGTGCGCGTTGAAGACGTCGCGGCAGATGGCGATTGCCTCGGCCTCGACGTCGGCA
>CATLBX010000101.1 GCA_949879855.1 uncultured Coriobacteriia bacterium
GACGGCATGGCCGTTCAGCAGGACGTCGTGGGCGAGCCCACGTGGACCGTCTGCGCCAACAAGGAAATCGTCAACATCGCCCTCGAGGAGTGGGAGAAGCGCAAGGCCGCCGAGAAGTAGGCTCCGGCTCAACGCACTTCGAGGAAGGGCACGCCATCTGGCGTGCCCTTCTCACGTTTACGTGGTCTTTTCGCCTATCGTGATCCTACGCGAGGGGATCGAACTCCTCCACGATTCCCGTCGCCTCGTCGAGTCGTCCCATCTTGCCGCGATGCATGTTGTTGGCGTACGACGCGCCGCAATCGGGACAGTTGCTCACGCCGGGTCGTATGGGCTCGCCGCATACCGAGCAGGTGAGCTCCATACGCGTCGAGAGCATTCCGCACTTGTTGCATCGGCTGCATTGGTAACAGGGCATGGGCTCCTCCGCCTCGTCTACTCGGAACGGTTTTCCTCGATGATCTCGATTGCCTCGGGAACGAGCGGGTTATGGCAGTTCTTCAGGAAGAAGGCCGCAACCGGGAACGTCGCGTCATCATCGGATAGGGGGACCTGCTGGCAGAACGGCAGGATGCCGATGCCGACGCGCTTGATGAAGTTCTCGCCGAGGATGAGTACCTCGTCGGTGAGACTTGCGGCCGTGGTGATGAGGTCGGTGAGGCGCATGGAGTAGTGGCGCCTGATCTTCGGGGTGAACCCGTGCGCGTTGCAGCATTCCTCGATGAAGCGCCATGCCTCGGATATGTGCGAGCCCTCTATCTTGATGAGCGTTTCGTCTCGTAGGTCGTCGACGGATATCGTCTCCTGCCCCGCGAGCCTGTGCTCCTTGCTCACGACGGCGACCCATCGAAGCGACCCGATGGTGACGGAATCGAGCACCTCGTCAAGGTCATCGTATTCGTAGGCGTAGTCGAACACGATGTCGACGTCGCCCTCCAGGAGCAGTTCGGAGGGCAGCCGGTGCTTTGCCGGGCGCACCTCGAGGAAGTTGCGCCCGTGGTTCTCGCTCATCGCCACGAGCATGTTGCTGAGCGTCTGCGAGACGAGTTCCTCGTCGACGAACCCGCCGACCCTCAGCTGCGGCGGCGGGGCGCTGCGCAGGGCCTTGACCACGGCGTAGAAGTCCTTCTGGCTCTCTATGATCTTGTATGCGTGTGGGAGCAGTTCGGTGCCGGCCCTCGTGAGGCGCAACATGCTTCCCGACCTGTCGAAGAGCTCGATGCGAAGCTCGCGTTCGAACGAGCTGATGTGCTTGCTCAAAGTGGGTTGTGACATGTTGAGCAGGCGGGCCGTCTCCGTGAAATTCAGCCGCTTCGCCAGCTCAGCAAACTCCTGAAGAATGCCAGTATCCATGCTTCCCCCTTAGTAGCAGTGATCCGACGTGTCATTTGCTTGCGCTATTCAATTGCGATTGGGCGCGAATTCATGCCCCGAATTGCCCAGACAGAATCTCGAGGCATACGAAAGATGATAGGACAGAATGAACCTATAAACGAAATAGCAAAAGGGCATATACGCGATTCGAAATAATCTACACCATGAATCATTTCTTGCAGTTTTGGCATACCGCGCCTCGGCCTATCGAAACATCGCATTTTTAGTATGCAGCGTCACGTTGATATACATAGCTCGGTGGTTTGGATTGAGGAGAAAGGAATAGCGACCAAAGGTCCTATTCATTATTTAGGGAGAGGTGACTTATGACGGCTGCAACTGCTAATAAGGTCAATCAGCATATTGGCAAGCTGATGATTCCCATCATGGCAATCTATGCACTCGGCGCGTCGCAAGGTGGTATCAACGCGGGTATCGCAACGATGGGTGCCGCGTTTCCGGAGGCCGGCGCGAACATCGCGTACGTCGTTTCGATCGTTGCTCTTGGCATGATTCCCGCAGGTGCGCTGACGGGCATCGTGTCGGGCAGGTACATCAAGTACCGTACGTCGGTGCTCGTCGCGATCGTCCTGTATCTGATTTCGGGCCTCCTGCCCGTCTTCGTGGGCGAATCGATGGGCTTCACGGGCTTGCTCGTGTCGCGCTTCATCTTCGGCGTGGCGGTTGGCTGGTGCTACCCGTTGGCCCAGGCCCTCGTCTTCAAGAGCGTCGATGACGAGCACCAGCGCGCCAAGTGGCTTGGTATCGGCTGGGCGTTCGTGAACATCGGCTCGGCTCTCATGGAGTTCTTCGGCGGTTACCTGGCACTCGTCGGATGGCAGATGTGCTTCTGGGTCTACGCCATCGGCATCATTCCGTTCATCTTCGTGCTCGTCTTCCTGAAGGAGCCCGAGACCGACGCCCAGCAGGCTGCCGAGCGCGCCGCTGCTCATGGCACGACGGCGGGCAAGGCCCATATTCCGCCGCTGGCCTTCGTTTACATGATCATGCTGACGCTCACGACTGGCTTCGCGATGCCGACGATCCTGTACTGCTCCTTCATCGTTCCCGACTCCGCCGTCGCGGGCATCACGCTGTCCGTCATGACGATCGTCGGCGCGGTGTCCGGCTTCACGCTCGGTCCCGTCTACAAGGCCATCGGCAAGTGGACGCTTCCGGTTTCGGTTCTCGTGCTCGGCATTCTCTACTGCGTCGCCGCCGTGTTCTCGGCGGACTTCCAGATGATCCCCTACCTCATCGGCTTCCTCGTCGGTCACTGGGGATTCGCCATCGTCATTCCCGCCACGGCGGATATGATCACCAACCTCACCCCGATTGGCGCCGCGACGCGCGCCATGGGCTGGAACACTGCGTTCCATCAGCTCGGCTGCTTCATCGGCACGCCGGTTGGCGTCTTCGTCCTCGGGCTTGTGGGTAGCCAGAATCCCGTCGATTGCGTCCTGCCCTGCTCGATCGCGATCGTCGTGCTCGGCGTCATCTATCTCGTCATCGCTGCCTTCACCAAGATGGACAAGTATGGCGAGAACTACGAGCTCGAGGCCGAGTCAAAGGCGAACACCGAGGTCTAGAGCCTATTCGACATCGTGGAAGGAGCGCGCGCACCTACGCCGTTCCAATCCCGTGAAAACATGGGGACAGACCCCCGGGCCTTTGGGCTCGGGGGTCTTCGTTTGCAGTGCGAGGGTTCAACGCAAGGGTCTGTCCCCCGACTGCCATCCGGGGCTCGATTGGCTCGAGGGTCTGTCCCCCGATTGCCAAGGGTCTGTCCCCCGATCGCCAAGGGTCTGTCCCCGCATTGTCACCGGGGGGGGGCAACGTGAGGGTCTGTCCCCCGACTCTCGCGGCAAATTCCATCGCGGCATGATGACGATGCAGCGCGTGAATGAACCCCACGTAAATCATCATTTTTAATATGCAAACCCCCCTTCATATACTCCACCTGTTTGACAGTTGGATCTGCCCGGGTTCGCATGTCCGCGCGCCGACAAACCACCACCCTCCGCACCTGTGTGCCGGGGAAAATGCGCAGGCATGGCCAACCAGGCACCAGCGCGCCGTCATGCGGCACGCTAGGAACCGGCATGTCCACGATGTCGATTGATGTCAGTTCGCGTGAAGCGAGAGAGGAGTGACGATGTCGGAAAACTACTACGAGAGCCACAAGGGCGAATGGCAGTGGCAAGACGGCGATTACACCGTCACGCGTACCACGACGTGGTCGGGCCCTGGTTGCCACGACGGCTGCGGCGTCCTGTATTACACCGACAAGGACGGGAAGCTCGTGAAGGTCGAGGGCGATCCCGACAATCCCTTCAACCAGGGCACGCTGTGCATGCGTTGCCTCGAGATGCCCGAGTACGTCAACAATCCCACGCGCCTCGGCCATCCGATGAAGCGCGTGGGTGAGCGTGGCGAGAACAAGTGGGAGGAGATCAGCTGGGACGAGGCCCTCGATATCATCGAGGAGAAGGTCCGTGCCATCTGGAAGGACTACGGCCCCGAGGCCATCGTCGCCCACGTCGGCACCGGTCGTAATAACAACGACCATATCCCGTACATGACCTATTCGGCGTTTGGCTCGCCCAACTTCTCCATGGGCTACCTCGCCGGCGATTCCTGCTTCTGCCCGCGTTCCGCCTCCATGGCGTCCATGAACGGCGACTTCTTCATCGCCGACATGTCGCAGCAGTTCGAGAAGCGCTACGACGAGGAGAACACCGAGTGGCGTTGCCCCGAGGTCATCGTGAACTGGGGCTGCAACGCCGTCGTCTCGAACTCGGACAACTTCTTCGGTCACTGGATCGTCGACTGCATGCAGCGTGGTGCCAAGATGATCACCGTCGACCCCGCCCTCACCTGGCTCGCGGCGCGCTCCGAGGTCTGGCTGCGCGTGCGTCCCGGTACCGATGCCGCCCTGGCCATGGCGATGATTCACGTCATCGCGGAGGAAGACCTCTACGACCATGACTTCGTCGAGAAGTGGTGCTACGGCTTCGACGAGCTCGTCGAGCGTTGCCAGGAGTGGACGCCCGAAAAGGCCGCCGAGGTCTGCTGGGTCGAGCCCGAGAAGATCGTCGCGGCCGCCCGCCTGTACGCGCAGGCCAAGCCCGCCGCCATCCAGTGGGGCCTCAAGGTCGACCAGACCACCAACGCCACCGCGACGGCCAACGCCATCAACGCCCTGTGGTCCATCACGGGCAACGTCGACGTTCCCGGCGGCAACATCATCATCCGCAACGCCTACCAGCAAAACCTGTCCTACGGCTACAGCTACCGCGATCTCACCCCGGAGGTCCAGGCCAAGCGCCTCGGCTCCGAGTTCCCGCTCATGAGCCGCGCCGGTTATAGCTCCTCGGCCCATGCGGACTCCGTCCTGAAGACGATCGAGACCGCCGACCCGTATCCCATCCGCATGGTTTGGATGACCTCCACCAACCCCATCGCGAACATGGGCGCCGACGCCCCGCGTCTGTACCGCGCCCTGCGCAGCGTCGACTTCGTCGTGGTGAACGACCTATTCATGACCCCGACCGCCGTCGCCTTCGCCGACCTCGTCCTGCCTGCGGCCATGAGCCCCGAGCGCAACTCGCAGCGTTGCTGGTGGGTGCCTCATCGCACCATGGTCAAGGTCACGCAGCACGAGGAGTGCGTGGGCGACGACGAGCTCGCGCTCATGGTCGGCAAGCGCCTGCATCCCGAGAACTTCCCCTGGGAAGACGGCATCGAGTGGATCGACCACATCCTGCAGTACGAGACCGACGACAAGCTCCCGTACAAGACGCTCGAAGAGGGCAAGAAGCAGGTCTGGTCCTATCCGGACTTCGAATACCGCAAGTACGAGAAGGGCCTGCTGCGCTTCGATGGCGGTCCCGGCTTCAACACCCCGACCGGCCGCATCGAGCTCTACAACACGAACATGATGCTGTGGGGCTACGACGCGCTGCCCGAGTTCAAGGAGCCGAGCTGCTCGCCCTACGAGTCCCCCGAGCTCTACGAGAAATACCCGTTCGTGCTCACCACCGGCGCCCGCTCCTACGAGTTCTTCCACTCCGAGCATCGCCAGGCCGGCACGACGTCGCGCGAGATGCATCCGAACCCCATGTTCGAGATGAATCCCGCCGCCGCCAAGAACCTGGGCCTGGAGGAAGGCGACTGGTGCTGGCTCGAGAACCAACGCGGCCGCTGCCGCCAGAAGCTGCGCTTCAACCCGTCGCTCGACGAGCGTGTCGTGCGCGCCGAGCACGGCTGGTGGTTCCCCGAGACCGAGGGCGCAGAGCCCAACCTGTTCGGCGTGTTCGATTCCAACATCAACAACCTCACGCCGCAGTGCGAGAACGGTGACACGGGCTTTGGCGCGCCCTATGCGAACCAGCTGTGCAAGGTCTACAAGTGCACCGAGGGGAACAGCAAGGTCATGCCGAGCTACCACGTGACGATGGAGGATGGCTACTCCAAGGACATCGACGAGGCAAACGGCGACGTGAAGGTGGGTAAGACATATGAGCGCTAACGCATTGATGATCGACTACGAGTTCTGCACCGGCTGCCACGCCTGCGAGGTCGCCTGCAAGAAGCACCTCGAGGTGGGCGAGGGCCAGTACGGCATCCACGTCCTGCAGGACGGCCCCAGGGAGCTGCCGGATGGCCGCTGGGAGTACAACTTCCTGCCCATGCCGACGTCGCTGTGCGACATGTGCGCCGGCCGCATCGCCGAGGGCAAGGACGCCGCCTGCGTGCACCACTGCCCGGCCCACTGCATGCACTACGGGCCTGCCGAGGAGATGGCCGCCCTGGCCGCCGAGGAGACCAAGAGCGCGGTTTTCGTCCCCGTCGCCTAGCGCGATTGGCAGTCGGGGGACAGACCCCCGGCTGCCACCCCCCCCCTACTGCCAGCGTGGCAATAGGGGGACAGACCCTCGATTCGCGATT
>CATLBX010000102.1 GCA_949879855.1 uncultured Coriobacteriia bacterium
AGGCGACGAGGTCGCCGTATTCCGCACGCACGCGGCCGATGTCATCCAGGTAGCGCTCCATGGAGATGTCGCGCAGCTGAGCGACATCGAAGGCGTCGGCCGCGCTCTGCATGTCCTGGGCAACGTTCGCGAAGGCATCGGTCGCGTCCTCGTGGCCGCTTGCGCAGCTGACGAGCAGGTAGGTGTAGTCGTCACAGGAGGGCGGCAGGACGATGCGGGCGATGGCCGGATTGACCCGGTTGCGAAAGTCGACGTGGATGACGCCGCCGAACGCGCAGGCGATCTGGTCCATGATTCCGCACGGCTTGCCGAAGAAGGCGCGCTCGGCGTGGAGCGCCATCTGGGATAGGTGCAGGGGCGTGAGGCACTTCTCCCCCACGTAGGCGTCGCCGCACAGGATGTCCTCGGGGGAGACGACCTGCCAGCCCGAGAGCACCGCAAGCGCGGCACCGACGCAAAGCTCGAAGGCAGCCGAACTGGACAGGCCGGCGCCCGCGGGAATATCCGAGTTGATGTCGAGCGTGCAGCCACGGAGCTCGACGCCGTGCTGCATGAGCTGTGCCGCCATGCCGCGCACGAGAGACGTCGTCGTATGGCGTTCGGCCGCACGGGAGGTCCACCAGTTGGGGTCGGCGAGGTTGATGGAGCACTCCTCGTGGCCCCGGGAGTGCACGTGGATGCGATTGCCCGCAGCCGCGCGCGCATCGCAGACAATGCGCCGGTCTATGGCGGCGGCGATGACGCATCCGCCCTGATGGTCTTGGTGATTGCCCGCAAGCTCGGTTCTGCCGGGGACGCTGACGCGGTAGTGGTCGATGGTTCCAGACGCCTGATGGTGCTCGGATGACACGATGTCCATGGCCGGCCCTTTCACACGTACTTGATTTTTCGACTGTCCTCCTGGCAAATAATCTACATCGCGTATGATTGTACCATCATACATACCGTATTCTCCGCAGACGAGATAGAAAGACAGGGGCAGCAGGCGATGTTCGATTTAAGACGGGCGCTTGGAAGCGCCCTGCAGACCCATCCCGAAGACGAGCTCACGCCCCTTTCCACACCCTGGGGAGAGACGCTTGACGCCGGGTCCGTGCTGCGGGAATATCCCCGCCCCCAGATGAGGCGCGAGTCGTACGCGAACCTCAACGGCTGGTGGGAGTGCACGATACGCACCGACCAGCGCGAGGGAGACGAGGCCGATCCCGTCTTTGCCGGACGCATCCTCGTCCCCTTCTCGCCCGAGGCGCCCCTCTCGGGCGTGGGCCACCAGCTCAAGCCCCACGAGACCATCTGGTATCGTCGCAGCGTCTCGATGGTCAAGCAGCTACACAAGCGCTACCTGCTGCACTTTGGCGCCGTCGACTTCGAGTGCGAGTGCATCGTCAACGGATGCCCCGTGGGCACTCACCGCGGTGGCTACACGCCCTTCACCTTCGACATCACCGACGCGTTGCTCTCCCTGGGCACCACGGAATCCGTCGCCACGATCGACATTGCCGTGCGCGACCCGAGCGAGCATGGCGGCCAGCCGCGCGGTAAGCAGCGTCTCGAGCGCGGAAGCATCTGGTACACCGCGCAAAGCGGCATCTGGCAGACCGTGTGGATGGAGGAGGTCAGCGACCCCTACATCGCGAGCCTCGACATAGACGCCGACATGGACACCCTGCGCGTTCGCGCCAGCATCGCCGGCGAATCGCCCCGTGCGATGACGCGGTTTTCCGTCGACCTCTTCGACGAAGGCGAGCTCGTCGCATCCGAATCCGTCGAGGTCGAGGGTGACGAGGATCCTTGCATCGAAATCGTCCTCGATGAGCCGCATCTCTGGAGCCCCGACGATCCGCATCTCTACGACCTGGGCATCTCCTATGGCGATGATGCCGTGGGAAGCTACTGCGCGTTTCGCAGCTTCACCATCGAGCGCATCGAGGGAACAGGTGCAGGCAAGCCCGTCTTCTGCTGCAATCACAAGCCGCTCTTCCTCAAAGGGGTGCTCGACCAGGGATATTGGTCCGATGGGCTGCTTACCGCCCCCAGTGACGAGGCGCTGCTCCATGACATCGAAACGGCCCGTGAGCTCGGCTTCAACATGATGCGCAAGCACCTCAAGGTCGAGCCCGCCCGCTGGTACTACCACTGCGACCGCCTCGGCATGATCGTCTGGCAAGACCTCGTCAACGGCGGCGCGCAAGGCTATCCGGCATTCTGGACGAGCCAATTACCCACGGTCTTTCCCACCATCGCGCGCCACGTTGACGACACGAAGAAGCTCGCGCGCTTCGGCGCCGAAGACGAGCAAGCCCGCGAGCTCTGGCTTGCCGAGGCCCGCGCCACCATCGAGTGCCTGCGCAACTTCCCCTGCATCGCGACATGGACCGTCTTCAACGAAGGCTGGGGCCAGTTTGACGCACGCGCGGTGACGGCCATGCTCGCCGAGCTTGACGACACGCACCCCTTCGACGCGACGAGTGGGTGGTTCGACCAAGGCGTCGGCGATTACGTGAGCGAGCACAACTACTTTCGCGACCTGCGCGTACCCAAGGGCCGCGGCCGCGACGGCAATCGCGCGCGGGTCATCTCGGAGTTCGGGGGCAGCGCGCTTCACGTCGAGGGACACAGCGCGGTCGAGCGCACCTACGGTTACGAGAGCCACGAGGACGCGGAGAGCTTTGCCAAGGCGGTCAGGCGCACGCTTGCGCAGGCCGATGCCCTCGAGGCGCAGGGTCTTTCCGGCTACGTGTACACGCAGCTCACGGACGTGGAGGAAGAGGTCAACGGTCTGGTCACCTACGACCGCAAAGTCGTGAAGCTGCAAGGCGTTAACGAGCTGTAACGTTTCTCGACCCAATCTTTGCTACGGTAAAGTGCTGTAACCCAATTGAATCGAATAGCGAATGAGGTAGATGGTTATGGCGCTTGGCGTGAGCAGAAGAGACATGGTGATGATTGGCGTGCTGTTGGCGGGCACGCTGCTGGCGGTGCTCAACCAGACGCTGCTCTCCCCCGCGCTTCCCACCATCATGGCGAGTCTCGAGGTCGACGCGACCACGGTGCAGTGGCTCACGAGCGGCTACTCGCTCGTGGAAGCCGTCATCATCCCGCTTTCGGCCTTCCTCATCGGGCGTTTCACGACCCGCCAGCTCTTCAACACGGGATTCGTCATCTTCGCCATCGGCAGCCTGGCCGCCGCCCTTGCCCCCAACTTCTGGGTGCTCCTGCTCGGTCGCGTTCTGCAAGCCGCGTGCACGGGCATGGTCATGCCCATGGTGTTCACGGTCATCCTGCTCGTCTTCCCCCGCGAGAAGCGCGGCACGGCCATGGGCGCCATCGGTCTCATCATCGGCTTTGCCCCCGCCATCGGACCGTCCGTCGCCGGCTTGCTCGTCGATTCCGTGGGCTGGCGCTGGCTCTTCGGTATCGTTGCGATTCTCACCGTCATCGTGCTCGTCTTCTCCCTCGTGCTGCTGCGCAACTACGGCGATTTCAAGCGCACGAGCTTCGATAAGCTCTCGGTGCTGCTCTCCACCGTCGGCCTCGTCTGCCTGCTCTACGGTCTCTCCACCTTCGCCTCGAGCGACAACTTGATCGTGACCGGCGTGCTCATCGTCGTCGGTCTCGTGCTCGTCGGCCTCTTCGTGCGCCGCCAGTTCGCGTTGCCGGTCCCCATGCTCAAGGTGGACATTCTCAAGACGCGCAAGTACGCGACGACCGTCATCATCATCGTCATCGTGCAGGCCGCCCTCATGGGCACGGGCGTCATCACGCCGCTCTACATCCAGGGCGTCTGCGGCTACACGGCCACCATGTCCGGCGTGGCCATGCTTCCCGGTGCCGTGATCGGCGCGTTCATGGGCCTCGTGAGCGGCCGCCTCTTCGACCGCTTCGGCGTGCGCAAGGTCGTCGTGCCCGGTTGCCTCGTCGCGCTCCTCGGTGCGTTTAGCCTCACGCTGCTGGGCATGGACACCGACTTCATCTTCATCATGCTCGCCTACACGGTGCTCACCGTGGGCCTGCAGTTCACGATGACCCCGCTCAACACCTGGGGCGTCAACTCGCTGTCCAATGACGTGATCCAGCATGCCCAGGGCCTCTCCAACACCTTGAACCAGGTCGCCGCGTCACTCGGCACGGCCATGCTCGTCTCCATCTCGGCCCTCGCCCCCGTCTTCGCACCCGAGACCACGGGCATCGAACAGCTCTACATCGGCGACCACATGGCGTTTTGCACGACGGCGGCCATCATGGTCATCGCCACGCTCATCATCCTCTTCTTCGTGCGCGACAAGGCGAAGGAGAAGGCCACGGCCAGCGTCGACGCGACGGCCGCGGGCGAGCAGCTTGCCGACTACGCCGCGGGCTTCGATGGCGTGACCGTGGATGCCACGGCTACCGAGAACGTCGCGGCCGCAACGGGCAGCACCGATGGCGAAGAGGCGGAATACCACGTGAGCGATGCCATGGATCGCGAACCGCTCGTCGTGCCCGTGGGCACGACCATGGACAAGGTCATCGAGCTCATGGCGGCCCATGACACGAGCGGCGTGCCCGTCGTGGACGATGCCGGAAAGCTCGTCGGCTTCATCTCCGATGGCGACGTGGCATCCTACCTCGGCAGCAACGACATCTCGCTCGTCGATTCGACGCTCAACATCTACCGTTACGAGGACGATTCCGCGCTCCGGTCGCGACTCGCCGACCTGCTCGACCTCGACGTCATGAGCATCGCCACCAAGCGCGTGATTTCCGTGCACGCAGACACGCCGATTGACAAGGCGGTGCACACGCTGTCCGAGAAGCGCATCAAGAAGGTGCCGGTCGTGGACGACACGGGCAGGCTCGTGGGCACCTTGAGCCGCCGCAACGTCATGCACGCCATCGCCGACGCCATCGGGGAAATCAGGACGCAGGGGTAAGACATACCAGAAGGCCCTGTCCCCTCCGACAGACCTTACCGAAAGCGCTTGAGCAACAGCGAGTTGCACACCACCGTCACGCTCGACAGCGCCATGGCCGCGCCGGCCAGTGCCGGGGCCAGGATGCCCACGGCGGCAAGCGGAATCATGATGCAGTTGTAGATGAGCGCCCAGAAGAGGTTCTGGCGAATCTTGCGCATGGTGGCCTTGGACAAGCGCAGGGCCACGACGAGGTCGCTCAGGCGGTTGCGCATGAGCACGACGCTGCCGGCATCGAGTGCCACATCCGTGCCCGACGCCATGGCCACGCCCACATCAGCTGCGGCCAGTGCCGGTGCGTCATTGATGCCATCGCCCACGAAGGCTGTGATGCCGCCTTGCTGCGTGCGAGCCTTCACCTCATTCACGCGCTCGGCCTTCTCGAGGGGCTTCACGCCAGAGAACACATGCGAGGCGGGAATGCCCACTTCCTCGGCTACCGCCAACGCGGGCGCTTGTGCATCGCCCGTGACCATGTAGGTGTCGACATGGTATTGGTCGTGCAAAACGCGTATCGTCTCGCGGGCATCGGGCTTGGGCTCGTCGGCGAAGGTGAATCTGCCCACATCCACGCCATCCACGGTGACGCGCGAGCCCACGAATACCTCGTGACCCTCGACGATGCCTGCCACACCCGAGCCGACGACGGCCTCGAAGCCCTCGGGCTCGGGCAGGGCCGAAGCAAGGGCCCGCGCGTACTCCTCGCTCCCTGCCTCGGCAGCCTGCACGGCCTCGCCGAGTGCACCGCTGCTCGCCGCATAGGCCACGACGGCGCGGGCCAGGGGATGCTCGCTTCTCGCCTCGAGTGCCGCTGCCAGACGAAGCGCATCGGGCGGCACCGTGCAGCTTGTCACCACAGGAGTACCGCGCGTGATGGTGCCGGTCTTGTCCATGACGGCGCTCTTGAGCTTGCAGACGCGCTCGAGCACCTCGCCGTCCTTGATGAGCACGCCGAGCTGCGCGCCCTTGCCCATACCGACCATGAGCGCCGTGGGCGTGGCAAGCCCGAGCGCGCAGGGACAGGCCACGACGATGACCGCGATGGCGGGCAGCAGCGCCTGCTGCCAAAGGCTCGTGCCGCCACTGGGCACGAAGAAGAACCAGACGCAGAAGGTGATGAGGGCGAGCGCGAGAATGACCGGCACGAACACGGCGGCGATCTTGTCGGCCATGCGCTGCACCGGGGCCTTGGAGCCCTGGGCATCCTCCACCGCGCGCACGATGCGCGCCAGCGTCGAATCGGCGCCCACGCGCAGCGCCTTGAGCTGCAGCGAGCCCGTGGTGTCGAGTGTACCGCCCGTCACCTCGTCACCCTCGCGCTTCATGAC
>CATLBX010000103.1 GCA_949879855.1 uncultured Coriobacteriia bacterium
TTTTCATCAGGAAGGTGCCATATTCGAGGATATCTTCGATATCCTCGAATATGGCACGCTCGATGTCATCTTCGCATGTCATGAGATCTCCCCTTTGACATTCCGACCCTCTCGTCGGTCAACACATGCACAGATTAGCAGACTAGGGAGTCGAAGGCCCCTCCCCGATACCCGCATTCCATCACCTATAATTGAAATCAGGGGGTTTACGGCACTTTTGCTAACCGCAATCCATATCCGCGAGCACGACCTCGAAGCCGCATTCCGTGCACTCCGAGGTGGGATTGCCGTACCAGATCTCATCTTCGACGAAGGATCCGTAGTCCTCCCTGTTCTGGTGGCCACACTCCGGGCATTCCCAGGTGACGTGCGTCCACTTGCTCTCGAGCCGATAGGCGATCTCGGACGGCCTTTCGACCGCCTTCGCGCATGTGGTCTCCGTATCGCCCGCGTCCACTCCATTCATCCTTGCCTCCTTTTCCCGCATCGCCCGGGCATGCTCCTCCGATTCGAGGAGCTCCCCGACGGAGGTCCATCCGACAATGTCGCCACCTTCGATGCGCACGAAGTCGTTCCCGCAGTTGCGGGTCTCGACCAGCGAGGTCTCGACGTACTCGTCCGTCGCCTCGTCGTATCTGGAGAACCAGCACTCGACGCTGTCGTCACACGAGGTTCCCTTGAAGACGAAGTACGGGTACTCCGACTCGTCGAGGTTGTCTATATCCGCGGCGACCTGCACGAAGCGACCGACGACGTGCTCCCTTTCCAGAGCCGACATGCCGTCTTCGCGGCTCCTGTGGTAGCCCTTGTTCTGCCCGGCGAATCTCCTGATGGCATCCGCGATGCAGCGCTTGTCCCTCGTGAAGAACAGCTGTTGCGCGGCCAGCTCCCAGCAGATCCTGTCGGCCATGTCCCCGCTGTTGTTGAGGGCGCCGTTCGTCTCGTGCCAGGCGATGTCGCTGTCCATGATGCCGGACACGAACGGCTGGTCGCCAACGTACTTGTCATACAGGGTCGTCCAGATGACGGGGACGAAGAGCCAGGAGTTCGGCACGTATTCGCAAAGCACCTCGCCCGTCAGGTCTCCCCTGATTCCGTACAGGGTGCTGTGACTCATCGCGGATCATCCTGTCGGTCGGCCTGGGTCGCGAGCAGGGGCTTGCCGTCGGAGTCGAGCAGAACGGTCAGCCCGCCTCCGCCTTGATAGGAACCGCTACGATATATCCACAGGTACTGCACCCCGGTCTCGCCGTCTACGATTACCATCGACTTGACGTGCATGCCGGACTTGTTCGTCCCGTCCAGCACGCTGAATCGCGATTGCCCCTGCTCGGTCACCGCGAAACCTTGATCGTCCTGCGTGCCTGCCCCTGTGGAGTTGTCTGCCTCCCCCTGCGCGCATGCCACCAAGGACAGTGTTGCCAGAGCCAAGATGCATGCGATGGAGGCAACCGAGATCCTTCTAGCCAATGTCTTTCTCCTCATTATGTACGTCCTTTCAACCTTGGCGCCCGCTCCGGGACTCGAACCCAGACCTGCGGCTTAGGAGGCCGCTACCCTATCCCGTTGGGCCAAGCGGGCGCATCGTGACCTATTCGACTCCGGTGCTGCCGAAGCCGTCTTCGCCTCGCTCGGTATCACCGAGTTCGTCGACACCCATCACCTCGCAGGGCACGTACGGCATCACGACCATTTGCATCACCCTGGTGCCCGCTTCGAGCGCGACGATCTCGCCCGAGACGTTCAGCAGGGTCGCGCGAATCTCGCCGCGATAGCCCGAGTCTATGACGCCGACGGCATTGGAGAGCGTGATGCCGCTTTTCGAGGCAAGCCCGCTTCGCGGAAAGACGAGGCCCACGCACCCAGGAGGCAACTCGACTGCGACCCCGGTGCCCACGAGCATCCGCTGCCCTGGCTCGAGCGTAACGTCCTCCTTGATCCGCAGGTCAAGTCCGGCGTCTCCTTCGTGAGCGTAGCGGGGAAGCTCGATCCCCTCCTCGACCTTGACGTTCAGTTTCCTTCCCAACATGGCAGTCTCCTTCCTAGTTCTCGCCGGTCGTCTTGTCCGAGACGAGCATTTGCTCGAACATCGAGGTGCTTTGCTTGAAATCTGCCGGCAGGACCACCGTGGCGCTCCTGCCGTTAGACGCGAACCCGCCCATCATGTCGACCCATTGCGTGTACGCGAAGAGCATGTTGGCCTCGTCGGTCGTCACCCCGGCCTCCTTGATGACGCCGAGAGATTCCTTGATGCCGTTCGCGATGGCCTTGCGCTGGTTGGCGATGCCGATGCCGGCTTGCTCCATCGCGTCTGCTTCTGCCTTGGCCGCGGTGACCGTCCTGATCCTCTCGGCGTCGGCAAGCGACTGGGCGGCCACCTTCTCGCGCTCGGCACTGTTTATCGAGTTCATCGCGTTCTCCACGTCACTGGGCAGCTTGATCCTGGTGATGAGGGTGGAGACCACGTCGTAGCCGAACTCGGACATGAGGGAGGACACCGTGTTTTTCACGCCGCGGCCGATGTCGTCCTTCTTGTCGAAGATGTCGTCGAGACTGTACTTCGGGATTGCCGAACGCAGCGCGTCGGTGAGGTAGGACTCGAGCTGCTCGATCGGGTTGTTGAGTGTATAGAAGCTACGGTAGATGCCGGTCTTGGCCGGATCGGGATCGAGCACGTTGCTCACGCGGTACTGCGCGGCTATCTCGCAGATGATGGTCACGTTGTCCTGGGTCTTGCCGTCGATCTTGAACGTGAGCTGCTGCGTCCTGAGCTCGACGGTCTTGGCGATGCGGTCAACCAGCGGGATCTTGACGTGAAAGCCCGCCAGGGCGTAGCGGTGGAACTTTCCGAACCGCTCGACGATGAAGGCGTTTTGCTGAGGGACGATGTAGAAGACCATCATTGTGACAAACGCGATTGCCGCGATTGCCGCGCCTCCGAAGAGGATGTTGGCTAAGAGCTGTCCGTAGGTCATGTTTCTCCAATCTTCCTTGCTTGTCTATAGGTGCCTAAAGCGAATGGAACATTCGCGAGTATTTGGTGTCGGGTGCGTAGTCCTTTGCCTGCGCATGCCCGCTTTCAACGATAATCGCGTTGAGCATCTTCTCGGTGACCTCGCCCGCGTCGTCAGGATCGCCCGGTGCCTCCAGCCAGACGTAGCGAAGCAGCCTGCCGTATCTGTCGGTGTCCGAAACATCCCTCTGCAGGTACAGCGTCTGCCCCGGCGATACCAGCGACTTCAAGCACGCGCTCGATTCCTCGCCTTCCGTCACGTTGCGCTCCTCGTCGGGATGCACCGACTCGGGGGCGTCGATGCCGATCAGGCGGACCTTCTCGCTTCGACCGTCTAAAACGACCACGATGGTGTCTCCATCGACCACGCGCTCGAGAACGCAGGACTCAAGGCCCGTGGTGGCGGCTACGCCCTGCCCACCAACCTCGTCCTCTATTCCCTGCCAGTCAGACAGCGGGGCTTGCTTCGTGGCAGACGAGACGGTGGGGTGAGATGCCCCGCAACCCGCAAGGCAAATAGCGAGCAGAATGGTGGTACAGGCCGGCAGGAGCATCATCTTCAGCTTGCGTAGGCATGCCGCGACGTCGTTCAATTTCCAGCACATGTCATGGATCCCCTCTCTTGATTCACGATCGCGGGCTACATCGCCGCAACCTTTATGCCCAAAACCTCGAGCCTTTCCCGGAAGTCGCGTGCGTTGGCTTGGTCGTCCTCGACGATAACGTGACCCGGATCCGTCTCGACCTCGAAGAACAGCCACACTCCAATATCGTGCGCAAGTTCGACGAGCCGATCGTATCTCTGCGACAGCGTGCCTGGTCGCTCGAAGTACCTGCCGCATGCATTCGATACGGCGCATTGTCTGTATCGCCCATCCTCTTCGGGCTCCTGACCCCCATAACGCGCGAAGGGGCAGATCACGTCATGTATGGCATAACAGGCGTGCCCGCACGTCTCGCACTTCCTGCGCTTCTTGGGTTTCATCGCCCGTGTCGAGCAGTCGCTCATGTTTCGTCCTCTCTCACATCCAGCCAAAACGCGGAAAGCGCATTTTGCCGTCCCAGTCCTCTTGTCTCCTGACCTCGACCTCGCGGCGTTCGAGGAATATCGTCTTGTCGCGCTTGTGGATCTCGACAACGGCAAATTCGAAGCTATTGACACCTGTCTCCTCGCGAAGGCACGTCTCCGTGGCATAACGCCTGGTGTTGGATGCCTTGCAGGGATTGCGCAGGCAGTTGGCGGCATGCGATGCCTCATCACTTGTCGAGTATTCCCTGAACATCACGGCGTTCCCGCTTTCCAGGAAATCATTGATCAGCCTGGACCATCTGCCCTTCGGCTTTCCGGGTTCCGGAACGGAGTCGCAGGCGACGAAGCCGTCAAGTCCTTTCATTTCAGGCTTCCCTTCTCTCGAAATCACCGGGTCGGTGGCACTTGTGCGTAGGTCCATATCCCTGAGAGAAGTCCGTGAAATACCGCTTCCCTCTCTCGATCTGGCGTCTTTGCGCCTCGTCGATCTCGGCGCCGCAGGCAAGCCGTGACCCTCCCCTGCTCCCGTGCCTGCGGGTTCGCCGCCACGACATGCAATGGCCGCAGACCATGTTCTCGCGGTCTCCTTTTCCATTCATGCCAGCACCTCCCTCATGTCCCGCATCCGGCACCCCCGCGTCTCGTGCCCCATGCATGCCGAGAAATCGCACTCCGCGTGCCTATCGCACCGGTAAACGCGGCAGATCATCGGCCTTGCCTCGTAGACGGCACATGTGTTGTCGTCGGTAAGATACGGGCATGTGAGGTCGATTTCGGCCCTCCTCGGCCTCTGCGTGATGCCGTGCTTCTTGACGTAGCCGCGAAGCCGAATCACGTCGGCGGCGTTGAGGGGGATGTAGCGCGAGCAGCACTCCCCGCATCCCCTGCAATCGCCCTCGTAGAGCACGGTGACGTGCCGCGTGTACACTAGGTGGTCGTGCAGGGCGATCTCAGCTCCATTCATGCCCGGTCACCACCTTCGCACCACATGAGGCGCAGAATGCTTTGCGGACGGAGAAGACGTCCTGCCCCTCGCCAAGGTAGCCATGGCATTCCGAGCAAATCGCATCGAGGGAGGTATCCTCGTCATCGGGGTCGAACCTCTCGCCGTTTTTCCGAAGTGGCGTGCAAGTGCGCCTGGGAACGTACGGAGTCTCGACATAGGTCCCGTCATCGCGGTGCTCGCGGACCGTGAACATTTCCGGGAGTTCGCAAAGCCCGACTCCAAGCCCGAAATGCTCGCCGTGAAGGTCGTACCCGAGGCTGAAGTCCCTCATCGCTGCACCTCCACGTGCTCGACGTCCGTTACCGTGAAGAATGTTGGTTGCAAGTCGTTCTCCTGAAGCCAGGCGTCGACCGCGCCCTGTAACCTCTTCTGCAGATCGTCCACGCGCGGGTCTCCGGCCTTGACGTCGGAGAGCCACTGCCCGTCCGTGTCGACGATCCATGCCTGGTTCTCCAGCTCCTCGAGCATGAACAGGCCCTCGACATGCGGCCACCACCACTCGGCGCGCCCCACGTAGAACCCACGCCCGTAGGCCTTCCGACCTGCCGCGATCGCCTCCTCGCGGGTGACATGCTCCGGGCAGGGCCAAATCGCGTCTTGGCTTTCGCTTATCGTCCAGCACGGGGCCCGCCTGCCTGTCTCGGCTTCCACGGTGTCTTTGCGTCCTTGCATCTTCTCGTTCATCCCATGCATCCCTTTCTTCTTTCGTGACTCCTACGGCATATCTCCTTGTGCCTTATGCGTTTGCACTCTTCAGAACACAGATTCGCATCGGGTCTCGCATCTTCGGGAAGAGGGCCACCGCAGACCAGGCACCGTCTCGTCGGGACATATGTCGGCTGATCGGTCGGGTATATCCCGCCTCTGACGCAACCACGCAGTAACATCTTCGCCTCTCCTATCTCGTCCCGTACCAGCCGATGCCCTCGGCCCTCCAGCCCACCGACACGAGCATGTCGTTCTCGGCGACGTCGGCGGTGTAGTTGTGCGAGCCCGCGACCGCGTTGGGGTTGTACTGGCGGTAAAGCGGCAC
>CATLBX010000104.1 GCA_949879855.1 uncultured Coriobacteriia bacterium
TTTCCCCAGCGCGACCTGCTGCTCTTCCTTGTCTGCGGCGTCATCGTCGTCACGCTGTTGCTGGCCAACTTCGTCGTACCGCTGCTGGCCCCCAAGTCCGATGACGAGGAAACCGACGAGCTCGACCCCGAGCATGAGATCGAGATGATCCAGAACGTCATCTCGGGCCTCAAACGCCAGCAAACAGTGGAAAACAAGCAGGCCACGGGACGTGTCATGCGCATGTACCATCGCAGGCTCACCGCCGCACGTCGTCGCTCGGTCTCCGGTCGCCAGTTGCGCTTCCTGCGCCAGGAGGTGCTTTTGCACCAGCGGGATTTCATCAAGGACGCCATCGCCCATGACAATGTCGACAGGCGCCTGGGGGCGACATACCTCAAGCGCGTCGACCGCATGCTCAAGCTGCTCACGCGCAAGAAGACGTTGCTGACCTCGAAACGTCAGGCAAAACCCCTTGCAGGTACCACATCGGCCATGGGCAAGATCCAGAACCAGGTGGCGAGCACGAACGAAACGCGCAAGAGGCTCGAGTTCAAGATTGACGTCGAGCGCGTCGCGGTGGATTACCTCGAGGTCGTGAGCCACGAGCCCGATGACAACCGCGTGCAGGCCGCCCTTGCCCTCCTGAGCGAGCACAAGGCCCTGCTATCTGCTCTGCGCGCCCAGCTTCGCGCCCTCGACAACGCCCAGGGCATCATCTCGTCCGTCCCCGAAAGCGCGGGCCAGCATAGCATCGTGCGTTCGGACACGGGAAGCCTGCGCGTCGAGGAATCGGAAGCCGACCCGGATGACCTCCCCGGCTTTGCCGATGTCCAGGCCGAGGGCCTTCGCCTCGAGCTTGACGAGATTCAGGAGATGTACGAGTCGGGCAAGATAACCCAATCGCTCGCCCGGGAGATGCGCGAGGAGATATACCTGCTCCAGATGGGGCTTTCGGACTAGAAAGGGATGACATGAAGGTCAAGGAAAAGCAACTCGACAACGGCATGATTCGCCTGAGCATCACGGCAAGCGCCCAGGAGGTCAACGCGGCGCTCGACCGCGCCCAGGGGGCGATCGCGAGCAGGTTCGGCCTTCGCCCCGACCCGGAGAAGACCGTGTCCGAGGCCCTGGCCGAACATCTCAAAATCAACGATGCCGAGTCCGTCTTGCAGTCGCAGGCCATCAACATGCTCGTACCCTACGCGCTTGACCAGCGCGGCATCACGCCGCTTGCACAGCCCAAGATTCAGCCCTCCCCCAACTTCCGCCGCGACCATGCGTTCACCTTCCAGATCGACGTCGAGCCCAAGCCCCGGTTCACGTTGAGCTCCTACGATCCCGTTGAGATCACGGTTCCCGCCTTCAAGCCCGCCGACGTCGACGTCGACGCCGAGATACGCGCCAACATGAACATGTACTCCGATTTCGTGACCGCCGACCCCCATCCGGTCGGGCCCGATGACAGCTTCCTCATCGCCATCGAGGTGCGCCTTGACGGCGAGCGCCTGAGCGGCATCAGCACCGACAGCCGCGTCTACTCCATGGGCCGCGGCTTCATGCCCGAGAGCTTCGACGAGCAGCTGCTGGGCATGGACGTGGGCGAGACCAAGACCTTCGAGTTCGAGGGCGAAGGCTACGGCCAGGACGGTCTTCGCGTCATGCGCACCTACGAATGTACGGTCACCATCAAGGAGATGAAGGAAGAGGTCCTACCCGAGCTCACCGACGAGTGGGTCAAGCGCGTCATGCCGAGCTACGACTCCATCGACAAGCTGCGCGAGGAGATACGCCTCTCCTTCGAGACCCAGGCGCTGCACGACTACGACATGCAGCTCATCACCATCGCGCAGACCGAGCTCGCCAAACGCCTCGAGGGCGAGATTCCCGACGCCGCCTTCGACGCGACCGCCACCTCCATCGAGGCGACGCTGCGCAACCAGCTCTCGCAGCAGGGCGTCACGATGGCGGAGTTCATCGAGGAGCAAGGCGGCGAGCAGAACTACAAAATCGGCATCATGATGCAGGCGAAACAGACGCTGGCCTGCGACTACGCCCTCGACGCGCTCTTCGAGCACGAGGGACTTGTCGTGACCGACGACGACATCATGGGCGCCTGCACCGAACTCAACCCGATGAATCCGGAGCTTGTGCGAAGCGAGATGGAGAGTAGCGGGCGCGGGTTCGCGCTTCGCGAGGTGGCTGCCCGCTACGCTGCCAGCCGCTATCTCGTTGACAACGCGATTATCACGACACTAGACTCGTAATAGGAGACGCAAGGACGTCCGGCGTGGGCTTGCTCTCGCACCCGATGAGCGATTTTCGCGAAGCTGCTGCGGAACTCGCGCGCAAGACCAGCGCGCTCAAACAGTCCTCGCAAACCCGCTTCGCGAAAATCGCCCGTCTGCTCGTGATGCCTCCGTACGCGAGTCCTTGCGTCGTGTGTCCTTGGACCTCCGCTTCATGGCTTCCCTGAGCTCGTGTTTGGGGAGTTGATTAAGCTACGGAATGAGATAAAAGGTGCCAGCATGTTTTGCCTTGTTGCATCACATGCGCATGGAGTAATGAAATTTGGAGAAGGGAAGGTTCTTGTTGAAGAGTTACAAGTTCGGATTCGATATTTGGGCGCTGTTGCTATTCGTGCTAGTCATGGTGCCGAACATCGTCTGGTTCTCTTTTCCGGCCCCGGTTGATGTCCTGCGCGTCGATTCGGTCACAGAGACATTGGATGCAGTCGCATCGGTTCTTCAGGTGATGATGATTGCTGCGCTCTGTCTGCTGAAGCGCAGGGATGCGGAAACAGTGCATTTATCTCCGCTTATCATTCTCGCAATAGCGTGTGTGCTGCTGTACTACGTCTGTTGGGTTGCCTATTACTTTGGCGTTGTCCTAGCGCCGGTGCTGCTCGGCTTGGCTGCCTTCCCGTGCGCCGCTTTCATCTCCTATGCTGCAGATAGAAGGAATTGGATAGCCCTCGTCCTCGCCTGCGCCTTTTCTGTCTGCCATCTTGTTTTCGCTATAGCCAACTTCATCGTCTAGGCAATCGCTCTTCGCGTTCATACGCAATAAGAAGGACGCGAAAGTAAATATCAAATAATGGTGCTATGATTTTAACTAGTAAAGCGTCCGACCGGTGAGTATTTCACCTTAGTCCGGCGCTTTTCTCTTTTGTGAATCGAAATCCATAACTCATCTAAACTGCGCGCGGTTTAAGGAATCGATTACTTTGGCATTCTGATGATGGTGTGAGGTACGAGCTCGGTGTCGCAGGTGAAGCGGTAGCGTTCCATGGCCCGGTTGGCACGGATGACGGGAATGGGCGGCTCTTCCTCGATGTGCTGGAGCTGCGAAATCGCGATTGTTCGGATGGGTTGGCGGGGGCTGAGCGCTTCGAGGGGCGTCGTCTCGTCAAAGCCGTTGCGACAACGCACCTCAATGGTCCAGGTACCAGAGCACTCCCCCTTCTCGCATGAGAGCACTTCGGCGGCCCATTCGACGAGCTGGGTTCTCTCGTCACTTGCATGGGCTTGGTGCGCGGGACCAAAGTAGAAGCCTGTCGAATATGGACGATGTGAGACGAGCTCGAGCTCTCGGGCAAAGTCCTCGACCGGCTGGCCATCGAGCACGTTGCGATACGCGTTCACGACGCTTGCGACGTAGAATGCCTTCTTGTTTCGCCCCTCTATCTTGATGGAATCGATGCCGGCTTCTTCAAGCTCTTTGAGATGCGCGAGCATATTGAGGTCTTCGGCGTTCATGATGTAGCTGCCGTGTTCGTCTTCCTCGATGGGGAAATGCTCGCCGGGGCGCTTCTCCTCCTCGAGCGTGTAATGCCAGCGACACGATTGCGTGCAGTGTCCCGAGAGCGCACTGCGACCCGTGAGGTAGTCGCTGATGAGGCAGCGGCCCGAATACGCCATGCACATCGCACCGTGCACGAAGGCCTCGAGCTCCAGCTCATCGGGGATTTGCCGGCGCATCTTCGCGATGCCCTCGAGCGACATCTCGCGGGCGCAAACGATGCGCTTTGCCCCAAGCTCATGCCAGGTGCGTGCGGCCAGGGCGTTCGAGACGCTTGCCTGCGTGCTCACGTGCAGGTCGACTTCGGGCGCGAGCTCGCGCACGAGACGCGCCGCTCCCAAGTCACCGATGATAAACGCATCAACGCCTGCATCGCGCAAGACTCGTGCATAGGTTTCGAGCTCGTCCATGTCATCGTCATGCATGACGATGTTGAGCGTCACGTACACTTTGACGCCGTGTTCATGTGCGTAGTCAAGCGCAGCGGGAATCTCTTCGAGGGTGAAGTTGCTTGCGCGCTGGCGCATGCCAAAGCGGTCGCATGCCAGGTACACGGCATCCGCCCCAAAGCGAATGGCGTATTCAAGTTGTTCACGTCCACCGGCGGGTACAAGCAGTTCCATTTCGATGCGGCTCCGTCAGGAAATGATTCTTCATCAATCGTTGGCTTTAGATATTAGAAAAGCGCCGGACTAAGGTGAAATGCTCACCGGTCGGACGCTTTGCTAGCTAGCATAGTAACACGTTTGATGCCTTCTTTGTCGCAAGATACGCGCGGGGAGCCGAGGTCTAAGGAAGCGCGCCATAAAGACCGCGAAGCGGGCTGTCGGGATGCGTTATGTCGGAGCGAAGCGGCTTCCCCGCGCGCGACTAAGAGTTGTAGGAGAAACGCCGCCCGGCGCCCTTTGTCTGCTTGGGATATATAGGGGGATCCCGCGCAGCCGTCAGCGCGGGATCCCAAGGAAAAGGAGGCAGGCACGTGAGTGGCGCTCGCGACCTACCATGCGAAAAAAGCAGCAAAAGCGTTTATCCGGGCTTGGCTAGCGTTTCGAGAAGCACTGCCATGAATCGATACGTGACATGCTTCGTCGCCAAAGCTTCCCAATAGGCAAGGATCACATCCACATAGGCAGCCGGCTCGAATGCGGGAGCGTTCTGAAGCAACGCACGTTCCATCATCGTCAGACGTTCTGCCTTACGGGCAAGGTCGCGATGCCCTGCTGTTCCGTAAGGTCCGGCGGGTACGCCGCATATATGCGCCCGCACGATAGTGAACTCGCGCGCAAGCGCTTCGCGTTGACGCCACGGCACAGTTGCGGGCCATGTGACGTTATCGCTATGCAGGCACCCGCAAGCCTCTTCCACAAGTGGCCTCAAGTCACGGCCGCCTCCGGACGTATCGCCCTGCCCGTTTCGACGAAATTCCTCGATGTGTATGTTCGTGTCAATAGTCATGCAATATCGTCACTTGTCGTCATTCAGTGACCGTGCCCGTGACCACAACCACAGCCGTCCCCGTCGCCATAGAAATACTCTTCGCGTTTGCTCAGATCACTTTCGTCTTCGAGGATCTTGATGACCTCAACTTCGCAGATGATGTTATGACCAGCGAGTTCGGGGTTGTAGTCGAACAGAAGGTGGTCTTCGTCGGCTTCGGTCACGAGGACACGCTCCTGCCCGTTGGACGTCCTCACGATGATATAGTGTCCGAGCGGAAGCTCGTCTGCACGGGGAAAGTCCGCCTTGGCGATTATCTCCTTGAGACTCTCATCCCTCTCTCCATACGCATCTGCGGCATCGAAGCGCATCGTGCGCTTCTCACCGGCCTCCATGGTGCGAATCTCGTCCTCGAGCGCGCGAAAGACTTCCCCACGCCCTATGACAATTTCGTCCGCAACGACTCCTTGGACGTGCGTGTCAACGAATGTGCGTCCGTCTTCGGTCTTCTGAATCATGTGCAGTCGCACACGTGCTCCATCAGGCAACATATGTTTCCTCCCTCTTTTCTTCATGTAAATCGCCTTCTATTCGTGCCAGCGCTCCGGAAGTTTCTTTCCGGCCTTCAAGCTCAGGAGGAACGCAAGCTCCATCAATACCACGACGACGAGCATGACGATCCAAGCCGTGGAGTACGTCCCCGTCATTGTCCTGAGTGTC
>CATLBX010000105.1 GCA_949879855.1 uncultured Coriobacteriia bacterium
GTTGCGGGCGTAGGTGCGCAGCAGGGTGCTGTAGTACTCGCGATCGTGGAGGAAGCGGTCGGCGAGCTCCTGGGGGGTTCCCTCGTCTCCGTTTTCGTGGATGAACTTGAGGGCCTTGAGGATTTCGGGTGTGGTGAGCTCCTTGTCCTGGAGCACGGTGATCCACTGGTGGATGCTCATGTCCGGGTCGTAGTCGCTCGGGTAGGGCCACCAGGACGTGTTGTCGGCGGCCTTGTAGGCACGGGCGGCGATCTCGTGGAACGGCTCGTCGCATACGGCGGCGACCTCCTTGAGCAGGCGCACGTAGCGTGCGCCGCGCATCATGATGGGCGTGTTGATACCGTACTGCGCATGGAGGTATTCGCGGCTCTTCTCGCCAAAGGGGAGGAAGACGTGCGGACGCATCCAGTACAGGGAGCGGGTGAGACGGGCCTTGGTGATGCCGTCTTGCTCGTGAACCGTGTCGAAGAGCTCGCAGAACCTGTCGTAGGTCTCCTCGCGGCGGTCGGCCTCATCGGCGAACGCGAGCGCGGCCTCGAAGAGGTGCCAGCAGTCGTCGACGCCCTCGTCGGAGTCATCGAAATACTGCCAGTGCTCCTGGTTGGAGCAGGGAATGCCGACGAAGTCGCGGGGAAGGGGAGCGTCCACGCCAAAGCGCTGCAAGATGGTCTCGACGGCGCTCTTGCGGTCAACTTCGATCATGGAGCGGTTGAAGGCGGTGAAGAAGGTGAACGGGTCGATGTTGGTGCGCTCGTCGTCGCCCGTGATCTCGGCGAACACGCTCAGGACCTCGCCGCGGTTGTACTTGCGCGTGAGCAGCGCATCGGCAATGGCCTCGTACGCGGGAATCCAGGTGAAAACTTCTTGTGACACGGTTCACGTCCTTTGCAACGCCCTGCGAATGGTAAAATCTAGAGAATAATTTTATCGCGAACCCGGGTGCGGGCATAGAACCAATTACCTGGCTGGTATGAAGCGACAGCCTCGACGAGCAAACGGCTTCACGACGAGGAACATGGAGGACGATCATGGATATGTCTACCCTCAAGACCATGCAGGAAGCCGCGGCCGCCATCGGCTCGGCCACCAAGTACATCGGCGCAGCCAATCTCGAGTTGGGGAAGGTCGCGCTTCCCGCCATGAAATCCGCGGTGGGCAACGTCCCCAAGGCGGTGGAGAAGACCTTCGACACGGCGCGCCATGGCCAGAGCGCCGACGAGCGCAAACATGCGGCCGTCGTGCTTGGCGTCGGTGTCGTCGCCGTGGTGGGCCTCACGGTCGCGACCGTCGCGCACTTCTCCCACAAGATTCACAAGTCGCGCATGGTGCGTGCCCAGAAGCGTCAGGTCGCTGCTGCCCTTGCACGCGAGAAGCAGATTGACGAGACGATCGCCTCGGCCGTGGCACTGCGCCCGGCTGACGCGCTTGCGAAAGACGATGCGGGGGAGGACCTCGCCTTCGCGAAGGAGCCCGGCTGCTTCGCGATGTTCACCTACGACCATGATGTCGCCGCCGATGACGCGGCCGCCTACCGTGACGTTTACGTGGGCGCAGCGGCTTCCATGCTCGAGGGCGTGCGCAAGCAGCTCGACGGCAAGGGCAACCTCTACGTGTTCGCGGACGCATGCTACAAGCGTCCAGTGCAAGTCGCCTTCTTTCCCTGTGACGAGTCCGCGCTGCTCGACGAGCGCGCCCGCCTCGTCAAGGCACTCGGTGCCGACGACTCGTACAATGCGGTCGACTTTCCCAACGAGCTCGATTAGGAGGACACGCCCACATGACGCAAGCCGCACGCGAAACCGAGGGGCTGACGCTGCTCGGCAACCAACATACGCAGTACGCGCAGGATTACGACCCGAGCCTGCTCGAGACCTTCGAGAACAAGCACCCGGAGCGCGACTACATGGTCACCTTCCGCTGTCCGGAGTTCACGACGCTGTGCCCCATCACGGGCCAGCCCGACTTCGCGACGCTCTACATCAACTACGTGCCGGGCGAGCGCATGGTCGAGAGCAAGAGCCTCAAGCTCTACCTCTTCTCCTTCCGCAACCACGGCGATTTCCACGAGGACGTGGTGAACGTCATCCTCAACGACCTCGTCGCGCTCATGGACCCCAAGTACATCGAGGTGCGTGGCATGTTCTACCCCCGTGGCGGCATCTCCATCTATCCGTACGCCAACTGGGCACGCCCCGGCGCGGGCTATGAGCAGCTTGCCGCCGAGCGCATGTTCTCGCAGCTCGCCGACCTCGATTCGGGCGATGGGGCGCGCGGATAGCACCTCTCACCTCGACGGTCGCTCCCCGACAGCCCGCTTTGCGGTCTTTACGGCTCGCTCCCTTAACCTCGGTTCGAGGCGCTATCCGCGCTTAGGTGAAAGTCTTAGCTGCGACTCAATCCCGCACGTCGCTTCGCGGTCCTTACGGCGCGCTCCCTTAAACCTCGGCTCAGTCCCGCATGCCACTTCGCGCTCTGATTGACACGCAATGGTGTGCTATTATGCGCGGCGTATTGCAAATCCATCGCCTTGGCGGTGGCGCTGTTCGCAACATCCAGCGTTAAAAACACTAAGGAATCATGATGCAAAAGACTGATAGAAACCTCATGCTCTGCGGCATGGTCTTCGCCATTGCGCTCGTCGTGTCGAACATGGTGGCGGCCAAGACGATCATGACGGGAGTGACGCTCTTCGGTACGGCGGTTGTCGTCCCGAGCGCGGTCATCTGCTATTTCCTCACCTTCCTCATGACTGACGTGGTCGGCGAGATCTGGGGGCGCAGGGAAGCACAGCTCATCGTCAAGTGGGGTTTCGTCTGCCAGGTCATCGCCTGCTGCCTCATTGCCGTGGCGCAGATGCTGCCGGCTGCGAGCGCCGAGATGCAGGGCGCCTACGAGATGCTGCTCGGCCAGAACGTCGTCTTCGTCATCGCCTCGCTGCTCGCGTACCTCACAAGCCAGAGCTGGGACGTCTTCGTGTTCCACAAGATTCGCAACTTCTTCCTCGCCCGTGGCAAGAGCACGGCATGGCGCTGGGTGTGGAACAACGCCTCGACCATGAGCTCGCAAGCCATCGACACCGTCATCTACATTACCATCGCCTTTGGCATCGGCATGGGGTGGGCGTTTGACGCGGCCATGCTGCCGACGCTGCTTGCCATGATGGTGGGGCAGTACGTCTGCAAGTTCATCCTCGCGGCGCTCGACACGCCGGTGTTCTACCTGCTCACGCGCAAGGGTGCAGAGCGCGAGCTCGTCGCCGCCGAAGAGCAGGCGGCATAATGAGCGGTTACATCTTGTAAGGGGACAGGAGGCACACGCAGCTTACCTGCGGAATGTGACAGCAACGGTCAGACCGCCCCTGTCACATTCCATCTTTGTGCAAAAGCCTCTCTCATTCTCTTCTTCCTCGCATATAATACGGAGACAAGATAAATTCATCCGGCACGGGTGCCGCTGAGGAGCAGGGAGAGAATCATGGGTTTCTTCAGGGAGTTCAAGGAGTTCATCAATCAGGGCGATGTCATGGACATGGCCGTCGGTATCATCATCGGTGCCGCACTGACCGCCATCGTCACGGCGCTCACCTCTGACATCATCCAGCCGCTCATCAACTTTGTCACCGGTGGCAATGGTGAGGTCGGTGGCCTCGTCATTCCGGGAACGGAAATCGACTTCGGGTCGTTCATCAGCGCCTGCATCAACTTCCTCATCATCGCCTTCGTCGTGTTCTGCCTGGTCAAGGCCGTGAACAAGATGCGGAGCATGGGTAGGAAGCCCGGCGATGAGCCCGTCGTCCCGACGTGTCCGTATTGCCTCGAGGACGTCAAGGTCGGCGCGACGCGCTGCCCGCATTGCGCCGGCGTCTTCGATGCGCCTGCTGCTTCCACAACGACCGAGTAGGCGAGCGCGTCGTCACGTGCACGCGATTGCTTCGCGTGATAAGCTCGACGCGTTGTCGCGGAAAGGACCATCGTGAAAATCAGGATGAACGAGGATCGCGAGCATGTCGAGAAGATACGTGCGGGCATCCTCAAGCGAGAGGGCTATTGCCCCTGCAAGATACACACCGTCGAGGAAAACTACTGCATGTGCGAGGAGTTTCGCGCGCAGATCGCCGACCCCGAGTACGAGGGCTACTGCCACTGCATGCTCTACTACAAGGAGCTCTAGCTCTTGAAACTCCTGCACATCGCCGACTTGCACATCGGCAAGCGTGTCAACGGCCTGTCGATGATCGAGGAACAGACCCATGTCATCGGCCAGCTCGTCGCCATTGCCCGCGAAGAAGGCGTTGCCGGCGTCCTCATAGCCGGGGACGTCTTCGACCGGCCCATTCCGTCGCGCGAGGCGCTCGAGGTCTGCGAGAAGCTCTTCTCGGCGTTTTGCGAAATTGGCATCGAGGTGTTCGCCATACCCGGCAATCACGACTCGCCCCAGCAGCTCTCGTTTTGCTCCGCATTGCTCGCCTCGTCGGGTCTGCACATCGCCAAGGCCTTCGACGGGCATATCGACCGCTTCACGCTTGAGCGAGACGGCGAGCGTGTCTGCATCCACCTGCTGCCCTTTGTACGGCCGACCGACGTGCGCATGGCGCTACCCGATGCGGCCGACTCCATCAGCTCGCACGATGATGCGGTACGTGCCGCCCTTGCCACGGACGAGCTCGCCGAGGATGCCGTCAACGTTCTCGTCGCGCACCAGTTCGTGACGGAATCGGGCAGCGAGCCTATGACCTGCGACTCCGAGGTCGTGAACGTTGGCGGCACGGACAACGTAGATGCGACCGCCTTCGACGCGTACGATTACGTGGCGCTGGGACATCTGCACGGGCCCCAGCATGTGGGTCGCCCTCAGGTTCGCTACAGCGGGAGCCCGCTCAAGTATTCGTTTTCCGAGGTGCGTCACGAGAAGAGCGCGACCATCATCTCCGTCGAGGACGGGCAGGTCGAGATTGGCACGCGTCTGCTCACGCCCCTGCATGACATGCGCGAGCTGCGCGCGTCGTACGAGGAACTGCGTGCCGGCATCGATGAGGGAAACCAGCTCGATTACATGCGGGTCACGCTCACCGACAGGAGCCTGCCCGACGCCATGGCCAAGCTGCGCGCGTTGTACCCCAACATCCTACGCCTTGACTGGGAGCGGCTCGACGTGCCGCAATCGCACGCGCGCGAGCGAGTCGACGGCGTGGAGAAGGCAAGCCCGCTCGAGCTTTTCGCCGCGTTCTACGAGCAGCAGGCGGGCATGGAGCTCACCGATGACGAACGCGGGATCGTCGCCGCATGCATCGAGGAGGCCATCTCGTGAAGCCCCTCATGCTCGCCATGCAGGCCTTCGGTCCCTATGCCGGACGCGAGATGGTGGACTTTGCCGCCATCGACCATGGTCTCTTTCTCATTTGCGGACCGACCGGTTCGGGCAAGACCACCATATTCGATGCCATCAAGTTCGCCCTGTATGGGCAGACGAGCGGCGAGTTGCGCGAGGCACGTGAGATGCGCTCCGACCATGCCGCACCCGACGAGCTCACGTCCGTCGAGCTCACCTTCGAACATGGGGGCCATGAGTACCGCGTGTACCGCGCTCCGGCGCAGGTGCGTCCCAAGAAGCGTGGGGAGGGCATGACGGAGGTCAAGCCCGAGGCCTTTCTAGAGGACGTTACCGATGGCGTCTCGCTCGCCTCGCGCGATTCCGACGTCACGGCGCGTGTCGTCGAGCTGCTTGGCATCGACGCCGACCAGTTCAGCCGCATCGTCATGATCGCGCAGAACGACTTCGCGGCCGTGCTCAACGCCAAGACGAGGGAACGCGAGACGCTGTTCCGCGAGATATTCGGCACGCAGCTCTACGCGCGCATGCAGGATTTGCTCGACGAGCGGCGACGTGTCCTCGAAGCCGACATGGCCACCGCGCGCGTTGCCATGGAGGGCGAGATCG
>CATLBX010000106.1 GCA_949879855.1 uncultured Coriobacteriia bacterium
AACGATTCGAGCAAGCCTCCCAGCTCGACGGCCCGCAAGACATTCACCAGCTCTTCATCGCTCGCATCGGGTTTGGCGATGAGAAGGTTCTCGCGTAGGGACATGTCGAAGAGATAGGGGTCTTGCTCGACGATGCCGACCACCTGCGATATGGCATCTCCAAACGCGCGTGTCGGCATGCCGCCTATGGTGACCTGTCCGTTCGTGGGCTCGAGGTCGCCGTGGATGAGCTTGGCGAGCGTAGTCTTGCCCGCGCCGCTCGGCCCGATGACGGCAACGGTGGTGCCCTGGGGAATCACGAGGTCGAAGCCCTCGAACAGCGGCGCTGCGCCGGGATACGAGAAACCAAGCGAGCGCGCGACGATATCGAAGTTCGCGAGCGCCGGTACCGGGCCATCGCCTTGGCCATCAGTCGCCGCCATCGGTTTCTCGCGCTCGGCTTCGGATACGTACTCGTCCAGACGCTCCAGCACCTTGTGCTGCATGCGCACGTCTTCAAGGGCAAGCTCGGCAGGAGCGAATGCCTCGATGAGCGGGAAGAAGCACAGGGCGAAGGCGGCTATCCAGTTGGGGGCGTACGCCGGCGCGTTGATGCCGGACGCATGCGCGATGATGCCCGCAAGACCGCCCAGCTCGCCTGCATCGGCAAAGACGCAAGCTGCCCAGACCACGAGCGCGACGACGCAGGCGCAAAAGAGCATCTGGGCTATCAGGTTGTTCACGCGCCGCAAGCGACGCATTGCACCCTCGCAGGCATGCCGCCTCTCGCGCATGCGCACCGCACGGGAGACGCAGGCGTCGCGCCTGCCTGAGAGCAGCCAGTCGGTGATGCCGAGCACGTCATCGGAGAGCACTTCGTAGAGCTCGCGGTCGATGCGCTTGAGCTCGTCGGCACGCCGGGCGTTCGCGCGTGCGCAAACCGCCGGCACGAGAAGCGTCGAGACGACGAGCAGCACGGCGAGCACGCAGCAGAGCACCGGCGACAGAACGCCCGCGAGCGCGATGACCACCAACGCGAGCATCCAGGCCCCCGCGACGGGCAGCACGCCGCGTAGCACGAGGTTCTGGGCATGCCCGATGTCATCGGCGAGCAGCGCCAGGATGCGCCCCGTCCCCTCGCGCTCGCTCAAGGCCGAGGTCCGGGCGCACAACGCCCGGTACAGCGTGACGCGCAACCTGCTCGTGAGCTGGAGCACCCACTCATGACTCGACAGGCGATGGAAATACTGCACGATGGGCTTGCCGATGCCGAAGATACGCACGAACAACGAAGGCACGTGCAACGCAAGGACGGTGAGGGGCAGTGCGGCGGCAAGCGAGATCATGAAGCCCGACGTGAACATGAGCCCGCCCGCGAACACGAAGGCGACGACGCTCAGCACGAGCGCGAAGACAAGACGTGCCGTATTTCCCTGCAAAAGCAGTCTCATGAGGCCTCGCCCCCAGCCGCATCCATGCGCACGATCACGTCCGCGCCCTCTTCCCACACGGCGCCATGGGTGGCGACGAACGCCGTCTTGCCTTGCATGAGCGAGCACAGCAGCTCATGCACGTCGCGCTCGGTTTGCTCGTCGAGGTGGGCCGTCGGCTCGTCGAGCACCCAGACATCGCGCGCGGGGTCGAGCAGCACGCGGCACAGGGCGATGCGCTGAGCCTGCCCACCGGACACCGCGCGTCCCCCCTCGCCCAAGCGCGTATCCAGTCCCTCGGGCAAGGCCGCCATCAGGTCTTCGAGCCCGACGGCGGCGAGCGCACGAGCCATGTCCTCGTCGCTTGCCTCATGGTTGTAGAAGGCAAGGTTCTCGCGCAAGGTGGCGCGAAACAGGTACGGGGCCTGCGGAATGTAGGCGACACGGCGCTGCCACTCCCTGGTGCGCAGGGTGGGAACCGCCACACCATCGACTGCGACCTCGACATCTTGGGGTGGATTGTTGAACCCTGCGATCACGTTCAGCAGCGTGGTCTTTCCCGCGCCGCTGGGGCCGAAGATGACGGTCGTCCCGGGAGCACGCGTATCGATATCCAGGTGCTCGGCCCATGAAACGCCATCGGGCCAAAACGAGCTTGCATGCACGCAGGGGTCACAGGCCTGCTCCATGAACGCGTTCACGGCGGCCAGCGCGGTACGCCCGTTGAGCGTGGAATGATAGTCGCCGCCAAAATCGCGTATGGGCTTGAAGTACTCGGGCACCAAGACCAGCACCGCCAGCGCGGGAAAGAACATGACCGACTCCTCCACCATGCGGAAACCCAGCATGATGGCGACGGCGGCAAGCGCAAGCGTGGCGAATAGGTCGAGCACGGCGCTCGAGAGCATGGCGACGGAAAGCGTCTTCATGGTCGCCGCGCGAAATCGCTCGCTCACCTCGTTGATGCGCGAGGCAAAGCGGCGCGCCGCCCCGAAGGCCTTGAGCGTGGCCACGCCGCCGGCTATGTTCACGAAGGCATTCGACATGCGCTCGAAATGCGCATGCTGGCGATTCGCACGCTCCTTGGCCGTGAGCCCGATGAGGCGCATGAAGATGATGGCGAAGGGATAGCACACCAGCGCGATGATGCCGCTCACTATATCGAGCGCGAAGATGGCGACGAGCAAGACGATGGGTATCACGACCATGTCGACGCCTCGCGCGACGACCAGCCGCAGGTACTCCTCGATATCGGTCATGCCATCGACGGCGTTCGCCACGACGGCAGCAGACCCCGCCTGGCGCACGAGCACGGGACCGGCATCGAAGGCGGCATTCAAGAGCCTGTCGAGCATGGCATTGCTCGCCCGCGCCGCGAACGAGTCGATGTAAGCTTCCTGACCGGTGCTGATGCCATGCCTCGCCATGAAGCAGAGCGCAAAGAAGACAATGCATGGTACGGCCGCCTCAAACGGGGAGCCCTCCCAAAGCATCACGATCGCGCGGCTCAAGAACAACGCCTGCCCGAGTATCGCCGCCGCCTTTGCGAGCGCGCATACGATGCATAGGGCCACCAAGCGCCGCATTCCCTCGATCTGAAGAAGCTGTCTGTCAAACATCGTCCTCATAGCGGAAACTATATCATCACCCTGCGCAAACCGTTTGTTCAGGCGATTGTCACCCTACACAAACATTTTCCATGGACTTATACTTACATGGTCATGCCTATGATGCTGGCGCTGTAACGAAAGAGAGGAGATACAGTGGACCAAGTATTGTTGGCGCGTATGCAGTTCGCCTTCACGGCCGGGTACCATTTCATTTTCGTACCCATAACCATCGGCATAGGTCTCATCATGGCGATCTTCGTGACGAAGGCCTATCGCTCCAAGCTACCTGAGGACGACGCGCTCGCGCGTATGTGGGTGAAGATCTTCACCGGAACCTTTGCCATCGGCGTTGCCACCGGCATCACGATGGAATTCTCGTTCGGCACCAACTGGGCGGCGTATTCGCGCTTCGTGGGCGATATCTTCGGCGCACCACTTGCAGCCGAGGCGCTCTTCGCCTTCTTCCTGGAGTCGATCTTCCTCGGAATGCTGCTCTTTGGCCGCAACAAGATAAAGCCGTCGCTCTATGTGGCAAGCGCGTGGCTCGTCTTTGCGGGTTCTGCGCTCAGCGCGCTGTGGATCATCATCGCCAATAGCTGGATGCAGACTCCCGCGGGCGCCGTGCTTTCCGCCGATGGCTCGAGTGCCGTCATCACCGATTTCTTCGCGGCCGCCTTTAATCCCTCCACCCTGCCGCGCTATGCTCACACCGTCTTCAGCCTGCTTGTCATGGGCTCGTTCGTGACCATCGCCGTCGCCGCGTGGTACATGCACAAGGGCACCTATGCCGGCGCGGCGCAGAAGATGCTGCGCATAGGCTCCGTCGTGGGTGTCATCTCCGTGGCCCTGTTGCTCGTGGCAGCGCACTCTTCGGCAGTCGAGGTATGGGAAGAGCAGCCCACCAAAATGGCCATGATGGAAGGCCAGTACGAGACGGGCACCGTCGAGCTCGCCGCCATCGGCTTCGTCGACGAGGCAACGCAGGAGACGTTTGCGCTCGGCATACCCGGAGGCACGGGCTTTCTCGCCGAAGGCAATTTCGATGCCGAATATCCGGGCCTCAACGACCTCGTCGCAACCGAGAAATATGCGGACGTCAACGTCGACGAAATGCCCGTGAACTTCGTGTTCCAGGTCTATCACATCATGGTCGCCATGTTCGGCGTGATATGCCTCGTGCTCATCCTCGCGCTCATCTTCGGGCGCAAGAGGCTGGTCGCAGAGGGCAAGGGCCTTGCCAAGAGCCGCTTCCTGCAGTGGCTGCTCGTCATCTCACCCCTGTTCCCGTTTCTGGCCATCCAAACCGGTTGGCTCACGGCAGAGGTCGGTCGTCAGCCCTATGTCGTGTATCCGTCAACGACTGGCCCTGACGGCGTGTTCATGCTCACGAGCGATGGCGTGAGCGCCTCGGTGCAGTCCTTCGAGGTCCTCATCTCGCTCGTTCTGTTCTTTGCCGTCTACCTGCTCCTGTTCGTGGGCTGGGCACGCGTCATCAGGCGCTTCGTGAAGGAGGGCCCCGTTGAGCCCGCCAAGGCGGAAGCGCGCGTCGACGCTGAGGAGGTTGAGTAAACATGACTATCCTCTCGACTCTCTGGTACTTCCTGGTCTTCCTGCTTATTGCAGGCTATTTCGTGCTCGACGGCTTTGACCTCGGTGCAGGCACGCTGTATCCGTTCGTCGCCAAGAACGAGCGTGAGCAGGCGATTGTCCGTCGTGCGCTCGGGCCCGTATGGGACGGCAACGAAGTCTGGCTGCTCACCGCAGGCGGTGCCTTGTTCGCCGCCTTCCCCGATGCGTACGCCACCACGTTCAGCGGCTTCTATCTCGCAATCATGCTCGTGCTCTTCGCGCTCATCGTGCGCGCCGTCAGCTTCGAGTTCTGGGCTGCCGATTCCAAGTGGCGCCCCGTCTGGAACGTCTGCTTCTTCCTGGGCTCGCTCTTGCCCGCACTGCTCTTCGGCGTTGCCGCGGGCAACGTGGTCGCCGGCATCCCCATGGACATGGCCGGCAATTATGCGGGCGTGCCCCTGCTCGGGCTCATCACGCCGTTCACGCTGCTCACTGGCGTGCTGGGCTTAAGCATGTTCATCGCGGCAGGCGCATGCTGGCTTTCCCTCAAGGCTCCCTTGAACTCCGAGCTGCGTGCCCGCGTGCAGGCCATCCGCATGCCCGCCCAGGTTGTCTCGCTCGTCTTGTTCGTCCTGCTCACGATCTGCGTCCTGACGGGCTTCGGCAGCGTGAACACCCCACCCGAGCACCTCGCCGCCTTGCAGTGGATACTCGCCGCGCTCTTCCTGGTCGGCATCATCGCGTCGCTCGTTATCGGACGCAAAGATGCCTCTTCCACGAAGGGCGATCTGTGGGCTTTCCTCACGCAGAGCTCTGCTGCGCTGTTCCTCGTTTTCCTTGGTGCGGCAAGCCTCTTTCCCGTGCTCGTCAACGCAAGCGCGGATAGCGTGGGCGCAGCCATCACGATCATGAGCGCCGGGTCGAGCGAGCTCTCGCTGTTCTGCATGACGGTCATCCTGTGCATCGGCCTGCCCCTCGTGCTCGTCTACCATGTCATCATCTATCGCACCTTCAGAGGCAGGGTAAGCGAAGCAGACATCGGCTAACCGCGCGATAGGCATAGCGCTGGGTCAATGGGCAACTTTCGTGCCGATTGACCCAGCGTGCAGACCCAGCGGCTCTTACGCGTCGTAGGCGAGCTTGCGCTCGAAGATGCGGCTCACGAACATGACCGGCAGCGTGAGGCACAAGTAGAGCGCTCCAAGCAGCAAGAAGCAACCGAAGAAGTTGTAGTTCGTCGCGCTTATCTCGCGCATCGTCTGCGTGAGCTCGATGACCGCGATGACCGAGAGCAGCGACGAGTCCTTGATGATGCTCGCGAACTGCCCGGTAAGCGCCGG
>CATLBX010000107.1 GCA_949879855.1 uncultured Coriobacteriia bacterium
GTTTATTACCAAAGATGGTGGGCCTTACAAGATTCGAACTTGTGACCTCACGATTATCAGTCGTGCGCTCTAGCCAACTGAGCTAAAGGCCCGCGCAAATACGCGAGCATGTATACTGCCACAATCATAGTTCCGTGTGAAGCAAAATCCCCAGAAAGTTCCTGCGTTTCGGCAAAAGTGTCCCGTCAACAGCACGAGCGGCCCCAACCGGAGCCGCTCGCAATGAGACAAATACCCTGTGTATTTGTCTCATTAGTCGGTGGTGTCTATCTCGTCTTCCTCGATGTCATCCTCGGCGTCGACGGGGACCTCGCTCTTCATCTGGCCGGATATCTCCTCGGTGAGAAGTTCGGTCTGGCCCTCGATGATCTCCTTCTTCTTTTTCTTGCCGGCGGCCACACGGGCGACGGCAACGACGCGATCGGATTCGTCAACGTTCATGACCTTGACGCCCTGGGTCGCGCGCGAGAGCTCGGAGATGTCGCCGGCCTTCACGCGAATCACAACGCCCTCCTCGGACACGATCATCATCTCGTGCTTCTCGTTGATGATCTTCATAGCGGCGATCTTGCCCTTCTTGTCGGTCATCTTGATCGTCGACATGCCGCCACCGCCACGGTGGTGCTCGGTGTATTCGGTGACCTTGGTGCGCTTGCCGTAACCACGCTCGGTGATGACGAACAGATCGCTGTCATCGGGTGCGATTTCCATGCCGAGCACGCGGTCGCCGCCCTTGACGTCGATGCGGATGCCGTGGACGCCCGTGGTGTCGCGTCCCATGGGCCTGGCCTCGGACTCGTCGAAGCGAATGGCCTTGCCGGCGCTGCTCACCATCATGACCTTCATGCCGGGGCTCACGCGGCGCACGGCGATGAGCTCGTCGGCATCGCGCAGGTTGATGGCGATGAGGCCGTTGGAGCGCACGTTCTTGTACGCGTCGAAGGCCGTCTTCTTGATCATGCCGTGGGCCGTGGCAAACAGCAGGTACTCGTCAGCCGGGAAGTCGCGCGTGTTGATGACGGTCGCGACCTTCTCGTCGTCCTCGATGGGAAGCAGGTTGACGACCGGCGTACCCTTGGCCTGGCGGCTGCCGAGCGGAATCTGGTGCACCTTCTGGCGGTACACCTTGCCCTTGCTCGTGAAGAAGAGCATGTAATCATGGGTCGAGGCGATAAAAAGCTGCTCGACGAAGTCGTTTTCCTTGAGCTTCACACCGCTCATGCCCTTGCCGCCGCGCTTCTGCTGGCGGTACGTGGCCACGGGCAGGCGCTTGATGTAGCCGCTGCGGGTGATAGTCACGACCATGTCCTCGTCGGCGATGAGGTCCTCGATGTCGAGGTCGCGTGCCTCGTCGGCGATTTCGGTGCGGCGCTTGTCGCCGTAGCGGCGCTTGATCTCGAGCATCTCGTCGCGAATGATTTCCTTGACCAGGTTCTCGTCGCCCAGGACGCGCTTGTAGTAGGCGATCTTCTCGCGCAGCTCGGCGAGTTCGGTCTCGATCTTCTCGCGTTCCAGACCGGTCAGGCGGCGCAAGCGCATCTCGAGGATGTGGTTGGACTGCACCTCGGAGAGTCCGAAGCGCTCGATCAACCTGCTGCGTGCCTCGGCATCGTCGCGCGAGGAGCGGATGATGGAGATGACCTCGTCGATGTTGTCGAGGGCGATGACAAGGCCCTCGAGGATGTGGGCGCGCTCCTCGGCCTTGCGCAGCTCGTAGCGCGTGCGGCGCTGAATGACGTCGATCTGGTGATCGATGTAGTTGAAGAGCATGTCCTTGAGGCTCAGGACGTGCGGTACGCCGTTGACGAGGGCGAGGTTGTTAATGCCAAAGCCCGTTTGGAGCTGCGTGTGCTTGTAGAGCTTGTTGAGCACGACCTGCGGCTCCTCGCCGCGCTTGAGGTCGATGACGATGCGCATGCCCTTACGGTCGGACTCGTCGTTGAGGCCGGAAATCTCCGTGACCGTCTTCTGCTTGACCAGGTCGGCGATCTTCTCGATGAGCTTGGCCTTGTTGACCTGGTACGGGATTTCGGTCACGACGATGCGGTTGCGGCCCGACGTGCTCTTCTCGACATGGGCCTTGGCGCGGATGGTGATGGAGCCACGGCCCGTCTCGTAGGCATCGCGGATGCCGCTGCGTCCCATGATGGTCGCGCCGGTCGGGAAGTCGGGACCGGGCATGATCTGCAGCAGCTCGTCGAGCGAGATGTCGGGGTTCTCCATGACGGCGACGGTGGCGTCGATGGCCTCGCCGAGGTTATGCGGCGGGATGTTCGTCGCCATGCCGACGGCGATGCCGGCCGAGCCGTTGACGAGCAGGTTGGGGAAGCGAGCCGGGAGCACCTTGGGCTCCTGCATCGACTCGTCGTAGTTGGGCTGCCAGTCGACGGTCTCCTTCTCGAGGTCGGCCAGAAGCTCCATGGCCGGCTTGTTCAGGCGGGCCTCGGTGTAACGCATGGCGGCCGCGGAGTCGCCGTCGACGGAGCCGAAGTTGCCATGACCGTCGATGAGCGGGACACGCATGGAAAAGTCCTGCGCGAGGCGAACGAGCGTGTCGTAGATGGCGGCGTCACCGTGCGGGTGATATTTACCCATGCAGTCGCCGACGGGTCGCGCGGACTTGACGTGCGGCTTGTTGGGGGTGATGCCACTCTCGCTCATGGCATAGAGGATGCGGCGATGGACGGGCTTGAGACCGTCACGCACGTCCGGAAGGGCGCGAGCGACGATGACGGACATCGAGTACTCGAGGAACGACGTGCGCATCTCCCGTGCGAAATCGGTCTCGGACACCTTGCCGACGTTGATGTCGAGGGTGCCGATGCCGTGGTTGATCTTGGCCTCGAGGCTCTCCTCGACCACATCGCCGTTCTCGTCGACTTCCTCGACGGTGGCCTCCACGACCTCGGTGAACTCGTCTTCTCCCATGAGGGATTCCTGGTTGTCGTCGGCGTCGTTATTGCCAAACAAATTGTCTACCATGTGATTTCATCCCTCCCTAGATGTCGAGGAAACGCTCGTCGATGTCGGCCGCATGTTCGGTGATGAAATTGCGACGACACTCGACGTCGTTGCCCATGAGTTCGTTGACGACGCGGTCGACCTCGGTCATGTCGGATATCTCGACCTGGCGCAAGGTGCGCTGCTCGGGGTCCATCGTGGTCTCCCACAGCTGCTCGGGGTCCATCTCGCCCAGGCCCTTGTAGCGCTGGACATCGTACTTCTCGGGGTTGTCGAGGTTGTTCATGCACTCCTTGAGCGCCTCATCGTTGTAGAGGTACTGGATGACCTTGCCCGTGCGCGAGTTCTTCTTCTTGAGGCCGTAGAGCGGCGGGCAAGCGATGTAGATGTAGCCGCGCTTGATGAGCTCGGGCATGAAGCGGAAGAAGAACGTGAGCAGCAGGATGGCGATGTGCGCGCCGTCGACGTCGGCATCGGTCATGATGATGATGCGATGATAGCGCGCCTTGTCGGCATCGAATCCCTCGCCATAACCCGTGCCGATGGCCGTGATGAGCGAGTTGATGGTGTCCGAGGACAGGGCGCGGTGCTCCTGGACACGCTCGACGTTGAGGATCTTGCCGCGCAGGGGCAGGATGGCCTGGTAGCTGCGCTCACGCGCCTGCTTGGCCGAGCCACCTGCGGAATCGCCCTCGACGATGTAGAGTTCGGTGAGCGCTGGGTCGCGCACGGAGCAATCGGCGAGCTTGCCGGGAAGACCGGCACCCTCGAGCGCACCCTTGCGGCGCGTGAGGTCGCGGGCCTTGCGGGCAGCGGCGCGGGCCTTGCCGGCCTGGATGGCCTTCTGGACGATCATCTTCGCCGGCTTGGGGTTCTCGTCGAGATATTCGGCGAGGCCCTTGTTGACGGCACCGATGACGAGACCGCGAACCTCGGGATTGCCGAGCTTCGCCTTGGTCTGGCCCTCGAACTGCGGCTCGTGCAGGCGCACGGAGATGACGGCGGAAAGGCCTTCGCGGCAGTCCTCGCCGGAAAGGTTCTCGTCCTTCTCCTTGAGGAGGTTCTTCTTGCGCGCGTACTCGTTGATGGTCTTGGTGAGCGCGGTGCGGAAGCCCTCGAGATGCGTGCCACCATCGGTGGTGTCGATGTTGTTGGCAAACGAGCGTACGTTCTCGGAATAGGTCTCGGTCCACTGCATGGAAATCTCGACCTCGCCGGCATCGCTCTCGGCCTCGAAGTACACGGGCTTCTCGTTGATGATGGCCTTGCCCTCGTTCATGTAGCCGACGAAGTCGATGATGCCGCCCTTGTACTGGAAGACCTCGGTCTGGGGCTCGTCACCGCGGTCGTCGCAGAAGACGATCTTGAGGCCCTTGTTGAGGAAGGCGGTCTGGCGGAAGTGGATGCGCAGGGTCTCGTAGTCGAATTCCACGGTCTGGAAAATCTGCGGGTCGGGCCAGAAGGTGATGATCGTTCCCGTCTTCTCAGTCTTGCCCACCTCGGTGATCTTCTGGACGGTCTTGCCGCGGGAGAATTCCATCTCCCAGATCGCACCATCGCGCTTGACCCGGGCGACGACCTTAGATGACAGGGCGTTGACGACGGAGACGCCCACGCCATGCAGGCCGCCGGACACCTTGTAGCCGCTGCCGCCGAACTTGCCGCCGGCGTTGAGGATGGTGAGGACGACCTCGAGAGTCGACATGTTCTTGCGCTTGGGATGCTCCTCGACGGGAATGCCGCGGCCATCATCGACGACGGTACACGAGCCATCCTTGTTGAGGGTCACGTCGATTTGGTTGCAAAAGCCGGCGAGCGCCTCGTCAACGGAATTGTCAACGACCTCATAGACGAGGTGGTGAAGGCCCTTAGGGCCCGTCGATCCAATGTACATGCCGGGACGCTTGCGAACGTGTTCCAGACCCTCGAGGATCTGGATGTCCTGTGCGCCGTAGCTGCTTTCCTGCTCAGCCATCATTCTCCTAACACTACAGGAAGCGCACCATACGGTACGCTTCCACCATTGTTGCGATTGCCTGGCACATTCTAGTGCATTTATCAGGCGATTTTACCCTAAAACACAATATTTTGTGTTTTGAGGGACTTTTGGCTCCATGTGTGGGGGTGACTACCACCAAAGGACTTACAAGGGCTTAAATCGCCTATTTATTCGCGAAATAATGCCCTTCGATATCACGCGCCGATTTTTTCGATTCCCTTCTGGAGTTCGAGGTTCGCCTTGGCGGCGGCGTAGGCGACGTCGCGGAGCTGGTCGTTCTCTATGTGGGCAAAGGCCTCCTCGAGACCGGAGAGCTCGTCTTCGCTGAGGGCGATGGGCTGGACCTTGCGGTACTCCTCTTCCTCGGCTTCGAGGAGCTGCAGCGTGGTGAGGCGGCGGTCGCGGGCGACGTACTGGTCCTTCGAAACCTTGAAGGTGAGCTTCTCGACCTGCTCGGCCTTTCTCACGGCACCGGGAACGCCGGCTTCGTCGTTGTTGAGCTCTATGTTGAGGTTGAGACGCAGGAGTTCGGATTGCATGCTCAACTCGGTCGCCCAGATCGAGCTGTCGACGTATACGATGACCTCGCTCGCGGCGGTGTTGGGAACGACGAACACGGCGGTGACATGCTCCGCGATGCGCTTGTCCACGGACAGGTTCCAGGCCCTCTTCACGCGAGCACTTGCGGAAAGGTCCGGATTGTCACGCTGGAGCGAACGTACGACTCCCTGAATCTCTGATCCCACGTCGTACCCTGTCATCACACACCCCCATGCAGCATTGAGTTTTCATTCAGGTGCTTTACGCATGATACCACGTCATGTTATGCCAACAGCACAGCGTCGGGACGCAACGAAGGGACGGTCCTAACGTTGCGCTTTCTGCGCAACGGTAGGACCGTCCCTTC
>CATLBX010000108.1 GCA_949879855.1 uncultured Coriobacteriia bacterium
CCGTCGGGTTGGTGTCGAGCTGCGGAACCGTCGGCAGCCAGCCCATCTTCGCGCTCTGGAGATTGCAGTCGATGTAGGTGCCACCATAGCGCTCTGGATCGGCAAGTGGGGAGCGCATGTAGGATAGGGGCATGCGCTCGTAGCGCCATTGGTCCGTGTGCTCGTAGAAGAAGCTCGTCGCGTTCATCTGGCGCGAGGCGGGAACCCAGTCCTGTGCAAAGGAGAACTCGGCCCAGCCGGCCTCGGGGCGAATCTTCTCCTGGCCGACGTAATGGCACCAGCCGCCTCCGACAACGCCCACGGTACCGCAGAGCATGAGGATGTTCATGATGCCACGATAGGCGTTATCGGTCTGGTACCACTGGTTCAGGCCGGCGCCCATGAGCACGCACGCCCTGCCCTTGGTGTTGGAGGCGGCCGTCGCGAACTCCCGTGCCAGGCGAATCACGTCATCGGCGCGGACGCCGGTTATGTCTTCCTGCCAGCGTGGCGTGAAGGGAACGTTGTCTCTCTCGTTGGCCGCCACCTGGCCGCCAATGCCACGGTCGATGCCCAGAAACGCCCCGAAGAGGTCGAAAACCGTCGCGACGAGGACTTCCCCGTCGGTCGTCTTGATCCTCTTGGCCGGCACGGCACGACGTAGCACCGGGCCGTCGTCCTCGTTGCCCGCAAACAGCGGGATACTCTGTTCGCCAAAATAGGGAACGTTCAAGGTAACGACCTCATCCGACGAGTCGATGAGGCTCAGACGCGGATGGATGTCCTTGCCGGTCTCGCCATCGACTTCGAGGGTGTTCCACTTGCCCTCGTCGCCGTTTGCCTCCTGCTCCCAACGGTAGCCGATGGAACCCTGGGGAACGGCGGGAGCGTCGCTTGCGTCGTCCCACACGACCGTCTTCCATTCACCGTTGCCCGCACCGGCATACCGCGAAAGGTCGCTTGCGCGCAGGGTGCGTCCCGCGACATAGGCGTCCTTGCCAGCACGTTTGTCCAAGCAGACCAGCATGGGCAGGTCGGTGAACCTTCTCACGTAATCGGTGAAGTACGGGTCGGGGCTGTCCAGGTGAAACTCCTTGAATATGACGAAGTTCATCGCGAGGGCCAGGGCGGCATCCGTACCCTGCTTGGGGTGGAGCCACCAATCGGCGTCCTTCGTGGTCTCGCAGTAATCGGGGCAGACGTTGACGAGCTTCGTGCCATTATAGCGCGCCTCGATCATGAAGTGGGCGTCCGGGGTTCGCGTCATCGAGATGTTCGTGCCCCAGCAGATGATGTAGTTGGAGTAGTACCACGCCTCGGACTCAGGCACGTCGGTCTGCTCGCCGAAGGTCTGGGGAGAGGACGGCGGAAGGTCGCAGTACCAGTCGTAGAACGAGAGCGGTGCGCCGCCCATCAGGGACAGATAGCGTACACCCGCGCCGTAGGACACCATGGAATAGCCGGGAATCGGGGAAAAGCCCGCGATACGGTCGGGACCGTACTTCTCGATCGTGTAGAGGTTGGCGGCGGCGATGATCTCAATGGCCTCGTCCCAGGTCGTGCGGACAAGGTCACCCAATCCGCGCACCTTCACGTAGCTCTCGCGGGTCTCGGGATCCTCGACGATGCGCCTCCATGCCTCCAACGGCTCGTTGTGGGCACGCTCCCTGCGCCATGCGTCACGGAGCTGGGCACGGATCAGGGGGTGCTTGACGCGCGCCGCACTGTAGAGATACCACGAGTAGCTCGCGCCGCGGGGGCAACCGCGAGGCTCGTGGTTCGGGACGCCGCAGGGCGTGCGCGGATAGTCCGTCTGCTGGGTCTCCCACGTGACGATGCCGTCCTTCACGAAGATCTTCCAGCTGCACGAACCCGTGCAGTTGACGCCGTGGGTGGAGCGCACGATCTTGTCATGCGCCCAACGATCCCGATAGGCATCTTCCCAATTGCGGTTCTCGTCGGTGACTTCGCCCCATCCATCGGCGTAGCTTCCGACGCGCTTCTTGAAGAACAGTGAACCCTCTGAGAACTTCGACATGTGAACCCCTACCCATCATGACTGCGAGCGACATACGTGCTCGGGTACGATGAACTCACCCTCCGGCGATGCAAAGGCATCGAACGCGAAATCGCGCTTTCTAGCAGCGATTCGGAGCGTTCTTCCTATCGTAGAAAACGATGTTGATCACCAGAATGGCCGCAAACACGATGACGGTCACGACGAACATCACCGTGGCATTCGTCGATGCCAGCAAAACGCCGATGGTGAACGGGCCGTAAGCACCGATAGCCGACGTCCATCCGACGACAGCGCCGCCTTGAACCGGCGGGAAGAGCACCGCCATCTGCTGCGTGGTCGATGCGTTGCCGCAACCCGTCCAGAAGAACACCCAGAACATGGCTATCATCCAGATCCAGCAGCCCATGACGGAATCGGGCTTGTAGATGATCAGGAAGACGAGGCCGACGATGATGGCAGCGGCCATGATGGTGGTCACGCGGCCACCGCGAATCTTGTCCGACACCTTGCCGGCGGCGACACGGGACAGCGCGCCGATGGCGGGGCCGACCCATGCGAAGGCGATTGCCGAGGGCGCGCCCTGGATATGGGCAAACATGCTATCGCCCATGAGCGCGAAATGAGCGCCCAGACCCGCGAAGGTGGCGAAGGTGCCGTAGTAGAACAGCGTCATGAACCAGGTGTGCTTGCTCTTGAAGATGGAGAGCTGCGTCTTGAAGTTCGACGTGACGGGAACCGAGCGGAGCAGGACGATGGCGAGGATGGCAAGGATCACGACTAGCGGAACCCATACCCATCCGGCGTTCTGGAGCCACACGTCCTTCACGTGACCGGCCACGACCTCATGCTGCGGGGACCCCAGGATCCCAAACACGGAAAAGGTGATGACAATGGGCGTGACGAACTGGACGAGCGAAGTTCCGAAATCGGACAGGCCACCCTGGACGCCGAGTGCAAAGCCGCGCTTGGCCTTGGGGAAGTAGTAGTTCGTCGACGCCATGAGACCCGAGAAGGTGCCGCCGCCGATACCGGCGAGGAAGGAAAATAGGAGCAGCACCTCGAACGGAAGCCCCGGGTTCGTCACCGCGTAGATCCAGCACCCGAGCGGGATGAGCAACAGAGCCGTGGACATGAAGACCAGCTTACGCGTTCCCATGATGGGCGGCAAGAAGGTCCAGACGATGCGCAAGGTGCCCGCCGACAAGCCGACCATCGCCACGAGCCAGTAGAGCTGGTCTTTGTCGAGATGGAAGCCGACGGCATTGAGATGCGGCGCCAGCGAGGGCACCAGGTACCATGCGCAAAATCCAAAGGTCAAAGAGAATGTGGATATCCAAACCGTGGTCCATGCCAAGCGCTTGTCCCACTTCTTTGGGTCTTCGGGATCCCATTCCTTGATGTCAGCCTTCATAGTTCTCCTCCATCCCCTATGACGCCACAGCACTATGAATCTTTTCTATTATTCTAGTACGAGACTATAACCTAATACGGGAGAAAATTGAACGTCTGCCGTAAATTTTCTTGACTTTTTATCATTCATAAGATTTTTATGCGCTCAATAGTCCGCCCGCTTCATGGAAATGCCTATAATGAACCGAGCACCGGCGTCGACACGAACACGCGCGCCCCATTCGATCCGAAGGGACCATGAGAGATGATCTGGGAACTGAAGGCCCTTGCCTGCTTGCTGCTCTATCCGGACGAAGACCTCCTGACAAGCCTCCCCGAAATCGAATCGACGCTGCAGGGAAGCGAAGAGCTCGACGGGGAATCGAAGAGACGCTTGGAAGAGCTCGTCGGGTGGATTCGCGAGACGGACACGAGCTCTCTCCAAGCCGCGTACGTGTCGACCTTCGATATCGGGAAGCACGGAAGCCTCAACCTCTTCGAGCACACGCAGGGGGATTCCCGCGACAGGGGCCACGTCATGGTGGAGCTGAACAGGCTCTACAAGGAACATGGGCTCGAGCTCACGACCACCGAGCTGCCCGACCACCTACCGGTGTTCCTCGAATTCCTCTCGGGTCTCGAGCGCGAGGACGCCCAACTTTGGCTCGAGAGCGTCATCGGCCCCATCGAAAAGATCGACCGCGAACTCCAACTCGACGAAAGTCCCTGGGAGGCGGTGACCGCGGCGCTCCTGGACTTCGCGGGGACCGAACGTGAGGTCGCTTCGGAGCGGACGCCCGACGAGATGATCCCGACGCTCGATGCGGAATACTACGAGTCCCCCGTCACCTTCGGCGGCTTCATAGACCCGGTTTCGTCCCAGGCACGCTAAGAGGGCAAGCGGAAGCGCCTCTAGCCCTTCTTGCGATAGCCGATCCAGTAGACGAGGCCGACGAAGACGCAGCCGCCCACGATGTTACCGAGGGTGGCAAGGCCGATGTTGTAAAACGCGCCGCCCCAGTTGCACAGCGCCATCTGAGTCTCCGTGCCAAAGCCACAGGCGGCGGCGAAGATGCCCATCGGCAACAGGAACATGTTTGCCACGCAGTGCTCGAAGCCCATGGCGACGAATGCCATGACGGGAAAGATCGTGGTGAAGATCTTGTCGATGACCGTGCGACCGGCAAAGCCCATCCACACCGCCAAACACACGAGGAAGTTGCACATAATGGCACGGAAGAAGATTTGCCCTGCATCGAGCCCGATCTTTCCCGAGGCGACCGTGACCATCTGGGCTCCGATGGTGTTGTCGCCCGCCTTGATGGCCATGATGCCACAGCCAAAAACGACGCCGGCCAGGATGAGCGATCCGGCGAAGTTGCCGAGCCAGACGATGACCCAGTTCCTGAAGACCCTTGCCCAGGCAAAGCGCTTGCTCGCCGCGCCAATGACCATGAGGCAGTTACCGGTGAAGAGCTCGGCACCGGCGACGATGACGCAGATGAGGCCGAGCGAGAAGCAGAAGCCGCCGAGGATGTTGGATGCGGCAAAGCCGAGGCTCGGGTCGGCCTTCACACAGGTCATGAACAATGCTCCCGAACCGATGAGCGCACCTGCCATGAGGGCGAGCACGATGGTGCGACCGATCTCCATCTGGCTCTTCGCGAGGCCCACGGCCTCCGCCTTTTGCTCGAGCGCCGTGCCCGCAAGGCAATCCGGCTTGATCGCGTCCAGGTTCTCGGGCTGAAGATCCGCCATCGTCTCTCCCCTTCCAGACTGTCCGCCGTTCTCCTTCGTCGCAGACAGTTGACGAGTTGTACTCATTTCCTGTGGCTTCCCAGGACAACGATTGTACATGAGCTATCATGAGCGAGATTAACGACATCACTATGTATTCGCATACGGAAACGGACACATCATGCACGACGAGATAAACGATGAGCCGCGCCTCGCGCTCCTCATCGACGCGGACAACATCTCCGCCAAGTACCTCCCCGTCATCCTCAACGAGATTCCCCGTTACGGCGTGGCAACCTATCGTCGCATCTACGGCGACTTCACCGACCCGCAGGCCGCCAAATGGCGTCCCAAGCTGCTCGACAACTCCATCACGCCCGTCCAGCAGTTCAGCAACGTCAAGAGCCACAAGCCCGGCGAGAAGGCCGGCAAGAACGCGACCGACTCCACACTCATCATCGACGCGATGGACATCCTGTACGCGGGCAAGGTCGACGGCTTCGTCATCGTCTCCTCGGACAGTGACTTCACGCGCCTGGCCGCACGCCTGCGCGAGAGCAACATGATCGTCGTCGGCATGGGCCGCAACCAGACCGCCATCTCGTTCAGACATGCCTGCACGAAGTTCGTCAACATCGAG
>CATLBX010000109.1 GCA_949879855.1 uncultured Coriobacteriia bacterium
CGTGTCGGTCATCGAGCGCTTCTGCCTTGCAGAGTTCCCCAACTGCAACGGGGTGCTCCCCGACGAGATTCGCTACCTCAACCTCGCCACGAGTCTCTTTGACGAGGGGCAGCTCATCGAGCGCGGAGGGTTTTCGAGCTTCCAGAAGGTCCTCTATCCGTTCGCGCTCTTCCCAGCCTATCTTACCGATGACCCGCTGCTACGTGTGCGTCTCATCGCGCTGCTCAACAGCATCTACGTCTCGTCAGTCGTCTTTCCGGCTCTGCTCATCGCGCGCAAGCTCTTCACTGGCAAAGCACCGGTCATCATCTGCCTGCTCTTCACGGTCATCATGCCCGACATGTGCTATTCGATGACGTTCTTGAGCGAGTGCATCTACCTGCCCCTCGTGCTCTGGCTCGTGGCCTGCTGCTGGCAGGCGCTCGAGGCACGGGGACGGGCGGCCTATCTTTGGTGTCTCGGTGCAGGCCTGCTCTGCTACGTCACCTATCTCGCCAAAGAGGTAGCTCTGGGCTTTGTTTTAGCCTTTGTAGTACTGCTCATCATCCGTATCGTGCGGCATGAGGGGGATGCAGTCGCGGAGGCGGACATCTCGAGCAGACCCGCGTCGAGCGCGATGCGATCTTGCGAGGACTGTCTGAGCGCACCGCAGGTGCGCGAGTTCCGCAGCGGCATCGCGCGAGACGTGGGTCGGGTGCGAGGGCAAGTCCGCCTCCGCGACTGCATCCCCCTGCTCTGCTTCCTCTTTGGCTTCATCATTCCATTCCTCGTCTTCAAGTTCACGCTCTTCGCGGGTCTCCTCAACTCCTATAACCAGACCGACCCGTCCGTCCTGCTCAATCCCTACACCGTGCTCTTCGCCCTGTACGCACTCGTGAGCGATACGACCCACTTCGTCATCGCCTTCGCGTTCTTCCCGCTCGTGCTGCCCGCGCTCACCTGGTCACGTCTGACGAGACGCGAACGCGAACTCTACCTGTTCTGCCTGCTCTCCTTCGTGTTCATCCTGCTCATCGTCATCTATACCATCTCGATACGCGAGGATTTGGGCCATGTGGGCATACGCCCGCACGTGCGCTATGTCGCGCCCATCTTTCTGCCCTTGCTCTTCCTCACCATCAGGCAAATCGCGCGTGGTGACGGAAGCGCGATCATGCGCAGTCCGCTTGCCTTTGCCGCTGCCGTCGCCTCGACGCTCGCGATGTGCCTTCTCGTCGTCTTCATGCTGGGAAACGGCGACTATTCGCAGGGCTTTGACAGCGCCCAATTCCATCCCCTGCGCCTGCTCGGCGAGCAATTGCCCGGACTTCCCATCGATCCGAATGCCGACCCGTCCGCGAGCACGACGGGCAAGGACATCTACCACGGAGAGTTTCTCGACATCAGTCCGGGCATCTGGCTTGCCAAGGCGCTTGTCTGCGCCTATCTCGTCTTTGGCATGTGGGCGCTCGCCTCGAAACGCTTTCCCAAAGCCGCCGCGAGCGTACCCGTCCTCATCGCCCTGGCCATGGTCGCCTGCAATGTCGGTGCCTACCAGTACAACAATGCCGTGTATCGGGCGGATGTTGATAAGGTCACCGAGATGTGCGCGCTCGTCGATTTCGTCGATGGCGTACCCGAGGGCGAGCAGGTTCTCATTGTCGTCGACGACGAGAACTCGGCATTCAACAACCTCATGGATGTCTATCTGGACAACAGCCGGATGAACTGCACCTACATCCTCGAACGGCAATTGCGCGCGACCCTCGAGGAGGGACCCATCATGCAGCGCGAGCTGCTTCTCGAGACCGGCGACACGATGGGAGACAACATCTTCGACGTGAACGGGCGGACCTGCAATGACGAGACGGGCATATCGTACATCGTGACACCGGCAAGCCAGAGGCTCCGCTTTACCGAGGACTGCGCGCAGGACGTGACGCCCGAGCAGTTCGGGAGCATCGCCGTGTATCGCATCGTCCCCGACGCCTCCCTTGGCCTCGCCCCCTCGGCGCTGCGCGCCTCCTCGACACGATAAAATGAGACAAATACACAGTGTATTTGTCTCATTTTCACGCGGGGACGCGTGCTGCGCTAGAATACCCTCTCGAACGCATTTCGATAAACGGGAGCTCAAACGTGTCTTATCGCGTCCGCATAGATGCCTATCAGGGACCTTTCGACCTGTTGCTCACCCTTGTCTCGCGTCAGAAGATCGACATCGGCGCCATCTCCATCGCCGACATCACTGACCAGTACCTTGCCGAGGTCGAGCGCATGAAGGACCTCGACCTCGACATCGCGAGTGATTTTCTCGTCGTGGCGGCCACCTTGCTGCAGATCAAAGCATCTTCGCTTCTGCCCAAGGACGGCATCGAGCAGATCGAGCTCGATGACGAGTTCGCCGACCTCACTCCCGAACAGACCCGCGACATCCTCGTCGAACGCCTCGTGGTCTACAAGCAGTTCAAGAACGCCGCAAACGCCCTCGGCATGCGCATGGAAAACGAGGCCAAGATGCATCCGCGTCAGGCAAGCCTCGAGGAGCAGTTCCTCGGCCTCATGCCCGATTACCTCAAGGGCATCACCTTACACGGTCTTGCCGTCATATGCGCCGATATCGCCGCCCGTCGTGACACCTTTCTGCTCGAGGCCGAGCACATCGCCGCCGTGCCCATCTCCATGGAGAAGCACGTCGAGGGCATATACCGCTCGATGCGCCGTCGGACGAGCTGCACGTTCGAGCAGCTCGTGGGGGCTGCCCCGACGCCCGAGCTCATAGTCGTCACGTTTCTGGCGATACTCGAGCTGTACAAGCGCGGCGTCATCAGGATTTGCCAGGATGCTGCCTTTGACGAGATACAGCTGGACATCGAAGCCGATGCCCCCGAAATCACCGATTTCTCGGTGCCCGATTGGGGCATGCCGGATGACCCGTCCCTCGAGCAGCTCGACGCGGGCGAAGAGGGCGAGACGAACGATGATGACGGAAAAGACGAACCGGTCGCGAAAGCGCGGGACGAGGAGTAGGCATGGCACGTGACGAGCGATACGCGGACCTTATGAGCGCTGCCGAGGCGCTTTTGTTCGTGTCGGACGAACCGGTGAGCGCCGCGCGGCTCTCGGAGATTCTCGAGGTTAGCCCCGTGCAGGTCGACGAGGCGCTCGTGGCGCTATCCGCCGAGTACATGGACGAGAACCGCGGCATCCAGCTGCGCGAGGTGGCGGGGGGCTGGCGATTCTACACGCACCCCGCCTATCACGAGGCCATCGAACGCTATGTGGTCTCCTGGGATACCCATCGCATGTCCCAGGCGGCCCTCGAGGCCCTTGCGGTCATCGCATACCACCAACCCGTGACGCGCGCGACCGTCAACGCCATACGCGGCGTGAATTCGGAGAGCGTCGTCTCGTCGCTCGTCGAGAAGGGCCTCGTGCGCGAGATGGGTCGCGACAAGCCGGGCGGATCGATTCTCTACGGCACCACGCGCACCTTCCTCGAGCGCTTCGGCCTCAAGAGCGTGAAGGACCTGCCGCCGCTCGAGGACTTCGCCCCCGACGAGGCGAGTCGCGAGCAGATTCGCGAGCGCCTGAGCGGCACGGACAGGTCCCATGACATGCAACTCGAGCTGACCGGAGAGGATGAGGGGGTCGCCTCCGCCGCCATGCAGGTCACCTTCGAAGACGGCAGCATACGCGTCGAGGAAGTCGACACGGGTGATGAGATGCGGAAAGACGATGCCGAAGGCGTCGCCGAAATCGTCGGCCAGTCCATGACCGAGAAGATCGATGATTATCTGGGGGTCGACATCGAGGACGTCGACGGCATGCTCGATGCGTACTTCGGCGATGATGACGAAGCGCAACCCGATGATGACCTTGCCGATGATGCAGATGACGACGAGGTGGATGACGAGTACGCCGCCGAGGAAGACGACCTCATCGATACGGCCGATCCCGAAGAGGAGGAGGCGTACGTCTACACCGAGGACGATGACGAGGAGTTCGGCGAGGCCGAGCCCGACGACGATGATATCGAGCTGGTCGAGTAGCCATGGCGGATCCGATGCCAAGGCAGCCGTTTCCCATGCGCCTGCAGAAGTTTCTCGCTCGTGCGGGCGTCGCGAGCCGAAGGGGATCCGAGGACCTCATGACCGCCGGACGCGTGAGTGTCAACGGCGAGGTCGTGACCGAGCTCGGCAGCAAGGTCGACCCCAAGACCGACGTCGTCTGCGTGGATGGTCGCGAGGTGCATCTCGAGGACGGCTCCGTCTACCTCATGCTCTACAAGCCCAAGGGCTATCTGACGACCATGGACGATCCGCAAGGGCGTCCGTGCGTCGCGCAGCTCGTGCCGCGTGACCGCTATCCGGGTCTGTATCCGGTCGGCCGGCTCGACAAGGACACGACGGGACTTCTGCTCTTCACGACCGACGGTGACATGGGCCAGCATCTCCTACATCCGAAGCATCACGTTGACAAGACCTATCAGGCGCATGTGGATGGCGTGCCCGATGAGGTCGACCTCGCGCGCTTGCGCGGCGGCATCATGCTCGACGACGGTCTCACGGCCCAGGCACGGGTACGGCTTGTCGCCGAACGACCCGATGGCAGCTCCGACATCGAGCTCGTCATCCACGAGGGCAGGAAGCGCCAGGTCAAGCGCATGTGCTCGGCCGTGCATCATCCGGTGCTCGACTTGCATCGAAGCAGCTTCGGGCCGCTCGCTCTCACTGCCGTCGAGGAGGGCTCCTGGCGGCTTTTGACCAAAGAGGAAATCACGAGCCTGCGCGATGTTGCGGGGCTCTAGGGTGAAGGGACCTGTCGTGACGAACGAGGAAGAACCCGCGACTCCCAATCCGCTTGCGACGGGAGCCGACGACGGTGCCGCCCGCGTGCTCCTCATGCGCCACGGCCAGACCCACGCGAACGCGCAGGGTTTCTTCCTTGGTCGGCGCGACGAGGGCGTGACGGGGCTGGGCGAGGAGCAATCGCGTCGAGCGGTTGCGGGGCTTGTCGCCTGGCGACCCGACCGCATCATCTGCTCGCCGCTCAAGCGTTGCAAGGCGCTCATCGCCGAGCCGGCGGCACGCGAGATCGGCATCGAGGCGCAGGTGGACGAACGTCTCATCGAGTTCGACTTCGGCCCCATAGAGGGCATGACCTTTGACGAAGTCATCGCCCGTGACCTTCCCTTTCCCTGGGGTCCGCGGGCCGCGGCTTGGCCACCGGCCCAAGGTGGCGAGAGCTTCGATGACTTCCTCGCGCGCATAGGGGATGCCTGCGACGAGATCGAGCGTCTGGAGGGACGTACGGCCATCGTCGTCCATGGCGGTGTCATCAGGGGCTTTCTGGGCAATTGGCTCAACATGGGGACCGACGAGGTCAATCACCTCATCGTGCGCAACGTCGATGGCTTCGTGTTCAGGGTGCGTCCCGGTTTTGCCGAGCTCGAGTCATATGGCATCCATCCCGAGGATTTGGCCGATTACTAGCCTCGCGGTTTTGAGGATGGTGTACCATCTTGCAGGTATTTTTGAGAGAAAGGCAACGCTGACATGCCAAATGAGGGTAGCTTCGAGGCGGCAAAACGCAAGAGCGACATGATTCGCGCGGATTTCGACGTCAATCCCGGCAAGTATCGCATGCTCACGGGCGACAGGCCCACGGGCAGGCTGCATCTGGGCCATTACTTCGGCACGCTCAAGGGCCGTGTCGATTTG
>CATLBX010000110.1 GCA_949879855.1 uncultured Coriobacteriia bacterium
CCAGCGCCCGATACGCAGGGCCATTTGAGCCTGGTAGACCAAGTCATGAAGGGAGACCTCTATACCACGGGAATCGCTCATCCCAGCGACAAGGCCATGAGAATGCAGGTAGTCCTGGAGCGCTGTCATATCGATATCAACAGCGGGCTCTTCGTGGTTGACGAACAAGACCAGCGTACGCGCGTGAATCACGCCACGCGCCTCGGGAAATTTGGCGGCAAGGTCGTCCTCGATGCCGCAAAGCTCGTGATATCTGGCAAGTCCCTTGCGCGAGTTGATTACGAAAACGGTGAAATAGGAAAGCGTGTCGATCCATGCCTCGCCAAGACGAGACTTTATTTCATCCGCACCGACAAGATTTCCCCTTACCACATCTTGCAGCAACGCATCGTAGCTGCGTGCCGACGAGCGCCATGTAAACTCGATGGCCCTCATCTTCGTTCCCACTATGGAACTGAAGTACCGTAGGCAGGCAAAATCGCCCTGTGTCACCGGCCGGTTCTTCTGCACGACATTGACGATGGCTAAGCCTGATTGCAGCACGCGGGCGACACACGCGCTCACCGATGTTCCTATGGACGTCGTGTGATAGAAAATCTCGCCTTTCCGACGAAGGCGCTCGAGGAAAAGCTCGAAATCCTCAGCATCCTTCTCGGAAGCGACAAGGTCCTGAAGCTTCTCGGCAGTCGCCGACTCGATTCGCGATGCCACCCAAAGGGAGTCATCCATGACATCTTGCCGCGTATGGGCAAGCACACGATAGTTATGGTCTATGATGGTCATTGGATTGCCAAAGAGGTGATGGGCAAAATCAATGAGTTCCTCGAGACCTGCCCCGTGAATCGTGAGGTTCAGAAGCTCATCTGCCCATCCTGTGTAGTAGCTGACGATTTCCGCTATCGCATCTCTCACGATCTCCCTGCTGTTTTCATCGGTCACCCAGATTGCGTACGAACAGGGATCCTCCTGCGCATCGCCGGCAAACACAAATGCCTCGGGAGGAATCCAGCTTGGCGCATCTCGATGGGCATCATCAATTACATAGCATCCTTCGCCACGGCGTAATGATTCGACCGCCTCCGTGAAAACGGCCATAACCGGATAATCAGAAGCATAAAACGGCCCTTTGACACAAGTGAACCGCCTGCAAAGACCATCGAAGACCATTGCCATCGTTATCTTCACCTTCGTCCTCCCGTCTGACTCGGTTTATGAGACACCTCCGTCGCAGAGAGATAATCCAGCAATTCATAGGACTGTCGGATATGGGAGACGGTCTGAGGATCAGAGAGGTCGATAGAGCACAGCTCCTCTATCTCCCGTATGCGTGCCTGGAGCGTATTTCTCTGGATGAAGAGCTCTTGTGCCGTCTTGGTTCGATTCCCTCGATTGAAGCTCAAGCGACGAAGCACTTCTGAAAGGGGTGTCTTGGCCTTACCCCCAACAGACGCCGTCACCCCGACCGCAGGATGAACGAAGAACTCGTCACCGCCTTCTTCCGCGCACACTTCGTAAAGATAGTATTCGCGGCAATCTTCGAAAAAGAGCAAGTGCGATCCAGGAAAGACCTTGCGTCCGATTGACAACGCATAGAGGGCCTTCTGGTATGCCTCACGCAATGGCACGTCGGAGCTCGATTCCTCGCCAGCACCAGCAACGAGACCCCGTCCAACGAGAAAAGTCTTGAGCTTGCGATAATCGGCGCCATTCATACCTTTGCCTTCATCGAAAGTCGAGAAAAACACCAGTCCCTCCTCATAGAAGAAGCCATGTCCAAGAGGAAAGTTGTGCTCTATTTCGTCTATGAAGCGATGAGCCTGGCGATCATTGAGTCTGCCCCTTTCCGAAACAATGCGAATAACAAGCATGCGTTCTCGCAGCCGCAGCCCAACGGCACGAAGTCGATTTGCAAGCTCGACAGGGTTCACGAGACGTCCCTTGAAGCCGTCTATGAGAAGACCGTTCAGGCCAATATCCTCGTTTTCATAGCCCACTTTCGTCTTCACGAGTATGCCGACCATTTCGCTCAAATACTTCAGAGCCTCCACATCACCATCGGTAATGGGGCGTTTCTTCTGAATCAGGCAGACAAAGAGAAAGTCGTCTCCGATCTCGCGCGTCCGGCACGAGGCGATACGAATGCCATTGAACATGTGGTAATCCGACACCACGCGATTGCGATTGAGCGTATCAAGAAAGTCGGCAAAGCCAGGTGCCTCTGCCGGCCCTTCGAACATCTCACCATGATGGTCGAGCGGAGTCCACATGTCATCATGCATCACATCATGGGCCGTGCGAGCCTTCACGCGCAAAGCGCGATCAAGAACGATGAGAGGATTGCGAAACAGATCGTGGGCCTTCTCCAGAAGAGCTTCCACGGATTGGTCTTGGAAAACCATTTCAGAAAGATCGTGACCCCAGTTCCTATACACTCCCAGGGCCTCTTCGGCAAAAGCCAGGACGGCATCTGCAGGAATAGGGCGGGGGACTCGAATCGCGCAGTCTCGCCCCGAATCCCCCACTATCACGATTCGGCTCGGGCCGACAAGAGCATTGGCCCGAGCAAGCCCCTCCGTATCCCCAGCAGAGACAATAAGGACGAGACCATGGGGTGAACGTGCCTCGCACTGCCCGACAAGGGCGACATGCGATATCCACATGTCCTTGTCGTAATACGCGCATTTATCGCAAGCGGCCTTCTTCGCGAGGCCGTCATAGAGCATTGCCATCGTGGTCTGCATGATGTGCCCCCAACTATCACCAACAGTCCGAATAGTCATAAAACACGAGGAGAAGCGATCCCGCAAGAGGACCGCTTCTCCTCTGGCGCAACCCGAGGGAAGCGCCTAAGGGGGAAGTGCAAAGGGTAGCGAGTTACCCTATTACACCTTGGGGGTGAACATGGCGCTGTTGGGCTTCTCGTCCATGACCTCCGCCATCTCCTCGACCGTGCCGTAGAACATGATGCCCGCCTGGCAATGATGCACGCACTTGGGCAGCCTGCCTTCCGCCACGCGATCGGCGCAGAGGTCACAAAGGGAGGTGGGCACAGGTATGTAGTTATACTCCCACTTGCCGTTCTCCAACTGACGGGGACCATCCTGATGAATCTTAATTCCGAACTGCCCCTCGGGCAGATCGTGCTCCACCTGGCAGGCAACCTCGCAGGTATGGCATCCGGAGCAATACTCGTAGTTGATAACTAATGCATTTCGCGACATGAAATCGTCTCCTTCCTTTAGATCAGGCCCGCGGGCGACTCGTCGACCTCGTCACCGCGACCGGCATAGAGAGCGTCGTTCTGGGCGGCGCCGTTTACGTCGGCATTCGCCGCCTCCTGAGCATTGGGCTGAGCCATAACGTAGTCCCAACCGCCAAGCTTGGTGACCTGCTCGCCGGGGAGCACCTTGCTGTTCTCCTCCGTGCATTTGTAGATCTTGCACATCAGGCAGCAATAGGGTGCACCATAGCCGGTATTGCCGAACTGCATCTGGGAAGTGAGGTTGTTGATATTCGAGTCGAACACACCGAACAGGCTAGGCTCTGCGGGATCTCCTTCGGGGAACCACCAGCCATGATCTGCAGCGATGACGCGCGGATCATAGGTGATGTCGAAGACGACCTTCTGACGGCAGCGACCACGATGATTCTCAATCCAAACCCAGTCCCCTTCCTTGACGCCATACTTGGCGGCGGTATCGGGATGCATGCGCACCTGCGGGTCAGGCTGGATGGCACGCATGCGGGGGAACATGCGATGTTCGGAGTGGAAATACCCCCACATGCGAGCGCCGGTGGTGAGGACGAGCGGGTATTCCTCCTTGTAGGCCTCGTCGACCTGCTCGGAATACGGACTTTCGGGCGGCTCCTCGAAGTACGGAGTATCCGACCAACCCCACTGCTCGAAAGCGAAAATCGCGAACTCGAAACGACCTGTCGGCGTGTTGAAACCGGGCTCGCCATCGGGACGCGCAAGGCCCTTCTCGTACTTCCTGTACTCGAGCGGCGGATAGTTGTAGACCTCTTCCACCAGATCCTGGAAGTTACGGCCCAGCTTGCCGCCGTAATCAGAGCGCTCCTTCAGGAAGAAGTTCAGCAGGTCGACGTCATCCTTGATGCCGAAGCGCTCGAGCAGTTCGGGGTTGCACTTGCCGACGACCTTGACGATGAGCTCTTCGTCGGACACGGCCTCACCCGGGGCATCGCATACCTTGGTGATCGCGCGCATGGGCGTGTACCAAGTACGGAAGCTGTTGCGCTCGGGACTCATGGCAATGGGAAGCACCAGGTCGGCGCAGGCCATGGCCGTGGGAGTCATGAAGATGTCGGCAACTGCGACGAAGTCAAGGCTGCGGAGCGCCTTGTAGACGCGCGGCGCCTCGGCACCCATGTTGGCGATGGGATTGGTGGACTGGAACCACATCATCTTGATGGGATAGGGTTCCTCGGTCTCGATGGCATGGAGAATGAGGTCGCTCATGGCCGTGGCCGAGAAGCCGAAGGTATGGAGCGGGGACACCTTGTCACCGATGCGCTTCGCGCGCAGTTCTTCCGGCACGTCCTGGTAGCCGCAGTTGTAGGCCATATCGGTACGATAGGGCTGGTCGGTCTGGATGTTGCCACCGGGCACATCATAGTTGCCGGTAAGGGCGACGAGATTGTTGATGGCCTGCGCTGCGGGAATGCCCGTGGGGCTCTGGTCAACCTTCAGGCCCCATTGCAGTGCGGCCGGCTTGGACGACGCATAGAGCCTCGCGGCCTTGCGGATGTCATCGGCGTCGACCCAGCAAATCTCGGCAACCTTCTCGGGCGGATACGCCTTGCATGCCTCGACAAGCTCGTCGAATCCATAGCTCCATTTGGAGACGAAGTCATGATCGTAGAGGTCCTCCTCGATGATGACATTGCACATGCCCATAGCCAGAGCGGCATCGGTACCAGGACGCAGTCGCAGCCAGACCTCGGCACGCGAGGCCATCCAGGAGAGCTTCGGGTCGATGACGAGCAGCTTGGAACCACGCTGCATGACGTCCACGATCCAGTGGCCCAGGAAGGCGTCGGAGTTGGAGACGACGGGATTGTTGCCCCAGATGCAGACAAGCTCGGGGGTCACGTACTCGGGGTCATCCTCATAGCGCAGGGGATGGCTCTGGGACATGTCGGCGATCAGGGCGCCGCCGTTCTGGCAGAAGTTCAGGGTGGAGCGCGGCAGCATGCACGAGTCACCGGAAAGGAAGCCCAGGCAGAAGTTAGGCGACTGGAAGGCCCAGTAGCAGATGAGCGGGCACTGCCAGCAGACGTTGCGACCGGTGCCCATCATGGCGGCAATGGATTCGGGGCCGTATTCCTGCTGAATCTTCTTCACGTTCTGGTCGATGATCTCGAGAGCTTCATCCCAGCTCACACGCTCCCATGCGTCCTTGCCACGATCGGCCTTGGCACGTTTCATGGGATACAGCAGGCGGCTGGGACTTTCAATCTGCTGCTTGTAATTCAGGCAACGCAGGCAGAGGCGGCCACGACTAAACGGACTATTGGGATCGCCCTCGACGTTGACCAGTTTGCCTTCCTTGTCCGTGTAGTAGATGACGGCACAGCCATTATGGCAACCGGGACCGCCCCAGGCAGTCGTCCTTGTGGCGGTAAGATCGCCTTCT
>CATLBX010000111.1 GCA_949879855.1 uncultured Coriobacteriia bacterium
GGTTCTTGTACGAGAGCGCGGGCGATGCCAACGCGCTGCTTTTGACCGCCGGATAGCTGGTCTGCCCGCACGTAGGCGAAGTCGGCCATGCCAACGCGCTCGAGCATGGAGAGGGCCTTCTCCTTGTCTTCCTTGCTGAATACTCCCAATGCCCCAGCGACAGCATTCTTGTAACCCAGGCGTCCCTGGAGGACGTTTTGGATGACCGAACTGCGCAACACGAGATTGTAGTTCTGGAAGACCATGGACATGCGCCGGCGCTGCGTGCGCAGCCTCTTGCCACGAAGCTCTGTCATCTCCACGCCGTCAAACATGATTGAGCCGGAACTGGGCTTGATGAGCCGGTTGACGCAGCGCAGAAGGGTTGATTTTCCCGCCCCGGAGCTGCCTATGACGGATACGAACTCGCCTTTGCCGAGCGTAAGCGAGACGTTGTCGAGGGCAAGGGTCTTGCCATCGTAGCTTTTGGAGAGGTTTTCTATACGCAAAAGCGTTTCGTTGTCACGCACTGCATCTTCCTTCGAGTAAAAACGGGCGGCGCTCATTAAAACGCCGCCCGCCATTTAAACATATCGAGTGCCAGGTTACTTCTTGCCAATCAGCTCGCGATAGTCGTCATAGTACGAATCGTCGGCGACGACGAAGCGAACCGTGCCGTTCTTGTTCTGCTTGTACTTGCTCTTGTGAGCGGGGTTGTCGGGGTCGACGAAGATGTCCTTGTTGGCGGCGACATCATCGGAGGTCATGTAATCGATGATCTGGTCGACGACCTCCTTGGGAAGGGCGCTCGTGTTGATGCAGAAGGGAACCGCGGGCACCGGATAGGATTCGACGCACGTGAACTTGGTTCCTGCCCAGCTCGCGAGCTCGCCCTCGAGGCCCTGCTGGACCTCGTAGACGCAACCGACCTCGCCATTGGTGCCGGAGACGACGTTGTAAGCGGCGCTTGCGCTCGTGTTGTCGCAGGAGGCGAGGTTGACGTTGCCACTCGCGACCTGATAGACGCTCAGCGGCTGGCTCGACGCCATGACGACCTTGTCGAAGAACTCGCCAGACTCGGCGAAGACATCGATGTTGTCATAGCCGAGCTTCTGGGCAAAGATCGTGGCCGGGATGACGTAGCCGGAGGTAGAGCTCAGGGACACGAATGAGTAATCCTCGCCCTTGAGCGTGTCGTAGTTGAAAGAGCCGTCGGCGTTGAGATACTTGGACTGCTCACCGTCACGGCAAATGATCTGCGAGTAATAGGAGACGGGGTTGAGCTTGCCCTCCTTGTCGGAAAGCACGAAGGCGACGTCAATCTCCGGGTTGCGCTCGTGAATCTCGACATACTCATCGGCGCCGAGGGACGCAATCTGAGCCTGGCCCGAAGAAAGGGCCTCGATGGTCATGTTGTAGTCCGTGGTCGTCATGACCTCGCAGGGGATGCCGGTCGCCTCGGTGATGGCGGCGGCTATCGAGTCGCGCATGCCTTCGTAGTCAGAGCCGGAATTGGAAGGCTCCCAGGCAAAAACGATCTTGTCGGGCTTTTTGGCGGAAGAGTCCGAACCCGAGCTTCCGCATCCGGCGAGTCCGACGGTGAGTGCGCAGGCAAGAACGCCAGTGGCGAGAATCATGCAGAAGCGTCCTGCCTTTGACTTTACATTCTTGAACACGAGTTCACGCTCCTTTCAGTAGTCTCTGGCATTTCGCGAGATGCCAGCGCGCCTCCTCATGCACCAATGTAAGAGCACATATATTAGACACGATACTATAAGACGAACGCCATTATAGAATATAATCTTGTAATGTATAGTACGAAATCATTTTCCGCGTAAGCACAGAGCTTGCTGGCCTATACCGGCAGGCAAAGCGAAGGGTCCGTCAATGTCGAAGAAGAAAGACTCCAAGAAGAATCAGAAAAGCTCCTGCTGCTGCGGGTCGGACAAGAGCTCGCAGGCGTATGGCTGCGAGGACGACCGCTATCAAGGCAAACTCCAGAAGGTCGATATCGACTTTCTCTATCTCGATCTTTCGTGTTGCGATCGGTGCCAGGGCGCCGACAAGCGCGTCGAGGAGGCTGTGGCTCGCTGCCGCGACGTGCTCCGGGCCTGCGGATACAACCTCGTCCTCAATTCCGTGTTGGTGGATAGCGTCGCGAAGGCGAAGCACTATCGCTTCGAGAGCTCGCCAACGGTGCGCGTGAACGGGGTTGACATCTGCCCGTCGGTGGAGGAGAACGATTGCGACTGCTGCAGCGATATGAGTGATGCTGCCGTTTCATGCCGCATCTTCCCGTACAACGGGACGTATTACGAGGTTCCGCCCACCGACATGCTCGTGCGCGGCATCATGGAGGTCGTGCTGCAAAACCGCCGACCCGCCGATCCGCCCATGCCCTACGCATTGCCCGAGAACCTGAAGAAGTTCTACGAGGGCGTCGAGAAGAAGGCGAAAAAGGGCTCTTGCTGCTGCGGCGAACCAGATAAGGCCGAGTCTTCGTGCTGCTGCGGCGAATCGGGCAAGAAACATAAGGGCAAGAAGTCTAAAAAGACGAAGAGTTCTAGCAGCTGTTGCTGTTAGAGGGTCTGTCCCCTTTTTCCCAAGAGCCGCTACAATAGGGCGCAACAATAAGCCATTCGAAAGGAATCCGGGGATGATCGAGCGCTACACGCTGCCCGAAATGGGGCATATCTGGTCTCTCGAGAACAAGTTCGACGTCTGGAAGGAAATCGAGGTCCTTGCCTGCGAGGCCCAGGCCGAGCTCGGCCAATGCGGTATCACCGCCGACGAGGCCGCGTGGATCCGCGCCCACGCCGATTTCACCGTGGACGAGATCGACGAGGTCGAGAAGGTGACGAATCACGACGTCATCGCCTTCACCACCGTCATGGCCGGTTACATCGATGCCGACATTCCCGAGGGCGACCCCAAGCCGAGCCGCTGGGTGCACTACGGCATGACGAGCTCCGACCTCGGCGACACGGCGCTCAGCTACCAGGTCACGCAGGCTCTCGACATCATCATCGCCGACGTGAAGCGCCTGGGGGAGACCTGCAAGCGTCGCGCCTTCGAGTTCGAGGACGCCATCTGCGTGGGTCGCACCCACGGCATCCATGCCGAGCCCATGACCTTCGGCATGAAGTTCGGCAGCTGGGCCTGGGCCCTCAAGCGTGCCGAGAACCGCCTGCTGCAGGCCCGCGAAGTCGCTGCGACTGGCGCCATCAGCGGTGCCGTGGGCACCTACTCCAACATCGATCCTTTCGTCGAGCAGTTCGTCTGCGAAAAGCTCGGCCTCACGCCCGACCCGCTATCCACGCAGGTCATCGCCCGCGATCGCCATGCGCAGGTCATGTCGGCCCTCGCCGTGACCGCCTCCACGCTCGAATCCATCGCCATGCAGGTGCGCCTGCTGCAGCAGTCCGACGTCATCGAGGCCGAGGAGCCCTTTACCAAGGGTCAGAAGGGTTCGAGCGCTATGCCGCACAAGCGCAACCCCATCACCGCCGAGCGCGTTTGCGGTCTGTCCCGCGTGGTCAAGGCCAACGCGCAGGTCGCCTTCGACGACGTGGCGCTGTGGTACGAGCGCGACATCTCCCATTCCGGCGCCGAGCGCGTCGTCCTGGCCGACAGCTTCATCGCGCTCGACTACATGTTCTCGAAGATGCAATGGATGCTCGACGGCCTCAACGTCTACGTGAACAAGAGCCTGCACAACCTGTGGCGCACGCGCGGTCTCATCTTCAGCTCGAAGGTCATTCTCGCCCTCGTCGACACGGGCATGACGCGCGAGGACGCCTACGTCGTCGTCCAGCGCAACGCCATGAAGGTGTGGGATGACATTCAGCAGGCCATCGACGGCCCGACGTTCCGCGAGAACCTCGAGTCCGACCCCGACTGCCCGCTCACCGAGGCACAGCTCGACGCCATCTTCGACCCCGAGAGCTTCCTCGGCCACAAGGCCGTCATCTTCGACAAGCTCAAGCAGCTCGAATTCTAGGAGCATTCCATGGACAACCAGACACAGGAAAACCCGCAGGTCGAGAATGGGGGGACAGACCCCGAGTTTCTGTACCGCACGCATGGCACCTGCTCGCGCGCCATCAAGTTCGATCTCGACGACGAGCAAAAGGTGCGCAACGTCGAGTTCATCGGCGGATGCAACGGCAACCTCAAGGGCATCGGTTCGCTCATCGAGGGAATGCCGGCGGACTGGGTCATCGAGCGTTGCGCGGTGACCCAGTGCGGCGGCAAGGCGACGTCTTGCCCCGACCAGCTTTCCCGCGCACTCGACTGGGCCATCGAGCAGCGGCAGGCGTAGATGGGCCGCGACAGGTCACAGCTGTCACGTCGTGACTTCCTGCGTCTGGGTGGCGGTGCGCTCGCCTGCGCGACGGTGCTCGGCGCCCCCGCGGTGCTCACGGGCTGTTCGGGTGGTTCGGATAAGGGCACGCCCAGCACGCTCGAGGTGTCGACCAACGACGTCGTCACGCTCGACGCGTTTGCCGAAATCGAGGATCCCACCGGTTACTACGAGATAAAGGACATCGCCCAGTATCCCGCGGGAACCATGCTCTTCGCGTCCGAGGACGTGACGGCGGCGGCGCTGCTCACGGGCCAGACGGCTTCGCCCCTGTCGACCTGCTCGCTCGTCAACCTGGAAGACGGCGCCATGACGCCGGCGCTCGAGCGTGCGGTCAACCATGACATGGGCTACAGCATCTTCGCCGTGCGCGCGTCCAAGGAGCTGCTCGTCTGGGTCGAGAGCAACTACCTCACCTCGGATTGGATGGTGTACTGCGCCACGATCGCCAACGGCAAGCTGACCGGCCAGCCCGTCAAGCTCGACGAGGGAAACGGCGAGTACGACACTCCCGAGATAGCCGCCATCGGCACGGCCGCGTATTGGATCGTCCAACCCGCCGAAAACGGACCGCGCACGACGGAGAACTCGTATCTGCGCGTCGCTTCGGGCGGGTCGCGTTCGTCGGACATGATCACCTCGGAGGGTCGCTTCAACGGAGGTCTTTCCGTGAGCGGCCAGGTGCTCACGGCGATGCCGAGGGCCAAGGCGTCCAGCGGCGTGTACTACGAGCTCACGGCAATCGCCTCCGGTTCGGGGTCGGTTGTCGCGTCCCAGGTGATGCCGCATTCTTTCCGCCCGTCAAACGCCATATACATGAACAACGCCTTCGCCTTCACGATTCCCGCATCCTACGATTACGGCGGAGGCATCGCCAACGTCGGCACGTACTATCCCATAGCGGGTAACGCCTGGCTGCGTCTTGCGCGCCAGTCGCTCACGCCGCCGGGCATATGCAACGGCTGGCTGTTCGCCAAATCGAGTTCGCGCACGGTCTTCATCGACACGCGGGAAGAGAAGTACTTCGTTGTCAACGCGCCCGATGGCTGCACGGATTACGGCGACTACTCGGTATGCGTGGGGGAGGTCGCGCGTGTCTGCAACTACGCGACCGTCAACAAGTACGAGGGAGCCGAGCGAACGACACAGGTTATGCTGCGCTCGATAACGCCCATTCCCGCCGGCACGGAGCCTGTCATTCCGGAACCCGAGCCAGACCCCGCGAATCCCACGCAGCCTGGCACCGAACCCACCACCACGGAGCCCATCGAACGATAACCCCCGGTGACAATG
>CATLBX010000112.1 GCA_949879855.1 uncultured Coriobacteriia bacterium
AAGAACATGGGTGCGGCAGGCCACGAGGCCGATGCGAGCCGTATCGACCAGATCGCGCGCGTGTTCCCGCTCATCTTCTTCCTCGTGGCCGCGCTCGTGTCGCTCACCACGATGACGCGCATGGTCGACGAAGAGCGCATGCTCATCGGCACCTACAAGGCACTTGGCTACGGCAACGCGCGCATTTGCTCCAAGTACCTCATCTACGCGTTGCTCGCCAGTGGCGTGGGAAGCATCATCGGCATCGTGCTGCTCTCGCAGTTCCTGCCGCAGGTCATCATGCAGTCCTACGCGATCATCTATGCCCTGCCCGTAAGCTCCTCGCCCATTGACGTGCCCATCGCGCTCTTCGCCTTTGGTCTGAGCGTGGGCATCACCTTGCTCGCGACGCTGTTCGCCGTGCTCTCCTCGCTGCGCGAACGCCCCGCTCTGCTCATGCTGCCGCGCGCGCCCAAGCCCGGCAAGCGCATCCTACTCGAGCGCATCGGGCCCATCTGGCGTCACCTGTCGTTCTCGAACAAGGTCACGGCGCGCAACCTCTTCCGCTACAAGCGACGCTTCTTCATGGCCATCATCGGCATCGCGGGCTGCACGGCGCTCTTGCTCACGGGTCTGGGGCTGCGTGACGGCATCAACGACATCATCGAGAAGCAGTTCGGCCAGATTCAGCACTTCAACCTCGAGGTGCAGGCAAGCGACGGGCAAAGCCCCGGCAACGCGCGCGAGGTCGAGGAGATTCTCGCGAACTCGAGCATCGTGACCGAGACGACGCATGTGGGTGGCGAGAACGCCATCATCTCACGTGCCGGTATCGACAAGGACGTCCGCGCCTCGATCATCGTGCCCCAGGACCTCGAGGCCTTCGAGGGCTTCTACACGTTGCGTGAACGCATCGGACATGCTCCGCTCGCCTTGGGACAGACGGGCGCTGTCATTACCGAGAAGCTCGCCGACGAACTCGGCGTGCACGTGGGCGATGCCATCGAGATCTACGACCAGAGCATGGTCGGGGAGCGTGATGGCGCGGCGCATGACGTAACCGTGTCGGGCATCGCCGAGTACTACACCGGCCAGGCCGTGTTCATGTCGCCTGCATCCTACGAAGCCGTCATGGGCGAGCCGGTCACCTTCACCGAAATCATCTGCAAGGCGGAGGCTCCGCTCGAAGACCGCACGGCGCTCGGCAACGAGCTGCTCGACGTGGCCGGTGTCGAGGTCGTGAGCTTCTACGACGAGGTCATCGAGACCTACAGGACGATGCTCAAGACCGTCAACGCCGTCGTATGGGTGCTCATCATCGCCGCCGCACTCCTCGCCTTCGTCGTGCTCTACAACCTCACGAACATCAACATCACCGAGCGCACGCGAGAGATCGCGACGCTCAAGGTGCTCGGCTTCACGCCGCGCGAGACGAACGGCTACATATTCCGCGAGACGATACTGCTCACCGTCATCGGTGCACTCGTGGGTTGCGTGCTCGGCATCGGGATGGAGAGCTTCGTCGTGGTGACGGCCGAGGTCGACGAGATGATGTTCGGGCGCGACATCCACCTCTTGAGCTTCGCGATCGCCTTCGTTCTCACGATCGCGTTCTCGTTCATCGTCTCGCTTGCCATGATGCCCAAGATCAAGGCCATCAACATGGTCGAGAGTCTCAAATCCGTGGATTAGCAGGTTCCCTAAACAGGTGGGGGCGCGAGTAATCGCGCCCCCCATGCATGCATTCGCGTTGAGATAGGCTACATCGGAATCTGGCGTACGACACGCTGGTAGCGTGTGGCGCGGGCGGCACCCACCTTCTCGATGGAGTGCTCCTTTTGCATCTTTTGCAGGATGCGCTCGAGCGTCTTCTGGCTCATCATGGGATTGGCCTCGAGGATCTCGATCTTGCTCACCGGCTCGTCGATGGACTGGAAGTACTGCCTGATGGTCTTCTCGTTGCTGCCGCGCACGCTCAGGGCGGAGGTGCGGTCGGAAAGCTCCTCGTAGCACTTGAGGATGACGTCGAGCATGTACTCGACGAAGGGCGTGTAGTCGTTCTCGCCCGTCTCCCACCCCTGGGCGCTTTCCCGCATGGTGCCGAAGTAGTCGTCCTGGGTCGCCTCGAGCTCGGAGTCGATGGAGACGTAGCGGCCGACGGTGAAGTCGATCTTGTCGAACATGAGCGAGGCGAGCAGACGCGACATGCGGCCCGTGCCCTCGTCGAAGGGGTAGATGCAGACGAAGTCGAGCAGGAAGATGATGCTCGCGAGTAGCGGACTGTAGGTCTTGTCGCGCAGGGCGTTGTTGTAGGCATTGCACAGCTCGCGCATCATGGCCGGCACGTCCGGCGCGGTCACGAGGTCGGTGCGGATGCCGTGGTACTTGATGGGGCCATCCGACGGCATGAAGCTTGTCTGGCCATAGGATGCCGCGCGGGCACGGTCGCCGCCACGCCACTTGCCGACGCTCTTTACGTCATCGGCATAGCGGAACAGGTCACTATGCAGCTGGAGGATAATGGCCGGCGAGATGCGCAGCGTCGAGAAGCTGTTGTCGACGGTCTCGAGCACGGCGCGGTAGCCCAGCACGGCCTTGTCGGCATCGGTGTTGGCCTTCTCCTTGCCGTCGAGCAGCTCGCGCAGGTGCTTTTCGGTCACCTTGATGCCCTCGAGGCGGCACGATGCGCCCGCATCGCGCGTCTTGGCAATCTCGTTGAGCTTCTCGAGCGTGTCCTGACCCGTCACGCTCGCGATGGGTAGAATGCCCTTGCCCTCGTGTATCTGGGTCAACGTCGCGACGATGCTGGGGGTGAAGAGCTTTTGCAGAGAGGCGTTGTAATCTAAATCGCGCATATCATCAGGCCGTTTCTGTTGAATGACGGACAAATACATTAAACTGACCAGATTATATATCGGTGGACCGATTTTTCTCAAGAGAAATCTGGCTCCTTCGTCTCGTCCGAGTACAATGGTCAGCACATCATTCGGAAGTCTTTGCAAGGGAGAGGCTTTGGAACCGACAACAACGCGCGGCGCACGTCGCGATGACCCTGAGTTCGTCGATGCGCAGGTCATTGACGATGTGCCCGAACAGGACATGAGCGAGAAGGATTTCTTCGACGCCGAGGAATATCTCGAGAGCTTTTCCGCGCTTGGCACGAGCATCGCCCAGGGGCGCGACCTCAAGAAGAAGCGCAAGGCACTCGACGAGTACCGCAAGACGCTCAACACGCTCAGGGAAGCCTACGAAGACCGCGTGAACATCGCGCAGAACTACGACGCCATGATCACCGACCAAGAGCACATCATCGCCGCGACCAATACCGACATCCAGCGTGCCACCCAGGCGCGCGAGGACATCGAGCGCAAGATCGCCGACGCCAACGACGAGCTTGCCGAGCTCAAGCGCCGCCAGGCCAAGGAACGCAAGCCGCTCGAGGAGGAGCTCGACTTGCGCAATGCCGAGCTTGCCTCCGCCAAGGACGAGCTCAAGCAGGTGAAGGCGCAACGCGATTCGCTCGACCTCTTTGAGGACGACTCGCCGGCGGCGGCGCACACCGAAGCCGCGCACGATGCGGTGGTCGACAAGGTCAACGACAAGCTCGAGGCGGCCAAGGCCGCGCAGCGCAGCGCGCAAAAGGCGCTCGATGCCCGCGAGAAGGAGGAGCGCTCCAAGCAGAAGCGCGCACTCGACGGCATCAAGCACCTCAACGGCGAGAAGGACAAGGCGGGCAAGCGCATCGAGGAGCTCGAGAAGCGCCTTGGCGCCGCACGGGAGCGCGTCGCGTTTTGCGCGCACGTCATCGAGCACCCGGAGGAGACGCAGGCCATGGCCGCGCGCATCGCAGAAAACGAGCAGACAGCCGCCGCGATGGAAGCCCAGGTGAGCAGCCTCGAGTCCAAGCATGCGGTGAGCAAGGCCGCGTCGGGCAAGGCGCGCGCCGTCGTCATCGTCGCGGGCATCGCCTTCCTCATCTTCATCATCTTCCTCGTCGTCATCTCGAACCGTTAGGAACATCCCATGGCATACCTTCCCACCGCGCAAGACACCATCTGGCAGCAGTCCGACAGCATCGATTTGGCCAAGACGGCCGTGCTCGTCGTCGACGTGCTCGGAGGCTCGAATCCCGTTCTGCCCGTTCTCGAGGAGATGGTGGCGAACAGCGCCGCCATCACGAAGGCCGCGCGCGCGGCGGGCGTGCCGGTCGTCTTCGTCGATGACGCGCATATCCCCGGTCTCGACCGCGAGCTCGAGCTCTGGGGCGAGCATGGCATCGCCGACACCGAGGACGCGCAGCCCGCGGCGGCCCTCGAGCCGTGCGACAGCGACTACATCATCCCCAAGCGCCGCTACGACGGCTTCTTCCAGACGGATCTGGACCTGACCTTGCGCGAGCTTGGCGTCGACACGCTCATCGTCGTGGGTGCCGACACCAACATCTGCGTGCTGCAGACGCTCGCCGGGGCATACTTCCGCGGCTACAAGACGATCGTCGCGGCCGATGCGACGGCCACCTTCCTCATCGGCACGCAGGAGGCGGGACTCGAGTATTTCTCGCGCTGCTACGACTCGCGCGTGGTCGATACCGCCTCCGTGCTCGGATACCTCGCCGCGTAGATGGACGCGTTTGCGGGCCAGGAGCGCAGGACGCTTCCCATCATCGGCATCGTGCCCACGCAGATGCCGGAAGATCACATCTTCCGCGTGAACGACCACTACATCAACTCGATCGTGCTGTCGGGTGGCGTGCCGCTCATCTTCCCGCTCTCCCACGACCGGCGTGTCTACGAGCGCCTGCTACCCATCGTCGACGGCTTCGTGCTCACCGGCGGCCAGGATGTCGACCCGGAGCGCTACGGCATCTCGCCGGATGCTGACGAGTACGAGAAGCTCGGGGAGATCACGCCGCTTCGCGATGCGGTGGAAAGCCTCATCCTCGACTTCGCGCATCGATTTGACGTGCCCACGCTCGGCATCTGCCGCGGCATGCAGACCATGAACGTGCACTACGGCGGGACGCTCTACGTCGACTTGCCGGCGCAGTATGACGGCGTGGATAGCCTCACGCAGCGCGCCATCCTGCACTGGCAGACCGAGGAGCCGACCGAGGCCGCCCATTACATTGACGTGAAGCGGGGGTCACGCCTCCACGGCATCCTGGGTGCGGACTCATCGGCGGCAAACTCGTTTCATCACCAGGGCGTGCGCGTGGTCGCGGACGGCTTCGTGCCGGTGGCGTATGCGTCGGATGGGCTCATCGAGGCCATCGAGGCCGTGGACAAGACCTTCATGCTCGGCGTGCAATGGCATCCCGAGTTCTTCCTCGGCGAAAAGCACATGGGAAACCTCTTTACGGCACTGGTCGAGGAGGCTTCGAGCGCACGGCAAAGCGGGCGTCTCGATGCGAGCACCCTTGACGCCGTCATTTCGAGCGAAGCGAGCGGTGACGAGCGCGGCTAGGGAATCCCGGACGTGCGTCCTTAGATTTCCGCCTTGTCGTATGCGTCGAGGGCCTCGATGAGCTCGGGCCTCATGCGCCAGATGTAGTCGCCCTCGCGGTTGTCCGTGTCGTTTGCGTTGCGTCCCACGAACATGATGGGCCACCACGAGCCCTTGAAGTTTCCGCGTTCCATCTTGCGCGC
>CATLBX010000113.1 GCA_949879855.1 uncultured Coriobacteriia bacterium
AGATCATCACGAGGAAGATGCCGAAGAACAGCAGGGCGCTGCCGAGGTCACGCTCGAGGATGACGATGAGCATGGCGACGATCCACATGGCGAGCAGGGGGATGAGCGCGCGGAAGTCCGGGTACTTGAGGCCGGAACGGCTGCGGCGCAGGACGCTCAGTAGCTCGCGGTTGTCGGCGAGGTACGCGGCGAGGAACAAGACGATGAGGATCTTCGCGATTTCTCCCGGTTGGAACGAGAGGCCGAAGATCGACAGCCAGATGCGCGAGCCGTTGTACTCGGCGCCGATGAACGGCACGACGGGCAAGAGCAGCAGGATGAGGCCGAAGAGCAGGCAGGTGTACTTGAAGCGTCCCAGGCGCTCGACGCTCGGCACGAGGATGATGGTCGCGACCATGAGCGCGATGCCGGCGAAGAGCCAGATGATCTGCCGTCCGGCGCTATCGGGTGCAAGGCGCAAGACGAAGCAGATGCCGATGCCGCAGAGCAGAAACGCGATGGGCAGCAGGGCCGGGTCGGCGTTGGGGGCGAAGCGACGCAGGGCCAGATGCGCGACGAAGAAGCTCACGACCAGCGCGATGGGCACGGCGAAGGAGTTGAACGTCAACGGCGTGTTCGCGTTGACGAGCAACATGAGGAACAGCAGCAACAATACGGGCGTTGCCGCTATGAGGAGCCATAGCTCTGTGGTCCGGCGTGAGCGCACGTCTAGCCCTTAGTGGTCTGCTGGCGGAATTCGGAGATCTTCTCGTTTGCCTCGTCGAGCGAATTGACGGAGATGCCGCTCTTCAGGTTGCCCTGTACCATGGGCGTGAGCTTGGTCACATCGATGTCGGGGGCCTGCGACTCGAGCCACGAGACCGAGAAGCCGGCAAACTCGCCGGGCAGGCCGCGGTAGACGCTCACGATGCCGTTTTCGGCGATGATGAAGTAGGAGTTCTGCGCGAAGGCGTAGAAGCCGAACCCGGCGGCGGCGAGTATGAGGACGAAGGCGAGTGCCCAGATGAACGGCGCCATCCTTCCCTTGCGCTTGGGCTTGTGGTGCTTGCCGCCCTTGCCGCCTTTCCTCGCGGCGGTTGCGGGGGCGCCGGCGGTTGCGACGTCGACAGCCGCAGCGGGAGCCACGGCGGGACTTGCGGGAATGGCCTGCGCGTCGACTTCGTCGTCTTCGGGAGCTCCGACGATGCGCTCCTCGACGGGGGCTTCCTCCTCGTTCTCGGTAGGCGGGTCGCCCAGGGGATCGATGACGATGACAGTGACGTTGTCGAGGCCGCCGGCGATGATGGCCTCTTCGACCAGCGCGTCGCAAGCCTGGGTGGGAACGGGGTTGTCGAGCAGGATGGCCTCGATGTCGCCATCGGGAATCATGGAGCTCAGGCCGTCGGAGCACAAAAGCAGGCGATCGCCTTCCTCGACGTGCAGGGTGTAGAGGTCGGGTTGCATGGAGGGATCGCTGCCGAGCGCACGGGTGATGACCGAGCGCTGCGGGTGGAAGCGCGCCTCGGCCTCGGTGAGGCGTCCCTGTTCGATGAGGTCGGCCACGAGGGAGTGGTCGCGCGTGATGCGCTGGAGCTGGCCGTCGTGGAGCAAGTACGCGCGCGAGTCGCCCACCTGCGCGATGGTTGCCTCGTCCTCGAAGACGAAGGCGGCGGTGAGCGTCGTGCCCATGCCCGGCTTGCCCGTGCCGTCCTGGGCGCCACGCAAGACGGCCTCGTTGGCCTTGATGACGGCCGCGGCAAGGGCTTCGGGGCTCGTGCTCTTGGGAGCGTGGGACTCCATGGTGGTCACGGCGATGCTGCTCGCGACCTCTCCGGCCTCATGGCCGCCCATGCCGTCGGCGACGACGAAGAGCGGGGTCTTGACCAGGTAGCTGTCCTCGTTGTGCTCGCGCACGCTGCCGACGTCGGAGCGTGCGGCATAGGAGCGCGGCATGGTGGGCTTGGTGAAGTTGAAACTCATTGACGGCCAATCTTTATATCGACGTTTCCGATGGTGACGATGTCGCCCTCAGAGCAGGCGACGGGCTTGGTGACGGGATGCCCGTTGAGCAGCGTGCCGTTGGTGGAGTTGAGGTCCTCGACCGAAAGGCTCGTGCCCGTGAGCGAGAAGCGCGCATGGCGCGCCGATACGTAGTCGGTGGGGATGACGATGTCGGCGCCCGGTGCGCGGCCGATGACGATGGGGCCGGCGATGGTCAGCCGCACGCCCTTGAGCGTGCGCGGGCCCTTCTCGACGTTGAGTGTCCAGGACTTCGACTTCTTGTTCTGGCCGCGGACGAGGCCAACGCCCGTCTTCACGACGAAGAACAGGAAGAGGTAGAGCAAGGCGACGAGCAGCAGGCGGCCAGCCAGGAGAAGAAGATCGACCATGCCGGGATTAGCCCTCCTGGAACTCGAGCTGGGTGGTGCCGAGGTCGATGATGTCGCCGTCGTAGATGCGCGACTGCGTCGTGGCGATGCCGTTGACGACCATGCCGTTGGTCGAGCCGGTGTCGCGGATGAGCCAGCCGGAATCGTTGTGCAGGACCTCGGCGTGGTGACGCGAGACGCTCGGGTCGCCGATGATGACGTCGCAGTTGGTGTCGCGACCGACGACGGTGCGGTCATCGCGCAGCTGGTACACGCGCTGCGTCTTGAGGTTGTAGAGAACCGCCTGCGGTTGCTGGACCATGGGCTCGTTGAGCATGACCGTGCGCTGGTCGGCAGCGGCGTTGGCGTCGTCCGCGGTGGCAAACGCGTCCTCTTCGGAAGAGGGCAGCGGGCCATTCATGGGCTCGGGAGCGGGGGCAGGAGCGGCAAACGCCGGGTCGTCGAAGCCGTCGGCGAAAGGCTCGCCCGCGAAGCCGTCGTCTGCCGGGAAGTCGCCATGGGGCTGGGGTTCGGGCTGCTGGTTCCTGGAATGCGCACGGGAGCGGTCGAAATCGAAGTCGTCGAGGTTGTCGTAATCGGGCTCGATGCCGTAGCGCACCATCTCCTCGTGGCGCAGCTCGGCGATGATGGCGGGACTCACGCTCTCGGCGATGATGTCGAACTTGCCGCGCCTCAGGCCGTCATCGACGATGAAGCGCACGAGGGGCGGGCAGTCGAAGACCAGGCCGCGCTGGGCGCCCTGGCCGGTGAGATAGGTCTCGATTTCGCCCGCGAGCGAGGGGTAGTAGCCGCTCATCGCGGCATCGTCCTCGGAAGACACGAGGATATTGTAGAGCGTGGGGGCGTACTCGTGCCCGACGCCGATCATCTTCTCGTGCTCCATCTCCTTGCAGGCGCGCTTGGCGAGCTTGACGGGTTCGATGCCACCACGTCCGCGGCCGCCCGAACCTTCGATGACGTCCTCGGCCTTGTTCTCGAACCTCGAAAAAATGCCCATTGCTACTCTCCTTTATGACGCACCGACGACCCTAGGACGCCGACGACACACATGGCAACGCACGCGAGCACCGTCGTGATGGTCCACGTGCCGCTCGGGCCGGTGAGAAAGCCGGCCAGAATACTCAATCCGATGCCCTGCGCCACGAGCAGAACGACTGCCGCGCAGACTGCACCGATTATCGACAGTATACGTGTCTCGCGCGCGCAGAACAGCGACATGAGCGCGGTCGAGACAATCCAACCACATATCATAATCCAGGTGGGCACGCTCGTGATGCTGCCGAACAATAATTCCGGCCCCGTGTTCTTGCCCACGGTGAGCATGAGGACGACCTGGATGACGGCGGCGCCCAGCGCGCGCTTGAACGGCAGGCAATAGCCGGCGATCATGGGCGCGAGCGGCGCGAAGCCCACGAGTCCAAGCGGCGAGATGATGAGCGCACAGTTGGTGTCGGCCACGCCCTCGCGGCCGAAGAGCACGACCCAGGCGATGGCCGCCGCGATGGCGACGACGCCGAGCACGGGCATGGGCGCGGTGCACAGGAAGAGCGACACGCCGTTGACGAGCATGGCGAGCAGCGCGCCGAAGGGCGGCTTGACCGCCGCGGCCACGGCGGGCAGCAGGGCGATGAGCATGGCGACGTTCGTGTCGAGCATGGTGACGTTGAACAGTGCTGAGGTGCTGAGCCACCAGCACAGCGCCGCGGCGATGACGCGACCGAGGATGAGACCGAGCTTTGGCGAGACGTGGTCGAGGATGCCGCGCTTCTTGGGAACGTAGACCTGCTCCTCGACGACCTCGTCGTCCACCTGGACGATCTCGCGCAGACGGCGGCTGCCCTGTGCGGCGTTGCCCAGGTAGGGCATGAGGGCGGCAAGGAAGTCGCCCACGGTGTCGTAGCGGTCGTCCGGATCGGGGGAAAGTGCCGTGAACAGCACGCTGTCGATGCCCGGATCGAGGTCGAGTCGTATGGAAGAGGGAGGTGCGACGTCGAACTTCTGGATGAGCTTGGCGCTGGCGTCGAGGCTTTTTGCCGCAAAGGGGCGCTTGCCCGTGAGAATCTCGTAGGCGACGGCCGCCAGGGCGAATTCGTCGGTGCGCTCGTCGAGCACGTGGCCGTTCATCTGCTCGGGAGGCATGTAGCCGATGGTACCGCCGCTTGCCTTGCGGAAGCCCTGCGCATCGGCCAGCTCGGACACGCCGAAGTCACTGACCTTGCAGGCGCCGTTGCGGTTCACGAGGATGTTGTCGGGCTTGATGTCGAGGTGCAGCACCTGGTTTTCGTGGGCGAACTCGATGGCATCGCCTACGGCGAGGATGATGGCAGCCGCGATGTCGAGGTCAAAGGTGCCCGGTGGGGTGTCGTGGATGATCTGCGCGAGGGAAGGGCCCTCGATGGCCTCCATGATGAGGAACGCCTCGTTGTCGACGCTGTCGAAGTCGTAGACGCTCACGATGGAGGGGCGGCTGAGCATGGCACCCGTGCGGGCTTCGGAGAGGCCGGGGACGACGCCGTTGGCCTGCGCGTTTGAGATGGGCATGCGCTTGATGGCGACACGACGCTGTATGCGCGTGTCCCAGCAGATCTCGACTCTGCCGCTGCCACCTTCGCCTTTGACTTCTATGGGTCGATAACGGTCTAGGATCAATGGACCCTGCATCTTGCCTCTCTCCTCGTTTCTTGCTCATTTTGACAGATGCAATAGCACATTATAGGGATTTGGACCTTAAAACTGTCGAAGTACACGAAAAAGGCCGACCACATGGGCCGGCCTTCTTGTGTATTGGTGCGGGCGAAAGGAGTTGAACCTTCACGGGCCGAAGCCCACTGGCACCTGAAGCCAGCGCGTCTGCCATTCCGCCACGCCCGCAAGCTGCGCGTTTGCGCGGGTACGTATACTAGCATAAAAAATGAGACAAATACACAGGGTATTTGTCTCATTAGTTGTTGCGAGCTGCCTCTTCGAACGTCGCAGCGGTTTCTGCCGCGTCCACGGCGGCTTCCTCCTCACCCATCGCGTCGTAGTCCTCGACCGCGGCTGCCGCCTCGGCTGCTACCTCTTCCTCGATGCGCTCACGATCCTTGCGGGCATCCTCATCCAGTGTATCGACCATGGTGATCACCATCCTTCTATTAACCTAACCTAAATATATTCTATGACTCGAAGAGTATATACTCAAGGAAAATGTG
>CATLBX010000114.1 GCA_949879855.1 uncultured Coriobacteriia bacterium
ACCGCCCCCGGCGGGGGCGACCCGGTCTATCCCCTCTACAACCCCTACGCCGGCGAGCACCACTACACGCTCTCGGCTGCCGAGCGCGACGCGCTCATCTGGGCTGGCTGGAACGACGAGGGCATCGGCTGGTACTCCGACACCGCGCAGCGCACGCCGCTGTACCGCCTCTACAACCCCAACGCCTATTCGAACAACCACCATTACACGACGGATGTCGGCGAACGTGACATCCTGCTATCCATTGGCTGGCAGGACGAGGGCGTCGGCTGGCACGGTATTAATCGATGAGGCAGACCCGCCGTCATTTTGGGCAAAACGAACGAAGGGATATCCCGACGCCAACCCGATCGGAGTGAACGAAGGAACACCCCACTGTCATTTCGAGCGGAACGAACGAAGTGAGTGAAGTCGAGAAATCTCGACCCCGAGGTTTCATCGGCGAAAAGGAGCGCATGATGAGGAAGTACGCATTGAAGAGAATCGGGGCATTCGTCCTGACGCTGGCACTTGCCACGGCTTTCGTGCCGGCGGCGGCACTCGCGACGCCAACGCAGACCGGCAATCCGGACGCGCCACTCGTCGCGCAGGAAGGAGCTGTTGCGACCGGACCGCAGGCATACGGCGACCTCATCTGGGAGATTGACGCTGACGGCAAGCTCAGCATCTGGCCCGCCGATAGCAAGAGCGGCACGCTCAGCGTGGGAGGCACCGCGCCGTGGCAGGCGCAGGCAAGCTCCATCACGAGCGTCGACATTGCCGACGGCATCCTTGCCGTCAACCTCAGCGGTATGTTCCGCGGCTGCTCCTCGCTCGTCACCGCCGATCTATCCAATCTCGACACGAGCGAGCTGTCGGGCATGGACACCATGTTCTCCGCCTGCACTTCCTTGCTCCTGGTCGACCTTTCGGACTTCAACACCTCGAATGTCTCGATGATGGGAGGCATGTTCTCGGGCTGCAGCTCCCTCGTCGCCGTGGACCTCTCGAGTTTTGACACGCAGGGAGCCTTCAAGATGCAGGGCATGTTCTCGGGCTGCACGTCCCTGGTGAAAGTATCGCTTGGAACGAACTTCCGTTTTACGAGCGATGCGGCCTACCTGCCCGAAGGCGAGTGGCAGTCCGCCACGACAGGCGCCACCTTCAGCGCGGAGCAAATCGCCATCAGCCCGCAGGGTATCGCCGATACCTACACGAACCTCACGGCCGAAGTCGAGGCGCCTACCATCACGGACGAAAAGGCCGTCACCTGGGCCAAGGGCAGCAAGGATGGCTTCGAGCTGCGCTCGGACGCGAACATCCTGCTCTTCGAGGACGTAAAGGTCGACGGCACGTCCGTCGACGCCAAGAACTACGATGTCACCGAGGGTTCGACCATCGTCGCGCTCAAGCCCAGTTACCTGCAGACCCTTGCCGAGGGTGAACACGCCATCGACATCGTCTCCATCACCGGTGCGGCGAGCACGAAGTTCACGGTGGCACCCGACCCCACCGCCGTCAAGCCAAAGCCGGAGGACCCGAAGCCCGACAATCCCAAACCGGATAACCCCAAGCCCGACGACCCGGGTACGACGGACCCCAAGCCCGACAATCCCAAACCGGAGGACCCCGGCACCACCAACCCGCAGCCGGGCGACGACAACGGGCATGCCATGTATCGCCTCTACAACCCCAACAGCGGCGAGCACTTCTACACCGCGAGCGTCGAGGAGCGCAACCATCTCATGTGGTGCGGCTGGAAAGCCGAGGGCATCGCATGGACCGCCCCGTCGTGGGGCACGCCGGTGTTTCGCCTCTATAACCCCAATGCGGGCGAGCACCACTACACGACGAGTGAGGTCGAGCGCGCCGTCTTGCAGTACGCGGGATGGAATGACGAGGGTATCGGCTGGTACACCGACAACAGCCAGCGCGTGCCGGTCTATCGCGTCTACAACCCTAACGCCTACGCGAACAACCACCACTACACGCCCGATGCCGGCGAGCGCGACGTGCTCGTCGACATGGGTTGGCAAGACGAGGGCGTTGGCTGGTACGGTATCAACTAGCAGCTGCTAGCAAGAGGGGCGGACGCGTGAATCACGTCCGCCCCTCCTCTTTCATGGGTTCAGCGTCCTTGTCTATAGCGTCCGGAAGGCGAGCATGCCGCTGGCCATGTCCACGTCAAAGTGACCGGTGACCTCGGCGTTCGCGTCACCGTATACGGCGCTTCCCCCGACGCTCGGAGAGCTTCCCATGGCGGAGCCGCCGCGCACGGGAAAGCTGCTGTCCACCTTGCCCGATAGCGCATCGTAATCCACCTCGAAGGCGCAGGCCGACGGCAGCGCGAAGGTCATCATGCCGCTGGCCATGTCCACGTCGACACGCTGCGGGCAACGAGCCGTCGAGATGCTCGTGTTTCCGCTGCCCATGTTCGCATTCACCGTCTCGGGGAAATCCCCCGCAAGCGCAAGCTGTCCGCTCGCGATATCGAGCCTCAGCTCCCCGGCGGAGAGGTCGGCACCTTCGACGGTGCCCGAGGCCACAGCAAAGGCCATCTTGTCGCAGGCCATGCCCTCAAGCGTGTAGTCACCCGAAGCGACATCGAGCTCGAAAAACCCGAGGGCCTGGGCAACGCTGCGCGGCACCTTCACGTCAAGATGCTTGGAGCCATGGGTCGAGCAGCCCATGAGATTGCGCTCTGCCGTGTATTGGATGCAGAGCGTACCGTTCTCGCAGCCCCAGCGCAGGGGAAGGTTGCGCACGCCCGACCCCGTCTCGGCGAAGACGATCTGGCCGCCGGTCTCGGCATCGTCGCACACCGTGATGGTCGCCGAACCAGCCGCCCAGGCGATGGCGATGTTGCGCACATCTGCTCCGGCAACCGCACCGGCACCCGTCTCGTATGCATCCACGTCCACGTCGTTGTAGAACGATGCCGGCATCTGGAACGAGGGCGTGCAGCGCACGGAGCAGCTCACGATGCCTCCGCACAGCACGAGGGCCAGGACCACGAGAAGGCCGATCTTCACATAGCTCGCATTGGTGAGACGCGTCATGGTCATCGCCCCTCTTTCTGCTTGCCCTCGTGGGATGCCTGCCAGTTGGGATCGTCCTCGACGACACGCACGATCCAGTAGTAGATGGGAATCGTGAGGAAGATGACCCAGCCGGGATGCCACCAGCTGAAGACGAAGCCCATGATCAAGTAGATGATCACGCAGGCGACGGGATACGGGAACGTGGCCCAGGGGCTACGTGACGCTTTGGATGGCCCGGCGGCCTCCGGCCCCGGAGCCTGCGGCGTGAATCGCGTCTGCGGGTCGGGTGGCGGCGGCTGGGGTGCACCCGGCTCCTTGGCTTGAGCGTCAGAGGCCTCCTTCGTCGCCTGGGCGACCGCGTCCTTGAGTTCGTCCTTCAGCTCGTGCACGCGTGCGGCTGCCTCGGCACGGGCAGCGGTCGCCGCCGCGCTCTCGGCCGCCGCCGTGATCGTCTCTGCAGTCACCTCGGACGCCGTCTCCTTGTCGGCTTCCTCGAAGCGCACGTCATCGGCGATGTCGACGTCGACACGCACGAGCTCGTCGAGGGTCACGCCGTAGAGGTCGGCAAGGGCGATGAGGTTTCCCGTATCGGGCGAAGATTCGGCCCGCTCCCATTTGGAGACGGCCTGACGCGAGAGGCCGAGCCTATTGGCCAGCTCTTCCTGGCTATAGCCCTTCTCGCGACGCATGGCTGCAAGGCGCTGCGCGATTTCGACGTTCATGCGTGGTTCCCTTCGTTTTGACGTCATGCGTTTCCTCTCGCCAAACATACGGGTTGCACATCGGTTGCACTACCCTTTCTAGTAGTCATTTTACGATTTTACCGCGCGCAACCATCGGTTGCTGACATGGCTGAGCAGGGACGATGTCCATGTCATTGCGAACATGACGAGCAAAAAGCATGGCCCCCTGTCATTTCAAGCGAAGCGAACGCAGTAATGTCCCCTCCCTGTCATTTCGAGCGCAGCGAACGAAGTGAGCGAAGTCGAGAAATCTCGGCCTTGGCGTTTCATTGGCAGCGACGGAAGAGATTTCTCCACTACGGGGCTTCGCCCCTCTGGTCGAAATGGCAGAAGGGAACTACTGGCCTTTCGAACAAAGCGGCGAGGGCGTGGCGTTCGTTCCTGCATTGGGGTATTCTTCTTTCTAGAGACTAATCCACCTCAAGGAGAGGGGTACGTCATGAACCAGACCGATCTGATGGGCAGACGCGTCGTCATCGCCCTGGGAGGAAACGCCCTGGGAGACGACCCCAAGAAGCAGCGCGAGCACATCGCCGACAGTGCCAAGTTCATCGCGAAGATGATCAAGGAGGGCATCAACGTCGTCATCACCCACGGCAACGGGCCGCAGGTGGGCATCATCAACCAGGCCTTCGAAGTCGCCCATGACGATGACCCCGCTCATGTGCCCTTCATGCCGCTGCAGGATTGCAATGCCATGAGCCAGGGCTATATCGGCGCGCAACTCACCTGCGCGCTCATGAACCAGTTGCACGAGCTCGACATCATGCGCTCGGTGGTCGACGTGGTCACTCATGTGGTGGTGGACGACGATGACCCTGCTTTCAAGGACCTGGAAAAGCCCATCGGCGCCTTCATGACCAAGGACGAGGCCGAAAAGCTCTCGAAGGCCGAGGGCGTGCCGGTCAAGGAAGACTCGGGGCGCGGTTGGCGCCGCGTCGTGGCAAGCCCGCGTCCGCAGCACATCCTCGAAATCGACCAGATTCGCGACCTCATGGACGCCGGATACGTGGTGGTGGCCTGCGGCGGTGCCGGAATCCCCGTCGTCGAAAGCGGCGACCTCTACACGGAAGTCGAGGCTGTCATCGACAAGGACCTCTCGAGCTCGATACTGGCCTGGAAGCTCCGCGCGGATTTCCTCGTCATCCTCACGGCCGTGGACAAGGCGTGCCTGAACTTCAACACGCCCGAGCAAAAGGAAATCGACGCCATGACCGTACACGAAGCCCGTGCATACATCGAGCAGGGACAGTTCGCGCCCGGCAGCATGCTACCCAAGGTGCAGGCCTGCGTGGAGTTCGTCGAGGCGCACCCCGGCGGGCGGGCGCTCATCGCCTCGCTGGAACACGCGGCCGAGGCCCTGCGCGGCGAGGACGGCACTCTCATCACGGCGTAGGTGCCGGGCTAATAGCCCATCTGGTGGAGCCGCGCGTCATCAAGGCCGAAGTGATGGCCGATCTCGTGGATGACGGTCTTGCGGACTTCCTCCGCGATTTGCGCGCGCGTGGCGAAGCAGCGCTCGTGAGGCCCCTTGAAGATGGTGATGACATCAGGGAAACCGCCGTCCATGTCATCATAGTAGCGCTCGGTGAGGGGCACGCCGCTGTAGAGGCCCAGGATTTCGTCGCCGTACCAGGTGCCTTCGGGCTGGCCGTCATCGTCGATGCGGTTGAGCTCGTCTTCGGTGGGCTCGTCGGCGATGACCACCGCGACGTTCTCCATGTCTTCCATGAACTGCTCGGGCAT
>CATLBX010000115.1 GCA_949879855.1 uncultured Coriobacteriia bacterium
AGCACACGGTCCTTGTCATCGCCGAAGTCCGTGGTCCTGAACCAGACGGCATCGTCCTTGTCGTAGAGGTATCCCCTCTCGCGCAGCGCGTCGAGCGCGCGCGTGAGGCGCGAGGAGCCGTCCTCATCCTTTGCGTAGGTACTGCGCTCGGAATACCAGACGTCGAACTCGAGACCGAAGCCGGCGAGCAGCTCCTTCGTGTGCTCGAGGACCGTCTTGTACGCGAGTTCCTTGAAATAGGCTGCACGCTCGTGAGCATCGGCATTGACCCAGGCGTCGCCATAGGCGGCGTAGATGATTCCGGCAATGTCGATGACGTAGGCGCCGGCATAGCAGTTCTCGGGAAGTTCGGCGCGATAGGATTCCATGTTGTCGATGATGACCTTGTAAGCACCCTCGACATCCGTCGCGGCACCTTCGGCGATGAGGCGCGCGACCTGCAGATAGCGCAGGGCGACCGATTCGGCGAAGATGTCCATCTGGTTGCCCGCGTCGTTGATGTAGAACTCGCGGGTCACGTCATAGCCGGCAAAGGATAGAACGTTTGCCATGGCATCGCCCAAGGCCGCCCAACGACCATGTCCCAAATGCATGGGGCCGGTGGGGTTGGCGGAGATGAACTCGAGGTCAACCTTGATGCCGTCACCGGCGTGACTCGAACCGTAATGCCTGTCCTCGGCGCGTACGGTACGGAATATGCTTTGCAGCGCGGCGTCGGAGAGCTTGATGTTGATGAAGCCCGGGCCGGCAATCTCGACGGAGTCGACCTCGGGGGACGAGGCGATATGCGTGACGATGACCTGCGCGATGTCACGAGGGTTCATATGTGCCTGCTTGGCGCAACGCAGGGCTACCGAGCTTGCCCAGTCGCCATGGGCAAGGTCACGGGGCCTTTCCACCTCGGCGGCGGGGGTTTCCTCGAGGGGAAGCTCACCGGATTTGATGGCCGATTCGATGGCGGAGGTGATGATGTCTTCTACTAGCGCGCGCACGGGGATTCCGATTCCTTTCAGGCAGATTGCATACGAAGCAACTATTTTAGCCGAACGGGAATGCGTGATGCGCGAGAAGAACGGGGTGGGTCGCGTTATTCGGTATAGGATGCGAGCGCCTTGTTTGACTTGAGGTAGTCGAGAACGGATGCCATGACGCATTCCCTGATGTCGATCGTCTCGTACTTGTAGTCGGTGTAGACCTCGAGCGTCGCGTTGATCGAGTTGAGGCCCGCCCCATCGAGGGAAAGTTCGGGCTTCATGTCCTGGTAGAGGTAGCCGGCCTTCTTGAGTGCCTCGTAGGCGAGCTCGGGCAAATCCCTCGTGATGACATCGAGGTCGGCCGTGTTCGAGAACTCGACGGGCAAGTCGGTGGTCTGGAAGGGCGGCAGGACGACGATGGCATTCGTATTGAAGACCGAGTTGGGAATGATGTAGCTGTTCTCGTCGGAATCGCGCATCTTCACGACGCGCCAGGTGATGTCGTTGATCTGGCCAGTGATGTTTCCGACCTTGATCCAGTCCCCAAAGGCGAAGTCGCGGGACAGTGACATCTGGAGGCCGCCGATGAGATTCGATACGGTGTTTTGCAAGCCGAGCGAGAGCGCGATGCCGCCAACGCCGAGCGCGCCCCAGAGCACGGAGGTGTTGTAGTTGAAGCACCACTTGAGGATGCAGGAGACACATACGAAGAAAACGGCGATGCGGATGATGTTGGCGACGATGGAACCACCTACTTCGCCGCCCGTCGTCTTCTTGAGAGCCTTGTACATCACCTTCACGAGTATGTGGGCGAGGATGATGGAGGCAATGATAGTGAGCACGCCCACGGCGGCAACGAGCAGGTAGCCGCCGTGGTGATACAGATATGTGTTCTGAATGGCCTCCATGCCCTATTACGGCACCGTCTAGCCCGCGTAATCGATGAGCTTGGCGGCGACCTGCTTCTTGCGCGAGAGTACGCCGGGCATCCAGACAGGACCGTCGTCGAAGGAGATCTCGAAAGCGTCGGCGATGAAGTCGGTGTCGCCGGCCGCGATGAAATCGCTGCCCTCGACGATGATGTCGGTCAGGAGCATGAGAGCCGCGTCATAGCCGCCCTCTTCCTGGATCTTGGCAACCTGTGCGGCGATATCTGCCGTGCGGGCGCGCAGACCCTCGAGGTCGACGGTCTCGTACTGGGCAATCCAGCACTTCTTGCCGCCGAAGTTGAACTCCTTGGAATCGCGGCCGCAGATGTCCTCGACGGCGACGTCATCGTCGCCCCCGCGGGACTTGAAGATCTTCATGCCGAACTCGACCGGGTCGACATCGAGCACCTTGGCAAGCTTCTCGACGTGCTCGGCATCGGTCTTCGTCGCCGTGGGCGATTTGAGGATGACCGTGTCGGTGAGGATGGCCGAGAGCAGGCACGCCGCGATCTGCCTGTCGGTGTCGATGCCGAAGTATTCGTAGAGCTTCGTGATGATCGAGGTGGTCGAGCCCCAGGGCAGGTTGATGAAGGTGATGGGTGCCGAAGTGGAGACGTCGGCGATGCGATGATGGTCGATGATTTCGGCGACTTCGGCATCCTCGATGCCGTCGACGGCCTGGCCCATCTCGTTATGATCGACGAGCACGAGCACGTCACCCTCCCCCACGCGCTCGATGAGCGCGGGCGGCTCGATGCCGTACTCCTCGAAAATCATCGCGCTTTCAGCGGGCAGGTCACCCAGGCGCACGGGGACGTACTGGTTATCGGCATCGGTCATGTTCTTGAGATTGGCGTAGGCATACGCCGCCATGATCGAGTCGTTATCGGGATTCTTGTGTCCAACTACGTAAATCTGCGTCATGAGAGCCTCTCCTCGAAATTGAAATACCGCGATTATACCTTTATCCAAGCTTCACGATGGGAGCATATCCCTTGAGAAGCGTCTTGGTCTTACCGCTTTTCTTGAAGTAGACGGAGACCTTGTCGCCCTCGATTCCAACCACGACACCGGGGCCGAACGTCTTGTGCTCGACGCGGTCGCCTTCGGCGAAGTCGGAAGATGCCGCGGCGGGCTTGGCCGCTTCGTCACGTGACGTGTCGTGGGCTGCCGCGTAACCGCCGCTTCCGTACACGCGACCACCGTACATCTCCTCGCCCTGGCCGCTACCGGATATGCCCCGGCGGTCGCCGCGCTTCTCCCAGCCGGTGCCCGAGTACCCGAGCGAGCCCACGCCTTCGGAGGTCAGCAGCTCCTCGGGCATTTCGGAGATGAAGCGGCTGCGGGCGTTGGCCTGCAGGTCGTTGAAGATGCGCCTGCGAGCGGCGCAGGTGAGGAAGAGCCGCTTGCGGGCGCGCGTGATGGCCACATAAGCGAGGCGCCGCTCTTCCTCGACGCCGTTTTCGAGCATCGATGCCGTGTGCGGGAAGATGGACTCCTCCATACCAGCGACAAAGACGTTGTCGAACTCGAGGCCCTTGGCCGAATGCACCGTCATGAAGGTGACGGCGTCGTGCTCGTCGCCATCCAGGGAGTCAAGGTCGGTTCTCAGGCTCAGCCACTCCATGAAGTCGCCGAGACGCGGTTCGTGATAGCCCGCCTCCCCGTCCATCACGTCATGCAGACCACGATCGGGGACGAGCTCGTGTTCGTCCACGTAATCGCGCACGACGCCCAGAAACTCGCGGATGTTCTCGATGCGCCCGCGCGCCTCGTCCGTGTTCTGCGACTCAAGGGCCTCGATGAGGCCGGTCTTCTCGACGATCATGTCGACGACGGCATAGAGGTCGCCCGTATACGAGCTCGCCTCGTCGATGAGGGCGAGGAATCCCTCGAGGGCGCGCCGCGTGGCAGGACGGCAGGCCGGGTCAAGGGCCTCCTCGCGCGCGGCTTCGAGAAAGGTCATGTCGCGCTGCATGGCCGTGAGCGAGATTTGCTCGACGCTTGTCTTGCCTATACCTCGCCGGGGCGTGTTGATGATGCGCATGCAACTCACGTCATCGGCCGGATTGACGGTGACCTTGAGGTAGGCCATGACATCGCGGATCTCGGCGCGATCGAAGAACCGCGTGCCGCCGACGATGCGATAGGGCACGCCGGCGCGCAGGAACATGTCTTCGAGTATGCGCGATTGCGCATTCGTGCGATAGAAGACGGCAATGTCGCTGTAACGGCTTCCCTTCCCATGCAGGTCATCTGCCATCGCGGCGATCCAGCGGCCCTCGTCGCGCTCGTCTGCCGCCAGAAAGACGGCGACCTTCTCGCCCTGCTCGCCGCGGGTGTAGAGCTCCTTGCTCTTGCGTGACTGGTTGTGCGCGATGACGGCGTTGGCGCATGAGAGAATCGTGGCAGTGGAGCGGTAATTCTCCTCGAGCTTCACGATCTTGACCTCGGGCCAATCTCTCTCGAAGTCAAGGATGTTGCGAATGTCGGCTCCGCGCCATGAATAGATCGACTGGTCATCATCGCCAACGACCATGAGGTTGCCGTATTCGGCGGCGAGGAGCTTGGTTATCTCGTACTGGGCGCGGTTCGTGTCCTGGTACTCGTCGACGAGGATGTAACGGAAACGCTGGCCGTACTCCCGGCATACGTCCGGGTGCTGCGAAAGCAGCGTGTAGACGTTGACGAGCAGGTCGTCGAAGTCCATCGCGTTGGCACGCTTGAGACGCTGCTGGTAGGCCTTGAACACCTCGGCCGTTGCCTTGTCGAGCGGGTCGTTTGCACGCGGCTTGTAGTCCTGCGCGCCCACGAGCTCGTTTTTGCATGCAGATATGCGCGAACGTATCGCGTTTTCCGAAAAGCTGCGTCCCGTATAGCCGTAATCGGCCATGATGTCCTTGATGAGACGCTTGGAATCGTCGGAATCGTATATCGTGAAGTCCTCGCCATAGCCCAGCACCGTGGCGTTGGCGCGCAATATGCGCACGCACATGCTATGGAAGGTGTAAATCCACATGCCGCGCAGCCGGCCGGGCACGAGTGCGGAGAGCCTATCGCGCATCTCCCGCGCCGCCTTGTTGGTGAAGGTGACGGCAAGGATGTTCCACGGCGCGACGTCACAGTCCTCGACCAGATGCGCGATGCGGTAGGTGAGCACGCGCGTCTTGCCGCTTCCCGCGCCCGCCAAAACGAGAAGCGGTCCCTCGCATGTAAGGACCGCCTCCCTCTGAGCGTCGTTGAGCGTTGAGAGGTCGATCACTAGACGACCTTCTTGCCAACTGCGGCGGCAACCTGCCTCAGCTCGTCCAGAAGCTCCCCGAACTGCGGGATCGTGAGCTGCTGGGAGGCATCGGACTTGGCGGTCTTGGGATCAGGATGGACCTCGATCATGAGCGCGTCGGCGCCAGCCGCGATGGCGGCCTTGGCAAGGTCACCCACGAGCGCCGTCTGGCCGGCGGGATGGCTCACGTCGACGCAGATGGGATACATGGAGCGCTGGTGCACGACGGGAACCGCCGCGATGTCGAGCGTGAAGCGCGTGGCGTTCTCGAAGGTGCGGATGCCGCGTTCGCAAAGCATGAC
>CATLBX010000116.1 GCA_949879855.1 uncultured Coriobacteriia bacterium
ACTTGGGCAGCAGTCACGACGGCATCATGGAGCTTCCCGAGGACGCGCCCCTGGGCGAGTCCTTCGCCGCCTGGCGCGGGCTCACCGACACGGTGCTCGACCTCGAGATCACCCCGAACCGTCCCGATTGCCTCTCGATGAAGGGTTTTGCCCGCGAGGTTGGCGCGATGTATCACGTGCCGTGGCACTACGAGCCGCCCTGCGACGTGCCCGGCCCCACGAACGCCGAGGACGTGCGCGACCTCGTCTCGGTCGAGATTGACGACCCGGAGCTGTGTCCGCGCTATACCGCCCGCATCATCCGCGACGTGAAGATCGGCCCCTCGCCGCAGTGGCTCGTCGAGCGCATCACGGCCCTGGGTGCCCGTCCCATCAACAACGTGGTCGACATCAGCAACTACATTCTCTTCGAGCTGGGCCAGCCCCTGCACACCTTCGACCTGCGTGCCTTCCCCAAGGGCGCGGATGGCAAGCATCACGTGGGCGTGCGTGCCGCACGTGATGGCGAGAAGTTCACGACGCTCGATGGCGAGGAGCGCACGCTTACGAGCGATATGGCGCTCATCACCGATGGCGAGAACCCCGTTGCCCTTGCCGGTGTCATGGGTGGTCTCGACAGCGAGGTCACGGATACGACGACCGACGTGCTCCTCGAGAGCGCGACCTTCTCGACGGCCCATACGAGCCGCACCTCGCGTAACCTCTCGCTCGTGAGCGAGGCGTCCATTCGCTACGAGCGTGGCGTGGATGCGAGCACCTGCGACGAGTATTCGGCCATTGCCGCCGCGCTCATTGCCGAGGTTGCCGGTGGCACCGTCTGCCTCGAGGTGGTCGACGAGTATCCCATCCGCACCGAGCGTGCCAAGCTCACGCTGCGCCCCGACCGCCTGCGCGCCCACATCGGTGCCGACATCACCGACGAGGAACAGTTTCGCATCCTCACCGACCTGGGTTGCGATGTCGAGGGAAAGCCCGGCGATACGCAGGTCGAGGTCATCGCCCCGACCTTCCGCCCCGACCTCACGCGTGAGATTGACCTGTACGAGGAGGTCCTGCGCATCTACGGCATGGACCGCATCCCCTCGACGCTTCCCGGTGGTGCCCATGCCGGTGGCCGCACGATCGATCAGCAGCGCATCGAGCTCATGGCTCAGACGTTGCGCGCCTGCGGCCTGAACGAGACGATGACCTACTCGCTCGTCCCCGCGGGCGACATGGATGCTACGCGCATGCCCGCGGAGGGCCGTGGCGAGGCCGTTGAGCTCATCAACCCGATGAGCGGCGAGCAATCCGTCCTGCGCCGCAGTATCATTCCCGGCCTGCTGCGCAGCGTCGCCTACAACCAGAGCCGTGGCGTCTTCGACGTGCAGCTCTTCGAGCGTGGCGTCGTCTTCGGTGCAGCCGAGGGACGCAAGTCCCCCAAGGAGCGCACGATGCTCGCCGGCGTGCTTTCCGGCTCGTTCACGCTGCCGGGCTGGAACCAGGAGGCACAGGCCATCGACTTCTTCGATGCCAAGGGCGTTGTCGAGAACCTCATGCGCGAGCTTTGCGTCCAGAAGCTCCAGTTCAAGGCGCTCGATGCGGATGAGGCGCCGTGGCTCACGCCTGGTCGCGCCGCAAGTGTGATTGCCGGAGGTCGCGTGCTCGGCTGGGTTGGCGAGATTCATCCGCTCGTCTGCCAGGCATTTGACGTGGAGGGACGCGTCGCCGCATTCGAGTTCGACGTTCATCAGCTGCTCGGTGTGACCGGTGACATGCGTCCCTACGTTGATGTGCCCGTATACCCCGGCATCGAGGTCGACCTCGCCATCGTCGTTGACGAGGACGTGACGGCCGAGCGCATCGAGCAGTGCATCACGAGCGCGGGCAAGAAGGGTCCCTTCGAGTCCGTGCGTCTCTTCGACGTCTACCGCGACGACGAGCGCGTGGGCGCGGGCAAGAAGTCGATGGCGTTTCGCATCACGTACCGCGCGAGTGACCGCACCTTGACGAGCGAGGAAGTCGATAAGGCCCACGAGCGCATCGTTGCCAAGGTCATGAAGGCCACCGGCGGCGAAGTCAGAAGCTAACGCAGATACTTGTAGAAGGCGGCGCAGGAGCCCTCACTCGAGACCATACACGGTCCGATGGGGTGCTCCGGGCTGCATACGCGCGCAAAGAGCGGGCACTCGTTCGGGTCCATGACGCCGCGCAGCACGTCGCCGCAACGGCAGCCCTTGGGCTCGATGGTGGGCTCGATGACGGGCGAGAACTTCGCGAGCGCATCGAAAGCCGCGTATTCGTCGCGCAGCTTGTATCCGGAATCGGGGATAGGGCCCAGGCCGCGCCAGGTGGCATCGCATGGCTCGAAGGCGTCGGCTATCGTGTTTTGCGCGTCGACGTTTCCCTCGTCCATGACGCCGCGTCGGTAATCGTTCACGATTTCCGCCTCGCCGCGCGCGAGCATGCGCAGCAGAATCGCGATGCCGCTCAGCAGGTCGATGGGCTCGAAGCCCATGATGCAACCGGGGATACCGTAGCGCTGCGCCAAAAACTCGTAGGGCGTGCGCCCGATGATGGTCGAGACGTGTCCGGGCAGGATGAGCGCATCGATGGCGACCTCGGGGTCGTTGACGAGCGCCTCAAGAGTATGCGGGACGGTCTTGTGGGCGGCAAACACGCTGAAGTTCTCGACGCCCGCCGCCTTGGCGCGCTTGATGGTCGAGGCGATGAGCGGGGTGGTCGTCTCGAAGCCCACGCCCACGAAGATGACCTCGCGGTCGGGGTTTTCCTGGGCGCAGCGCAAGCCATCGAGCGGCGAGTACACGATGCGAATGTCGCGTCCCGCGGCCTTTTCCTCGTTAAGCGACGAGGTCGAGCCGGGTACGCGCGTCATGTCGCCGAAGGTCGTGATGATGACGTTGTCGAGACGCGAGAGCGCGATGACAGTGTCGATGTCCTCGTTGGCCGTCACGCAGACGGGGCAGCCCGGGCCGCTCACGAGTTTGATGCCGTCGGGCAGGATGCTCCTGATGCCGGCGCGTGCCAAGGCGACGGTATGGGTACCGCAGACTTCCATGAGCCTGATGTGGCCGCCGCGACGTTCGAGGGCCGCCGGGGCGATTTCCTCGATGACGCCTATGAGCTCCTGGCCGAGCTCGGGGTCGCGAAATCCGGAGAGGTCGAGCATCAGGCGACACCTTCGCCCATGCCGGGATGTTCTTCGTCGATGAGATCGGGGAACTGCCTAATAAGCTCGAGGGTCTCGTTGGCGAATTGTTCGTCGATGATCTCGATGCCGTAGCCGGCGTGCACGAGCACCCAGTCGTTGACCTTGACCTTGGGGACGAGGTCAAGCGCCACCTCGCGCGTGACGCCCATGATATCGACCGTGCCCATCATGAGCTTCTCGTCGAGCTCCGTGACCTGGGCGGGAATTGCCAAGCACATATCTATTCCTCCAAACGCGCACGGGCGACGATGGCCTGTCCGTACGAGATGCATCCGTCATTGGGCGGAAGTTCGCGATTGACGTAGACCGTAAAGCCCAAATCGACCAACCGTTCGCGCAGGCGGGAGGAGAGGATGCGATTGACCATGCATCCGCCGCTCAAGGCGACGCTCTCTATTCCCGTCTCGCTTCGCGCCCGTACTGCTTGCTCGATGATAGCGTCTGTGAGGCCCTCGTGAAACGCCCGTGCCGTGAGTGGGTGTGCATCCGAATCATCGTACCAGGCGGCGGCTTCGAGCAGGCAAGCTGCCTCGCCGTCGTAGCCGGGCTGCGTGCATATGCCGAGAAGCGCGCTCACGCCATCGAAGAGGCGTCCGGCGGACGAGCACGCCGGCGTGTTGATGCCCTTGTCGATTATCTGGTCGAGCAGTTCGCGATTCTCAAGGCCTTCGAGAAAGCCCGCGAACTGCGGGTTGTCGAGCGCGAACTGCCCGAAGAACGGATCATCGAGCTCGCCGTAGGCCTTGAGCAGCGCGTATGCGGTGCGTTCGGGGTTGCGGATGGCGGCAGCGCCTCCGGGAAGCACGAAGCTCGGCAAGTGCCAGAAACGCTCGAACTCCGTGCGTGACGCGATGAGAATCTCGCCACCCCAAATTGTGCCGTCCGTGCCATAGCCCGTACCGTCGAGCGCGATGCCGATGATAGGGCCTTGCAGATTGTTTTCGCCGAGCACCGAGGCGATGTGCGCATGATGGTGCTGCACCTCGATGAGCGGCAGGTCATGCTCGCTTGCGTACGTGCGTGCCCATTTGCTCGCGAGATATTCAGGATGCATGTCGCAGGCGATGACCTGTGGACGTGTGTCGAAGAGCCGCTCGTAGCGTGTTCGCGCCTCTTCCCATGCGTCCGTGGCGCCCAGATGCTCGAGGTCGCCAAGGTGCTGCGAGACATAGGCGCGCTCGCCCTTGAGGAACGTGAAGGTGGCCTTCTGCTCGGGCCCGGCAGCAAAGATGATCGGAATGGGATGTGTCAAGGGGTCAGACCCCGCGACACATCCATCCAGCAGCGGCATCGGTGCGTAACCACGGGCGCGGCGTACCATTTGCACCTCGCCATCGTCGGTGATGCGCGCGACGGAGTCGTCGTAGCGCGCGACGATGGCGCGGTTGTTGCCGAGGAAGCCGTCGGCGATATGCCCGAGCGTGTCAAGCGCCTCGGCATCGGTCGCGACGATGGGCTCACCGCTGCGGTTGCCGCTCGTCATCACGAGGGAACAGTCGAGCTCGTGCATGAGCAGGTGCTGCAGGGGAGTGGCCGGGAGCATGAGGCCGATTTCGGGCAGTTCGCCCGCGACATTTGCGGCAATGGGGGAGGTGTTCGTGCGCTTGAGCAGCACGATGGGACGTGCCGGGCTTGCGAGCAAGGCGGCCTCGTCATCGGATACGTGGGCATAGGCGCGCGCCATATCGACGTCGCGCACCATGACGGCAAGCGGCTTGCTCGGACGACGTTTGCGCGTGCGCAGGCGCTCGACGGCCTCTTTGTTGCATGCATCGCAGGCTAGGTGCCAACCGCCCAGCCCCTTGATGGCGAGCACGTCACTTGCTTTCAGGCGCTCGCAGGCATGAGCGATGATCGCGTCCGACTCTTCCCGCGTCAGGTGCGGGCAATTAAGGAGTAGGGCGCCATTGGCGTCGAAGGAACAATTCTTTGAGATCTCCTCTGAGATGAGTGGGGCATCCCCGCGAGGAGTCAAAACGGTCTCGACGAGAGGGGATGCCCCACTCATCTTGACATTCTCCATCCACCAGAGCCGTGGTCCGCATTCGAAGCAGGCGTCGGGTTGGGCATGGTAGCGGCGGTCAGCCTCGTCCGCATACTCGGCGGCGCACTGCGGGCACATGGCGAACATGCCCATCGAGGTCGCGGGCCGGTCGTAGGGAAGCTTCTCGATGATGGTGAAGCGAGGGCCGCAGTTCGTGCAGTTGATGAACGGGTAGTGAAAGCGGCGGTTGCTCGGGTC
>CATLBX010000117.1 GCA_949879855.1 uncultured Coriobacteriia bacterium
ATCACTGCGAGAAGCCCGTCTGCGTCGACGCGTGCGAGCATCATGCCCTCTTCAAGGAGGACAAGTACGGTGCCGTCCTTCTCGACACCGAGGCCTGCGAGGGCGATCGCAACTGCTGGAAGGCGTGCCCCTATGGCGCCCCGCAGTACGCATCCGATGCTCCGGGCACCAAGATGGAGAAGTGCAACATGTGCTACGACCGCCTCGAGCGTGGCGAGATTCCGGTATGCGTCGCCGCATGCCCGGGTCGTGCCCTCGACTTTGGTCCCATCGACGAGCTCGAGAAGAAGTACGGCGAGCTCAAGCAGCTCGAGGACATGCCCTCTCCCGATGTCGCGCATCCTGCGATCGTCTTCACCAAGATGGTCCAGAAGGAGGACCTGGTCCCGTACAACGAGGCGGAGGCCATCGACCTCTTCCAGCATCGTCCCAACGGTCTGCCCGACATGTTCGATGCTCCCGAGGACGTGACCGATCTTCCCGAGGGTCTCATCGGCAAGGCAAAGCTCGTCATGAAGTCCGCAAGCGTGCAGGAGAACCTCGACCTCAGCAAGGGCGAGGACGGCTAGGCCGTAGGTCCAGCTTTAGCACGAAACCAGTAATGGCCGGTCCACTCACGAGGGTGGGCCGGCTCCCGGTGGAATGTCGCGCCGCTCATGGGGTGTGCGACTTTCCTCCATGCCGCGAAGGAGAAGGTACATGGATCGTTTGAAAGACAAGGTCGCTCTGGTCACCGGTGGCTCCAAGGGCATCGGTGCGGGCATTTCCCGTCGTTTTGCCGAGGAAGGCGCGATCACGATCATCGCCAGCCGCAAGGTGGAGGAATCCCAGGCGCTGGCCGACGAGCTTGCCAAGGAAGGCTGGCGCACCGACGCCCATCGCCTCGACATCTCGTCCCTTGACGAGTGGAAGACCATCATCGATTACATCATCGACAAGTACGGTCGCATCGACGTGCTCATGAACAATGCCGGTGTTGCCACGACCGGTGACCCCATGGACAAGATGGATCTTGCCCGCGATTGGGACATGCTCATCAAGTGCAATCTGACCGGTACGTTCTATGGCATGTACACCGCCATCCCGCACATGGTCGAGGCTGGCGGCGGCACCATCGTCAACACCTCTTCCTATGGCGCTTCCGTCGCATGCACGGGCGTGAGCGGTTACGTTGCCGCAAAGGGTGGCATCAATGCGCTGTCCCGTGACGTCGCAGCCGTCTATGGTCCGGCGAACATCCGCTGCAACACGGTGAGCCCCGGTGCGACCATGACACCGGCCGTCGAGCCGCTTCTGGAGTCAATGCCGGAGGTCATGGAAGGTCTCATCTCCAATTGCGTCATCCATCGCTTTGGCACGCCGCAAGACATCGGAAACGCCTGTGTGTTCCTCGCCAGTGACGAGTCATCGTACATCACCGGTCAGGACATACTCGTCGATGGTGGCTTCTCCATCGTCTAGGAACGAGCGCTGGGTTTTTGCCCGGCGCTTTTTGCTTTGGCATCTGAGACAAGGCACCCCTTGCGAGTGGGGGTTAGCACTCGCATGCAATACCTGCAGAAGAGGGGACGCCCGCTCGGGCTGCGGAGAGAGGAGCCGCGGCCTTGACGAGCCCTTCTCTTTTGAAGACCGGCGAGGCGGGTAAGGTGCCCGCCAAAGCGCTGTGCTGCCGGTCAATTGAAAGGAGCAGGTTCATGGCTGAGACAATGAAGGCAATCGTGTACGAGGGTCCTGGCGAGATGATCGTCGAGGATGTCGAGAAACCCATGTGCGGTCCTGATGACCTCGTAATCAAGACAAAGTATACCTCGATTTGCGGTGGCGAGCTGCACACCTATCGCTGCGGCTACGGCCAGGAGCCCGGCCGAATCCTGGGTCACGAGTACGTCGGATATGCCGACGAGGTTGGCGAGAATGTCGAGGGCATCGAGGTTGGCGATCGCGTCTGGGGCATGGAAGTCGGTGTTTGCGGCGAGTGCTGGTATTGCCAGAATGGCGATTACGCAAACTGCTCGAGCATCCTCGACCACGTGACGGGCAACGGCGTGCCTGGCGGTTATGGCCAGTATCTTCGCATCAGGAATGCCAAGCTGGGCGAGAACGTCCACAAGGTCCCGATGGACATTCCCGAGGTCCACGCCACGCTCATCGAGCCCTTCGGCGTTGGCGCTGACGAGGTTGCCGGCAACGTGCAGCCTGGTGATAAGGTCGTTGTCATCGGATGCGGCATGATCGGCAACGCCATCATCCAGTTTGCCAAGCTTGCCGGTGCGGGCAGCATCACGGCTGTTGATGTGTCCGAACCTCGTCTTGAAATAGCGCTTCAGTGCGGCGCCGATCACACTATCAACAGCGCCAAAGAGGATGTACTTGAGGCAATCCAGAAGATCTACGGTCCCAACCGCTGGTTCTATGGCGAGAGTGGTCGCTGTGACGTCGCCTTCGAGACGGCGGGTGTGGGCGATACCCTCAAGAACGCCATCGACTGCGTAAAGGGTGGCGGCAAGGTCGTTCTCGTCGCCCCTTCGGAGCGCGATGTCAACATCAACCTCGCCCCGGTCATCAACAAGCAGCCGCAGTTCGTCATCCCCGTGTCGGGTAACCATATCAAGGATGTCATTGACGCCATGGAAAAGGGCGAGCTCGTTATCGATCCGCTCATCACGGACATTCTTCCCTACACGAAGGCGGCCGAGGCCTTCGAGATGCAGGCCAACCCCGAAAAGGGCATGAAGACGCTCATCCAGATGGACGCCGAGTAGGGGATGCAAGGAGGGATTCGATTCATGAACAAGACATTGTCGGGAGGACAGAAGGCGGTATTCTTCGCCTCGCTGCTCCTCGGATACTTCGCGTCGATGTTCGCCATAGCGGGCTCGTCGATCTTCATCGCGGCGGCCATGACCGCCATGGACGGACTCACGCTTCTGGGCCTGGCCTTCACGCTCGAAAGCCTGTTCCGCTGCGTGACCATCCCGCTGTCCGCCAAGCTGGGCGAGCGCTACCTGCGTCGCAACCTGTTCTTGGTTGGCCTCATCCTCTTCATCGCAGGCGGCGTGCTTTGCGCACTTGCGTGGAGTCCGGTCGTCATCCTCATTGCCCGTGCACTCATGGGCCTTGCCTGGGGCCTGTTCTTCTCGAACATCGTCGTCATGCTGAGCGACGTCTATCCGCCTGACGTTGCCCCGCGCATGAATGGCTTCATGCAGACCTTCGGCTTCATAGCGGCACTCATCGCCGCCCCGGTTTCCGGTCTGTTCGTGGACCTGCTTACCTGGCACTGGGCGCTGTATGTGACCATCGCGGCGGCGGCGCTGTCCTTCGTGCTCATGCTCTTCGTCCCCAACGTGCAGGAGAAGGTCAACGATGGCAAGGGTCTGGACATCGCCGGTTCCATCATGCTCGCCCTCGTGCTCATCCCGTTCTCCCTGGCGCTTGCCTGGGGCGGCACTGCCTACGAGTGGGGCGATCCGGTCATCATCGGCATGTTTGCCGCGACCGTGGTTTTCCTCATCGTGCTCGTGCTCATCGAGCGCAAGGCCGCCGACCCCATCTTCCCGAGCAAGCTGTTCGGCAACAAGAACTTCATGATGATCTTCTTCCTCGGCGTGTGCTTCTCGGCCATCTGCTCCTCGTCGCTGTTCCTGCCGACGATTTTGCAGCAGGGCCTGGGCATGTCCGCGACGGAAAGCTCGCTGCCCATCATGGCCAATAGCCTCGTGTGCATTATCGCCACGAGCTTCATGGGTGCCATCTTCGCCAAGACCCAGAAGGCCAAGACGCTCGTTGCCGTGGAGACCTTCGTTGCTCTCATCGTGGGCGCGATTCTCTGGACGGTTGCGCCCGGCACGCCGCTCATCCTGCTTTGCGTCCTCTACGGTTTGCTCGGCGTGAGTCAGGCCGTGCACCAGGTGGTCACCTTCTCGTGGCCATCCGTGTTCATGAAGCCGGCTGATATCGCCGTTGGCGTCGCGTTCATCTCGTTCGGCCAGATCTGCGCCGGCACCATCTTCAACGCCATCCTGGGCGCGCTCATGAACGCCGATCTGTTCATGCCGCTGCGTGCAGTGGTCGTGTTCGCCATCGTCATGCTCGTGTGCTGGCTGTTCTACAGGGACAAGAGGGCCGAATAGGCGCCTTCGGAAAGGAGCACGTCATGGGTAGGTTGAGTGACAAGTGCGTCATCGTGACGGGCGGTGCCAATGGCATTGGTGCCGAGATCGTCAACAAGTGCGCTGAACACGGCGCGAAGGTCATGATTGGCGATGTTATGGACGAGCAAGGCGAGGCCCATGCGGCCGAGCTGTGCGAGAAGGGCTACGACGTTCAGTTCCAGCATCTCGATGTGACCGACAGGAATTCCTGGAAAGAATGCGCCGAGGCGGCCAAGGCTGCATTCGGCAAGCTCAATGGCTTGGTCAACTGCGCTGCACTTTCTCAGAGGTGCCAGGGTCTTGATGACATGGACCTTGACTGGGACTGGTATAAGCTCATTGACGTTGACCTGACCGGTCCGTTCCTCGGCATGTACACGGTTATTCCGTATATGAAGGAAGCGGGCGGTGGCAGCATCGTGAACATCGGCTCGGTTGCCGGTCTCACGGCCCAGTGCGGCACGAATGGCTATACGGCCTCCAAGGGCGGCATGATTGCCCTAACCCGTGCCGTGGCTATTCAATTTGCCCATGATTGGATTCGTTGCAACTGCGTGTGCCCGGTGACAACCGTGACCGAAAACGTGCGCAAGATTTTCGAGCAGTATCCCGAGGCAGAGGCTGCCGAGCGTGCCGATTGCGCCTATCCGCGCCTCGGTCTGCCCGAGGATCATGCCAACGCGACGGTGTTCATGCTGAGCGAGGAAGCCGCGTATGTTACCGGCCAGACGCTCTGCGTTGATGGCGGCTATACCGCCAAGTAATTCTCGAATTGTGCCTCGTGCACAAAAATGTGTGCCTGAAATGCAGCATGGGTCAACAAGACCCGTGCTGCATTTTTCTATTATCGCGGGGTTCTATATGGGAACTATGGAAGGAGGAGAGATATGAGGATAGGAATCCCGAAGGAGCCCTTCGCCGACCAGCCGCTGGTCGCCGGTTCTCCTGACACCGTGACCAAGCTCAAGAAGCTTGGCTACGAGGTCGTGGTCGAACGCAGCGCCGGCGAGCGTGCGAGCTTCTTCGACGATGGCTACCTCGCCGCGGGGGCAGAGATCGTTGACGCGGCAACTGCCTGGGGAAGCGACATCGTGCTGTGTCTTGACACACCGCCCGATGCCGAGCTCAAGCTCATGAAGAAGGGTGCGGTGCTCATCTCGCGCATGAATCCCGGGGCAAACCCGGCCGATATCGAGAAATTCGAGAGCATGGGCATCACGGCGCTGGCCATGGACATGGTGCCGCGCATCTCGCGCGCCCAGGCGCTCGACGTGAGAAGCTCCATGCAGAACAT
>CATLBX010000118.1 GCA_949879855.1 uncultured Coriobacteriia bacterium
TGTGTGCGTTCGCTCCCCCTCCCCCTCCCTCCCCCTCCCTCCGGGTTTTTTTGGTGTATCCGCTGTTTGGCTCACACCCTCTCCTTTTTTGCGTTTCGCGTTCCCATGCCAACCCCCACGACCGAGTGACTTCGATGCCCTTGATGAAACCAAGGGTATTCCCACGCCGACTACGAGGTAGGAGAACAACGCGAATGCGGCCAGGGCGGGTGAGAGAAAGGCCATGAAGATGGTCATGCCCGCAGATACGAGCAAGGCGATGGCGATGGGCGAGAGGGTGTGGGCGTAGAACACCTCCAGTAGCTCCACGTCCGAGGTTATCATGGACACGAGGTTGCCCTTGTTCCGCCCCTCCATCTTCGCGGGCGCGAGCTTGCGCATGACGGCGAACAGACGGTCGCGAACCAGGGCGAGCGTCTTGAATGCGAGGTAGTGATTGCAGAGCTGCTCGCCGTAGCGCAAGGGACCACGCACGATTCCGCAGATGGCGACTGCCACGCATGCGGCAACCCATCCGATCCCCGCGAAGCCCGCGCTGAGGTCGAGCAGGCCATAGGCCGCGAACACCGTGAGGAAGATGGCCGCGGCAAATCCGGCCACGCCCAATACGATGGCAAGCAACATGACGGGAAGCAGCGGCTTCGTCAGCTTGACGAGGGCCAACATCACGGCGAGGTGCGACCTGCGCTGCGCTTGCTTCCCAAGGCCGGGCGTCGCATCCGATGCCTCGTCACGGTCACCGGGTATCTCGATATCGTGAAGCTCCCGTTTGACACGCTCTGTCTCGCTTGCCGCGTGGGTGAACGCCTCAAGAGACGCCTGATGCTCCCAGAGCCGTGCATAGGTGCCTTGACGTGCGACGAGGCCGGCATGCGTGCCCGATTCGACGACTCGCCCGCTGTCAAGAACGTAGATAATGTCGGCACCTTTCAGGGCGGCCAGGCGATGCGTGATCATGATGACCGTCTTCGTGGCAGCCAGCTCGCCGACCAGCTCGATGATGGCGGCTTCGCTCTCCGCGTCGATGTTAGAGGTCGCCTCGTCAAGCACGTACACGGGGGTGTCGTGGAGCAGCGCCCGGGCCATGGCCATGCGTTGACGCTGGCCACCCGAGAGGTTCGATCCCTCGGGAGTTATGGGGGCATCCAGCCCGCCACGAGCCTGCACGAAGCCGTCGAGCTTGCAGCGGCGCAACGCCTCCAAGAGCTCGTCGTCCGTTGCGTTCGGCTTTGCGAGGATGAGATTGGAGCGTACCGTTCCTTCGAAGAGATAGCTGGCAAATGGCACGTAGGTGATGGTTTTCTTGAGGGAGCTGCTCGAAATCTCCCGCAAGTCCACGCCGCCGATGAGAACACTCCCTTCGTATGCGCTGAGAGATCCCGAGATGATGTTGCCTAGCGTGGACTTTCCCGAACCGCTTTCGCCGACGATGCCGACGAAGCCGCCCTGAGGGATGTGGATGTCGACGTTTTCGAGTGCCGTGCGCCTGCCGTCGTACGAATAGCCCGCGCCGATGCATTCGATATCCGCACGATGCGGGTCGACGGCCATCGTCCCTTCGGCGGGCTCGGGAGTGTCGAGTAGCTTGAACATCTTGTTGGCTGCGGCCATGCCACTCATCGCCGTATGGAAAAACGAGCCGAGCGTGCGCAGTGGGAGGAAGAACTCCGCCGAGAGGAAGATGATGGAGAAGACGGCTCCGAAGGAGGCGGCTCCCGAAGCCAGCTGCGTCAGCGCCACTATGATGCCGAGCGCGGCGCCACCAAACGCGAAGAGGTCCATGACCGTGATGGAGTTCAGCTACATTCTCAAAAGACGCATGGTTGCTCGGCGAAAGGTCTCGGCCTCTTCGTTCAACGCCTCGTGGCGCGCCTCGTCGGCTTGGAACACCTTGAATGTCGTGAGGCCCTGGATGCTTTCGAGGAATATCTGTCCAAGGTCGGTGTACGACTCCCAGTAATCGTTCATCACGCGCTTCGCGATTTTCTGCACGGCCACGATCGAGAGGGGTATGAGCGGCACGCATGCGAGCAACACGGCCGCGGTGGGAAGCGAGAGTGGCGCCAGGCATGCAAAGAGCGTGATCGGGGCCATAACCGCATAGAACAATTGGGGTAGGTAGGAGCCGAAGTAGCTCTCCAGATGCTCCACGCCCTCGACGCTGATTTGGAGCGCCTCGCCCGTGGCGATGGACTCGCGGTAGGACGGCCCCAGGCGCATGAGCTTGTCATAGACCTCCTGCCGGACAGTGCTTTTTGCCACGGCCGCCGTCTTCTGCCCCATGCGCTGCGCCATCATCTGGCAGACGAAGCGCACGGTCATGGCGATGGTGGCAACGCCTACGAGTATTGTCACGCTCGCAGGGCTCGCGGTGGCTTCGAGGAGCTGCTGCAGGAACAGACCGATGAGGATGAAGAGCGCAATGTTTGCCATAAGTGCCACCCATTGCAGGATGACGCCTGTGATGATGTGGCGTTTTGCGCTGGGAACCAGGACGAATAGGCGCTTGTCGAACATGCTAGTCCTCCTGGGTTGCCTGTTGGGGCATCGTCGTCAATTTGGGACGCTCCGTCTTCACGACGAACCCGAAGTAGATGATGTGGCCGATGAATATGACGGTGACGATGGCTCGGCCCACGGGTACCGACTCCATGAGGATGAACGAGACGGCAAGCAACGCGGTGATGGGGGCCAGGAGCTTGAGTTTGGCAGATAGTGTCATCGCCTTGCGGGTGAGCAACCCCTCGAATACCGTTTTGTAGAGCTTCGTGGATTGGAACCATGCATTGAGCTTCTGCGAGCTCCGGGCGAAGCAGAATGCAGCCAGTAGAATGAACGGGGTGGTCGGGATGAGGGGTAGGGCCGCTCCGAGGGCTCCGAGGCCAAAGCTGATGAAACCTCCGACTGCCCATAGGTGGGATGCCATGCGGCTTCTCTCTGATTTCGCGGGCTTGTTCAACGTGTTCTCCTCTGCAATCGTGTTCCATAATGGAAAGTTATCATTGTCTAACTAAAGTTATCCTAAATTAACTTTAAGATTCAAGAAGATTTTTCTTTCCGTTCGGTGACGGGCTTGGATGTCGGATGTACCACGGTGCCCGACCCCCTGACACATCACAAAACAAATCCTTGCACCTGCCTTGGCGCAGAGATAGAATTGGCAAGCTGTGCGAAAACGCATGGCAGTAGCTTTTATTTCACATGCGAGGGGAGCCGCCCCGCTAGTGGCCCCGGTGGGGGTTGCGGGCAGCACGGCGATGATCCGAGCAGAGGACTAACGAAAACTGGAGGTTTACCCACAATGGCTACAACTGTGTCCATCAAGTCCCTTCTGGAGGCCGGCGTTCACTTCGGTCACCAGACCCGCCGCTGGAACCCGAAGATGAAGCCCTATATCTTCGGCGAGCGCAACGGCATCTACATCCTTGATCTCAAGAAGACGCTTTACGCCATCGACGATGCGTACAGCTTTCTCATGAACCTTGGCGCCGCCGGCAAGAAGGTTCTCTTTGTCGGCACCAAGAAGCAGGCCCAGGAGCCCATCAAGACTGCTGCCGAGCGCTGTGGCATGCCCTACGTCAACTACCGTTGGATGGGCGGCATGCTCACCAACTTCGCCACGATCCGCACGCGCGTCCAGCGCATGGAGGAGATCGAGGCCATGAAGGCCGACGGCCGTTTCGACGCCTACACCAAGAAGGAACAGGCCGGTCTCAACAAGGAACACACCAAGCTCGAGCTCGCCCTGGGCGGCATCCGCAACATGCATGACCTGCCCGACGCGTTGTTCATCGTCGACACCAAGCACGAGGACAACGCCGTGCGCGAGGCCCATCGCCTGCACATCCCCATCGTCGGCCTCATCGACACCAACGCCGATCCCGACGATATCGATTACGGCATCCCCGCCAACGACGATGCCATTCGTTCGGTCAACCTCCTGTGCCAGCTTGCCGCCGATGCCCTCATCGCCGGTTCCGGCGTGACCGTCACCGAGCAGGAGATGACCGCTGGTAGTGCTGACGAGAACAAGGAAGTCCCCGCCATTGCCGAGGAGCCCGAGGTTTCCGAGCGTGTCGAGGTTTCCGAGTCCACCATCAAAGAAATCGAAGAGACGACCGAGGAGGTTGCAGAATAATGGCAGAGATTACCGCAAAGATGGTCAAGGAGCTCCGTGAGGCCACCGGAGCTGGCATGATGGAGTGCAAGAAGGCCCTCACCGAGGCCGAGGGCGATTTCGAGAAGGCCGTCGACGTGCTGCGCACCCACGGTCTTGCCAAGGCTGCCAAGAAGGCCGGCCGCGCCACCAACGAGGGTCGTGTCAACGTCGCCGTCTGCAAGAAGGATGCCCGCAAGGGTGCCGTCGTTGAGGTCAACTGCGAGACCGACTTCGTCGCGCTCACCGACAAGTTCCAGGACTACTGCGACACCTTCACGCGTGCCGTGGTCCATGGCAACCCCGCTAACGTCGACGAGCTCCTCGAGAGCGAGTACGAGGGCGAGAAGGTCGGCGACACGCTTACCGAGGCCATTCACATCATCGGCGAGAACATGCAGATCTCGAACTTCAAGCGTCTCGAGATCGACGGCACGGGCGCCCTGGTTCCCTACATCCACATGAACGGCCGTATCGGCGTGCTCGTGGGCTTCACCTTCAACAACGAGGCCACGGCTACCGATGAGCGTTTCCTGGCCATGGGCAAGGACGTCGCCATGCAGATCGCGGCGACCAATCCCGTTTCGCTCGACAAGGACAGCGTGCCGGCGGACATCCGCGAGCACGAGTTCGAGATCTACAAGGCCCAGGCCGCCGAGTCCGGCAAGCCCGAGAACATCCAGGAGAAGATCGCCACGGGCCGCATGGAGAAGTTCTACAAGGAGAACTGCCTCGTCGAGCAGGAGTTCGTGAAGGATCCGGACACGACCGTCGGCGCCTACATTGCCAAGTGCGCCAAGGAAATCGGCGACGACATCAAGGTCGTCGAGTTTGCCCGCATCGAGCTTGGCGAGTAAAGCTGACGTCAATCAGCACGAATGAGGAGAGGGGATGGCGCGCATGCGTTGTCCCCTCTCTCTTATGAGACAATCTGGTCAGACAGGTTTGTCTCATTATCAATTGGTACCAGCAAAATATGAGACAGTTTGGTCAGGCACGTTTGTCTCATCGGAAGGGTTGAGGGCATCATGAGTGAGGTTCGAGTTCGCTTTGCCCCGTCGCCGACGGGCAAGTTGCATATCGGTGGTGCGCGTACCGCCATCTACAATTGGGCGTTCGCGCGTGCGACGGGTGGCACCTTCGTTCTGCGCATCGAGGACACCGATCCGGAACGCTCCACGAAGGAGAACATCGACCTCATTATCCGCGCCAGGAGATGGCTCGGGTTGGACTGGGACGAGGGTC
>CATLBX010000119.1 GCA_949879855.1 uncultured Coriobacteriia bacterium
CCGACCTTCTCGCCGTGGGCGTTGAGGTAGTCGACGACTTCCTCGGTCACGTCGCAGAACGAGCCCATGGCGATGATGACGCGATCGGCATCGGGAGCACCATAGTAGTTGAACAGGCCGTAGTCGTTGCCGAGCTTCTCGTTGATCTTGCCCATGTACTCCTCGACGATGGCGGGGAGCTCGTCATAGGCGGCGTTGCACGCTTCGCGATGCTGGAAGAAGGTATCGTCGTTCTCGTGCGAGCCGCGCGTGTGGGGATGCTCGGGATTGAGGCAATGGTCGCGGAACGACTTCACGGCATCCATGTCGACCATGTCCGCCAAGTCGGCGTAATCCCACTGGGCGACCTTCTGCACCTCATGGGAGGTGCGGAAGCCATCGAAGAAGTTGAGGAAGGGCATGTGACCCTTGATGGCGGAAAGGTGGGCGACCGGCGCGAGGTCCATGATTTCCTGGACGTTGCTTTCGGCGAGCATGGCAAAGCCGGTCTGGCGGCAGCTCATGACGTCGGAATGATCGCCGAAGATGTTGAGTGCGTGGCTCGAGAGCGTGCGTGCGCTCACATGAAAGACGCCCGGCAGCTGCTCGCCGGCAATCTTGTACATGTTGGGAATCATGAGGAGCAGGCCCTGGGATGCCGTATACGTGGTGGTGAGGGCACCCGTTCCGAGCGAGCCGTGCACGGCACCGGCGGCACCGCCCTCGGACTCCATCTCGATGACCTTCACCTCGGTACCGAAGATATTCTTGGTCCCGTGCGCAGACCATTGGTCGACGAGGTCTGCCATGGGGCTTGACGGGGTGATGGGGTAGATGGCCGCGACTTCCGTAAACGCGTAGGACACGTAGGCGGCGGCGGTGTTGCCATCCATCGACTTGAATGTTCTCTCCATGTCTTCCTCTCTTCTTGGGTGATCTTGCATATATGTGTGAAAGCCACATAAAGCAATAGCATAGCGCATCTGCCACAGCGGAAATGCGTGGCGGAGCACAATCCGGTACGCGTAGGGTCTAGCTCGGCGAATTCATGTTCGTGACGTTTTGCTTGCCGTAAGGGGAAGTTAAGGGAAACGACGTGGGCATACCGGATATCTGCGCGTATAATTTTCTGGGCAAAAATGCCGTCGAGCGTCCTGATGGCGCTGACCTTGTACGTTGCGGGGGTAGACATGGCGCATATCGAGATCGAGCACTTGACCTTCACCTATCCCCATGCATCCAAGCCCGCTCTCGAGGACGTGAGCTTGGATATCACTCCCGGCTCGCTGCTGCTCCTGGGTGGAAAGAGTGGTTCGGGCAAGAGCACCCTGCTCAGTCACTTCGCTTGCTGCGAGCTGCCTGATGGCAAGCGTTCAGGATCCATCCTGATTGATGGTGTTCCTCTTGAGGACATGAGCCCATTTTCGTGGATGAGCAAGATCGCCTTCGTCACCCAGAAACCCGATGCCCAAATCGGCTCGGGAAAGGTGATCGACGAGCTTTCGCGTGGCCTTGTCAGCATCAACTGCGAACAGTCGACCATGCGCTCGCGCATTGCCGAGGCCACGGCGTACTTCGGCATCTCGAACTGGCTCGACCGCGATGTCGCCGAGCTTTCCAACGGCCAGAAGCAGCTCCTCAAGATCGCGTCGGCCATGGTGCTCAACCCGCGCGTGCTCGTCTTCGATGACCCGATCTCGCAGCTCGATCCCGTCACCGCATCGACCTTCCTCTCCATCGTCCATGACCTCAATGCGGAGCTCAAGGTCACGGTGATCATGAGCCTGCGCACGTTCGACGAGGTGTATCCGACGGCCGACATGGTCGCGATCATGGATGGGGGTCGCATTCGTCACGTTGGCACGCCCCGCGAAGTCGCGTGCTCGCTCTACTTGGGAAACGACCAGTTCGCCTATGCCCTTCCCTCGTCGGTTCGCATCTATCACGGCGTGCATCCCCAATCCGACTCGTGCGAATTCCCGCTCAGCGTCGGCGAGGCGCGCGATTGGATGAAGGCGGAGTGCGAGGCACGAGGGGCCGCCTTGCGCCATCTTCCCGACAAGCGCATGAGGGGACTTCCCGAACAATCCGTCCTGAAGTTCGATGACCTCTGCTTTAGCTACGATGGCGCGCACGAGCTCTTCAGAAACGTCTCGCTCTCCATCGCAAAGGGAGGCGTCCACGCCATCGTCGGCGCAAACGGCTCCGGCAAGTCGACCATGCTCAAGCTGGCTGCAGGTGTCCTGTCTCCCGCGCAGGGACACGTTTCGATACATGACAGCAGGCGGGGCCGCTGGGTCGAGGCGGGCCAATGTGCCTACGAGGTCGCCCTGCTACCCCAGGACCTTGACGGGTTCTTCACGAAGGGCACCGTACGCGACGAACTCGAGAAGCTCGTCGCGGGCAGGCACTTCTCGCAGGAGGACATCGATCGCTACGTGAACGACTTCGCGAAGACGTTGGGCATCTTCGCGTATCTGGATGCCGATCCCCGTGTCCTGTCCTATGGCGAGAGGCAACTTGCCGCAATCGCGAAGGCCATGATGTGCGAGACGGCCGTCCTTCTGCTTGACGAGCCAACCAAGGGCATCGACCTCTTCGCGCAGCGCAAGCTGGGCAAACTCCTGCACGAGCTCGCGAAGCGGGGCGTTGCCATCGTCATCGCATCCCAGGACCTCAAGTTCTGCGCCGAGTATGCCACCTGCGTCTCGTTGCTCTTCGATGGAGAGGTCGCCACGACCGAGACGCCCCAGGCATTCTTCTCCTCGAACATCCTGTACACGACGCAGGCAAGTCGCATCAGCAGGGGGCTGTACTCCAATACCGTGACCGATGACGAGGTCATCGTGCTGTGTCTCGAGAACGGCTGGCAGAAGCATCCCAATGGCGATATCGGAGGTTGAACGTGCAGGACAGCAGGCCGAGAAGGCCCTCGCCAGATGACATGAACCGTTACTCGCGTGACCGTTACGCGGCACGCTCCCGTGACGATGCGAGCGAACGGCGTCCCGTCCGGGATGACTCCCGTCCGCGCAGTCAACGCCAGGAACCCCAGCGTTCGGGGATGCCTCGCCAGACGCCCGTCCGTTCTTCGCGCCCACGCGTGACGCGTCCGGACACCTCGCACCGCGCGCCCGCGTCCAACACGCGCTCGCGCAACACCTCCGCAACGCGACGCGCACGCCAGGACGCACCGTACCTGCAAGTGCCCGCGCGCCATCACGATGCCTACGTGAGCGGCATGGCATCATATTCGCTCTCGAGTGGCAATGCCGCGGCGTTCCAGAAGCATGGCAGCAAGCGTATCCTCGTCATCATCGCGCTCGTTCTCGCCGCTATCGCGGTGGCCGTCTGGCTCGTCTTCTTTCCGCCCATGTATGACGTGAGCGTGAACGGCAAGACCGTGAGCGTCGCGGCGAACTCGACTCTCCAGAAGCTCGTTGACGATGGCCACGCGACGCCTGCTGCGGGTGATCTCCTTGCCGTTGACGGCAGCGTGGCAAAGCAGGGCGAGGGAGACCTCCTTTCGGCGACCATCGATGGCGAGGCGACGAACGACCCGCAGGCGCGTGTCGCGAAAGGCGCCGCTGTGGTCATCGAGGACGGAGCCGACGTCACCGAGGAGTACGAGGAGACGACGGCGCGCCTGCCCTACGGGGCATCCACGATGACGGCGACCCCCGACTCGTACTACAAGGGCTCCGTGCACTTGTATTCGACGGGCGTCGATGGCGTGCAGTCGGTGCGGACGGGCAAGGTGTCGGGAAAGACGGTCACGAGTGTCATCGAGCAACCCGTCAACTCCGGCTTCACGGCTTATAGCCCCGATACAGACGGCGAGAAGGTCATCGCGCTGACCTTTGACGATGGTCCGTGGCCCGAAAGCTCGCGTCAGATACTCGACATCCTCAACGAAAACGACGCGCATGCGACCTTCTTCGTCATCGGCAATCAGTGCAAGGACAACGCCACGGTGCTCAAGCAGATTGCCGAGGCCGGAAACCAGGTCGCGACCCATTCCTACGACCATGCGGACGGTTCTGGCCAGGGCGTCAACATGACGCTCATGTCCACTGACGAGCAAATCGCCGAGGTAACCAAGGGCTTTGACGCAATCGAGGACGTGCTCGGCTATCAGGTGAGCCATGTCATGCGCGCGCCGGGCGGCAACTACTACGGCCCGATGGTTGAGACGCTCGCCTCCCATGTCACCGCCGAGCTCGGTTGGGATGTCGATACGCTCGACTGGAGCCGTCCTGGCGTCGACGCCATCGTCCAGCGCATTCTCTCCGTGCAACCTGGTCAGATCGTGCTCATGCACGACGGCGGTGGAGAGCGCAGCCAGACCGTCGAGGCCCTGCGCATCGCCCTGCCGCAACTCAAGGAACAGGGATACAAGTTCGTCACCGTCGACGAGCTGCTGGCCTATGGCGTGGCAGGGGAGTAACGCCACCCGTTATCGAACCGTTGCGAAGCCTCGCATCCCGTCGGCCTATACTTGTCTGCGAACATACATCCCGTCGATCAGGAGCACCATTATGAGCACCATCAAACTTGCGGTTCCCACCATGGGCACGGCCGGTCTCGATTCCGAGCGCAGCGGCCATTTCGGGAAATGCGACTGCTTCACCCTCGTGACCATCGAAGACGGTTCCATCGGTGCCGTCGAAACCATCGACAATCCGCCGCACGAGGAAGGTGGCTGCCTGCGCCCCGTGATGCTGCTTGCCGACGCGGGCGCCAACGCCATCGTCGCGGCTGGCATGGGCATGCGCCCCTTCATGGGCTTTACCGAGGCGGGCATCGACGTGTACTTCGAGAACGAGACGCCGAAGGTCGGCGACGTCGCCCAGCTCATCGCCCAGGGTAACGTTGAGAAGATGACCGTCGATAACACCTGCCATCACTAGTCCGGGCTGTTCGAAGGGAAGAGCGCATGAGGCGCGAGGGCATCGTTCGCGGTGGCGTCCGTAACGGCGAATCCATTACGTGCGACGAATACGGATATTCTCCCGCGACGCTGCGCATCTGGTGGATTCCCGAGACCAAGGAGCTGTTCAGCTTCGAGGATGGGGAGTTTCGTCCCTATGATGGTCCCGTCATCCACGGAACGGGGTACACCTTCTAGAAACGTGTGAGATTGCGAGATGGGGATGGTTCTTGCCGGAAACGGCGTATCGGATCCATCCCCGTTCTTTCCTGTGGTATTATCTTCGCCATGAAATAATACATTCTTCGGCGCTTGGGAGGAACCATGAATAGGGAGACGATTCTTGCCGCAATCGATGCGTTGAAGGCGGGAGAGACGCCGGCCTTCACGCCAGATGATGTCCCGGCTTTCGGCGAAGAGGCGACGCGGGGCAACGAGCGCATGTCCCCCGATTCCCTCAAGGCCGTCA
>CATLBX010000120.1 GCA_949879855.1 uncultured Coriobacteriia bacterium
GACGATGGAGGGCCGATGAGGTACAGGACCCTGGGCAAGACGGGACTTCGCGTGAGCGAGGTGGGCTTTGGCGCCGAGTGGATAGGGGAGATGTCCCCTGCGACGCGACGCGAGGTCATGGACGTGCTCAACGATGGCGGCGTCAACATCGTCGACTGCTGGATGAGTGACCCTGACGTTCGCGATGCCCTGGGCCAGATGGTCGCCCCCAATCGCGACCAGTGGATCGTCCAGGCCCACATCGGGTCCACCTGGCAGGATGGCCAGTACGTGCGCACGCGCGAGATGGACAAGGTCATCCCCGCGTTCGAAGACGAGCTCAGGCGCCTCAAAAGCAATAGTTTCGAGCTGGGCATGATCCACTACGTGGACGAGGTCGCCGAATACCATTCCATCATGGAAGGCGAGTTCCTCGACTACGTGCTCAGGCTGCGCGATGCGGGTACCATCCAGCATATCGGCCTTTCCACCCACAACCCCGAGGTAGGGCTCTTGGCGGCAAGGTCCGGCATCGTCGAGATGATCATGTTCAGCATCAATCCGGCCTTCGACATGCTGCCGGCCTCCGAGGACATCAACACGCTGTTCGAGGAGTCCTACGACGCGGGGCTTTCGGGCATCGAGAAGGTCCGCGCCGAGCTCTACGAGACCTGCGAGCGCGAGGATGTGGGCATCACGGTCATGAAGCCCTATGCGGGCGGACGCCTGCTCGATGCGGAGAAGTCTCCGTTTGGCGTCGCGCTCACTCCCGCGCAGTGCATTCACTACTGCCTCACGCGCCCCGCTGTGGCGAGCGTCATGGCCGGCGTCTCGAACGCCCAGCAGGCCGTCGAGGCCCTGGTCTACGAGGACGCCGCGGAAGACGAGCTCGACTACGCGAGCGTGCTCGCCAACGCGCCGGCCCATTCCTATGCGGGACAATGCACCTACTGCGGCCATTGCCAGCCCTGCGTCGTCGGCATCAACATCGCCATGGTCAACAAGTTCTACGACCTGGCCGCATCGCAGGATACGGTGCCGGAATCGGTGCGAGCCCATTACCTCGACATGGACGCCACCGCCAGGGATTGCTTTGCCTGTCACGGTTGCGAATCGCGCTGTCCCTTCGGCGTCAAGATCGTGGACAAGATGAAGGCCGCGGTCGAGCTCTTCGGGGCGTAGGGCCACCGGGCATGAGCCGAGGCTAGCGCTTCTCCTTGTACTTCGCGAGCATCTCGTTGAGGCGCTTGGTCTGCCGACGGTACAGCGCCGTGAACAGCGCGGAGAGTAGCGCCAGGATCACGAGGTAGATGACGGTGAAGCTCACCCAGGCCTCCGGCATGGCGGCGGGAAACCAGTCGAAGGCGACGGCAAGGGGCGCGAGTACGACGTAGAAGCAGATGCCGAACAGCGCGACGCGCGGGCCGTATCCCAGCTTTTTGATGACGAGCGGGGTGAAGAAGACGAGCTGCAACACCACCGCGACGAGCATGGCGAGCGCGATGGTCCAGCAGTACACGATGCCCGCCTTGGCCTCCTCATTGGCGAATATCATGCCGAACACCATGCTCATGAGCATGAAGATGGTGAACGCGATGCAGAAGTTGACGCAGAGCATGCGCATGACCTCGCCGGCGCCCTTCCTCTCGGTGTCGATAATTTTCGAACTCATGGCAATCTCCTCCTAAACGCCCAGCAGACGTTTGATTTCGCCTGCGTACTTTCGCGAGATGACGATTTCCTCGTCGTTGTCGAGGCGTGCGAGCAACCGGCTGCCCACATACGGGCGCAGCCCCACGACGCGGCTCAGGTTGACGAGGCAGTTCTTGGCGACGCGCGCGAAGCTTGCATCTGTCAGGCGCTCTTCCAGCTCGACGAGGCGCAGTGGCATCTCGAGGACCGTCGCGCTCGTGTAGGCGAAGCAGCGCCCGTCCACGGACTCGATGTAGAGCACTTCGCCGGCGGGCACGATGCACGTTTCGCCGTCGCTTGTACCGGTGAGCCTGCGCTCATGCATGCGCAAGCTTGCGACGATGGCGGCGACGGACTCGTCCACGGCCCTGCAGCGCAGCAGGACCTCGGTCTCGGCGAGGGTTGCGTCCGTCTCGATGTCGATTCTCATGGGGCCTTCCTTTCTCGAGGGAGAGTATAGGCCCGCCGTCGTGTCACGTGGCGCGCATGACACCAAGATGCATTGGGGCGCAAGCGAAATGCAAGGACAGCCATTCGAAATGAGGAGGTCATTGTGCAACCTGCTGTAAACCCGTATACTTATGTAATACGAAATGCGCTTGGCCATGTTTGAGCTTGTAGTGCATCCCCATGTCTTGAAACACGGGATTGCCGAGGAAGACATCCTGTATGCGTGGGAAAACTTCATAGCCAGGCAAAGGCGGGCCGCCCCGCGAGAAGACGAAGTGGCCGCCATAGGTGCGACGAGGCGTGGAGCTCTTGTTCAAATGGTGGGTAAGGATCTTGGGTGCGTGATGCTGATTTTTCATGCCATGATGCCACCTTCGGAGAAGATGATGAGAGAGCTTGACATGCAGAGGAGAGCACGATGATGACCGCAGAGGAAATTGAGGAGCGCTTCGGCATATCCCAAGCTGACGTTGAGGAGTGGGCTGCTCCCTACGAGCGCGGCGAGGTCCCCGGAGAGCCGGTGGGCGAGGTCGTATATGGCCGCCCCCTCAAGTTCGGCGAGCCCTTGCAAACCATCACGTTCAAGGATACCGAGCAACATATCCACGCCATGGATGCGCGGGCCGACGAGCTCGGATTCAAGCGATCCGATTATCTTCGCTGGCTCGTCTCGCAGGACCTGGCGGCAGCTGGGCTGGCTTAGAAGAAAGGGATGCTGGTTGCCATGACGGGCTCATCAGACGTAGAGGCTTCCGTCGAAACGCAAGCCCATGATATTGAGCTGCGCTGCGGTTTCGCCGCGTTTCGTCAGCGCCAGGCCGTGCTCGAGCCACTGGGTACCGCCTTAATCGTCCTGGCATTTGCCGCCATGCATTTCGGGGCCCTCGTCACGTATTCCTTTGGATCTGACGGCACGGTCGTGGGCAGCTTCCTCGATCGCCTGCTGGGCATTCTCACGAAGGAGTTCGTCGATACCAATTACGCCCAGAGCCATGTGGTCGCCATGACCTTGTTCTTCATAGTGCTTATCGCGGGCATTGCGATTCTCAGGAAGGCGCACGAGGATGATGCGGCCTTCCGCCAGGCCCATCCTTATTTGAGGCAAAGGACCGACGAGGCTGCGCTTCAAGGTGCGAGGGCTCGGGGCGGAAAGCTCAGGCGCGTTGGCATCGTCCTCATCGTCGCCGCCATTGCCGTCCAGGTGCTCACGCAGAGCATCCATCCCCAAGACGCCCATAACGTCAACGCGATCTTCATTGACTCGGGTTCCGCTGCCTACGAGGTGTCCGATGGCATCACCCTCACGCTCATTGCGCTTGCCGTGTGGTTCATGATGCATGGAAACCGCATCGCCATTGCTCCCAGCTACGAGCTCTATAACCTGCGCACCCTCGTGCGTCGCTCCGTCTACGACATCGCCCAGACTTCTGACGAGCAGGTCAAGCCGGCGCTTCTCGTTGCCAAGGACGCGCTGTCGCGCTCCATTGGCGTGGGTCATGGCATCGTCGCCGTAGCCGTGTTCCTGTCGGCCTGCATGTTCTTCCTGCCGTCCTTCGAGACGCCGCTGTGGTGGGTGCCGCTCGTCGCTGGCTTTGCGGTTCGTGACATCATCGAGTACGCCAGTGTCATGCGCCTGCACAAGCGCTTCGGCAAGATGCTTGCGGGCTGAGGCAAGAGGGACATGCGGCCTGGTGGCATGACCCCTCAAGATGCATTGGGGCGCAAGCGAAATGCAAGTGCGGAGGCAGACGGCTTGACTTGAAGTCCACTTCAAGCGTTACAAAGGTGCGAACACGACAGAGACACACGGGAATGCAGGCCCGTGACAGAGGAGGCAGACATGATCACGCAGGAGCAGCTCGAGCGGTTTTGCGCCAACCGGGAGGCGGGGCTTGACATCGTTCCCGGTACCGAGGACGCGACCGTCATGCACGAGGCGGCGCAGGAGGCGCTGCGCGTGGCCGCCGCCATGAACACGGGCTACCATGACCTCGACGAGATCCGGCGCCTTTTCGAGGAGCTGACGGGGCGTTCCGTGGATGATGCGTTTCGCATCTTCCCACCCTTCACGGCGGACTTCGGCAAGAACATCCACGTGGGGCGCAACGTCTTCTTTAACAGCGGGTGCCGCGTGCAGGACCACGGCGGCGTGTTCATCGGCGATAACGTTCTCTTCGGCCATAACGTGGTGCTGGCGACGCTCGATCATGACCTCGATCCGGCCAAACGAGCCGTCCTCCACAGCGCGCCCATTCGTATTGGCAATGACGTGTGGGTGGGTGCTAACGCCACCATTACCAAGGGCGTCACTATCGGGGATGGTTCGGTTATTGCGGCAGGTGCCGTGGTCACCAGGGACGTGCCGCCCATGACCATCGTTGGCGGCGTACCGGCGAAGGTCATCAAGTCGCTGGGCTAGGGGGCACAGGAGAGAACGTTCAAGGATACCGAGCAGCATGTCCACGCCATGGATGCGCGGGCCGACGAGTTTGCAACGCCTCCCAAGATGCGCGAGCGTGCAAGCGAAACGCAGGGGGGCAAGCGCGACGCATCCGACGCAATGCCGACGTAAAATTTATCGTCGACATTGCGTCGGTTGCGCCGGATGTAGTCGAAGTGCACGAGTGGGTACAGGCCCTTGTCATTTCGAGCGAAGCGAGCGATAGCGAGCGCAGTCGAGAAATCTTACAGCGAGCTCCGGCTCAGGATGGAAAGCAGGCTCGCCGCGCAGCTTATGGCGAGATCTCTCCACTTCGGCGCTACGCGCCTCCGGTCGAGATGACAAGGGGCATTTGTTTCTACAATCCGCAGAACAGCTCATGGATGCGCATGTCTTCGCCGAGTTCGGGATGAAATGCCGTGGCAATCTGATTGCGCTGACGCACGGCGACGATGGACCCGTCGATGCGGGCGAGCTCGATGACGTTTTCGCCCATCTTGACGATGCGCGGGGCGCGGATGAAGCGCATGGGCACGTCGCCGATGCCCTCAAAGCGCGCGGTCGTCGAAAAGCTCGCGAGCTGCCGTCCGTAGGCGTTGCGCTCGACGGTGACATCCAGGGTGCCGAGGTGTCGCTCGGGCCTCATCGCTCTGTCGTTTGCCCCC
>CATLBX010000121.1 GCA_949879855.1 uncultured Coriobacteriia bacterium
GATGATGCTGACCGCGTCGCGCAGCGCAGGCGACATGGGGGTGAAGAGCATGATCCAGGAGGGGAGGAACGAGAGCAGGTCGACGATGCCCATGGGCGACATCATGTAGCTCAGGCGCGCCTTGGCCGGGGTCACCTTTGGCCGCACCTTGTCGGAGATCCAGATGCGCGCAATGTACTCGCAGGTGAAGACGGGGGCGGATATGAGGTTGAATACGAACACGAAGTCATCGTAGGCAAGCGAGCCCCAGTCGTCCGGGACGCATACCAGGATTGCGTTTCCGATGATGCATGCGTAGATGATGCCGCAGAGCACCTTGCCACCCTTCGTGGCGTCGGCGGGGTACTCGAGGGCGAGGAGAAGCCAGCGTTTCAGGGAGTTCGTCTGACCGTCCGGCGCGTCATTCATCGGTGTCCTCCTCGATGGGGCAGGCGTTGGCATGCGAAGCATTCTTGATGCGCTTGAGCGCGATCGAGGCGAGAAGGGGCATGAGGAAGACGGTGATGCCTCCCGCGGCGACAAGCACGGATGCGATGTCAGCCGTCATGGCACCCGCGTTGACTGCGATGTTCGTGATTGCCACGACGAGCGGCAGGGCCGCCGTGCAATACAGCGCAATGGTGGCGCGGCTATGCGGGTCCATGTCACGCGTCTCGCGCGAGACGTGCAGGGCGACGTATATGGGTGTCGCGCGCACGACCAGGAGCGCGACGATGAACACCACGAGCAGCAAGGGATATTCGGTCACGGCCACGGGGTTGATCGCCATGCCGCTGACGACGAAGAACAGCGGCACGAAGAAGCCGTAGCCGATTCCGTTAAGCTTGTGCTCGAGTCCCGCGTTGCCATCGGGCACGAGGAACCTGAGCACGAAGCCAGCCGCAAAGGCGCCGAGCACGATGTCGAGGTCGAAGAGGGCCGAGACCGTGACGAGCCCGACGAGCAGCACCATGACGAAGCGCACGACGATCTGGGCGTTCGTGTCGCGATTGCTCTTGAAGAACTTGGGAAGGTGGATGCCGTTTTCCCAGATGCGCTTGGGTATCACCGCGGCGGCGATGGCGATGAGCGTGAACGCCGCGAGGATTGCCAGTGTGATCCAAGTCTTGCGTGTCGACAGGATGAGCGCGATGACGATGATCGGTCCGATTTCGCCCCAGGTTCCATAGGCGAAGATTGCCTTGCCGATACGCGTGCCCACGAGTCCGCGCTCGTGCAGGATGGGAACGAGCGTGCCAAATGCCGTGGTCGTGAGCGCAATTGCCGCGGCAAGCCAGCCAATCTGGTTCGATTGGAAATCGGGCATCGCGATGCAGATCGCCATTGCGATGACAAAGGTGATGACCCAGGTCAGCAAACCGTGGCGGCCCTGCTTGCCCGTAAGCTCCTGCGGGTTAATCTCGTAGCCTGCAAGAAGGAAGAGGAAGCCGAGGCCAAGATTCGAAAGCAGCGTGATCGCCGCATCGGGTTGCGCGATGGCGAGCACGTTTGGGCCAAGCACCATGCCGGCGATGAGCAGGAAGACGGTCTCGGGAATCATCCTGCGGGGGACGAGCGCCGAGATAATCGGGGCAAAAAGCGCAACCGCGACTATGCAGAACAACGATATGAGATCGGTCTCCAAATCGGGGCTCCCAGATGAATCGGCGATGTGACCGAGGGAGATTATAGCAACCCGAAGATGACAGGGACGCGTGGCCGTGGTAGAGTGTCAAATATTTTGATATCAAAGTATCAACGAAAGGCGACCTCGTGCCATGTGACATTTGCAACATAGCCGTGCTCTACGAGTCCGACGAATGGTCCGACCACAAACTCGCCGCCGAGCTCGCGCACTCCTTTCCGGGTGCCCGCGTCAAGATGATCGACATGACGCTCCCCGATGCTGTCGAGCGGGCCCTCAGCTGCGATTTGCTCGTGAGCCGCGTGTTCGCGAGCGCGCTCTTTCGCGGTCACGAGGACGCCCATCGCAATATGGCCCGCCTCATCGACGAGCTTGAGCAGGACGACGCGGGGCTTGTTAATCCCGCCGCTGCGCACTTCTATGAGATAGACAAGGGATGTGCCCTGGACGCTCTGGACCATGTGGGCATCGCCGTGCCGCTGCTGTATGCGCGTGGCAAGTACGGCGCGCTTGACGTGGCGGCCGTTGAATATCCCGCCATCGTCAAGCCGGTATGCGGTGGGCGCACCACGCATACGAGCATCGTCGAGACGCCGGAAGAGCTCGAAGCGCACCTGGCGGCGTCGCCGGACATGGAGTTCATGGTGCAGCGCTACGTGCGGCCCGAATGGGGCTTTATCACGCGGGTGGAAGTCGTCGTCGGCAAGCCGCTGTTCGCCGTCAAGCGCAGCGTGGCGCATAACGGGCTCTCCGCCTACCGCTTTGGTTCGACTTACGAGATGTACGATGATTGCCCCGCCGCGATTCTCGAGGATGTCACGAAGGCGGCTGCCGAGTTGGACTTCTTTTTCGGCAGCTTCGACATCGTCGAATCCGGCGACGGTGCGTTCTTCATCGACGCCAACAGCGTATCCAACGTGTCCGAGGATTGTACCGAGCTTTTCGGTGTCGACCTCATGCGCTGCTACGCCGAGGCATTAGCCAACAGGTATGGTCAAGAGAAGGAGGATTGACATGCTGTCAATACGGGAGGTCTACGAGCTATTCGAGGACGTGGGATGCTGTGCCTTCGCCACGCCTGACGGCAACGGAGGTGTGGATGCGCGCATCGCGCACTTCTTCGCCTACGACGCGGATGGCCTGTACTTGCGCACGATGAGTGGCAAGCCGTTCTACCGGCAGTTGGCCCTCAGCGGGCAACTCGCGGTGAGCGGCGAGAAGACTGAAGGACCTTGTACCTGGGACGAGGACAAAATGCCGCACTTCCAACCCGGCTTCATGGTACGCGTGAGCGGCCACGTGCGTGAGCTTTCGCGCGAGGAAGTCGACGCCAAGGCCTCGGCAAGCCCGCTTTTCAACGTCGCCATCTATGATATCAACAAGTACCCCGAGACCGTCGTGTTCGTGCTCGACAGCGCATGGGGCGAGCTCTACAACTACGATTTCAACTGTGTGCACATGGACCATAAGATTGAGCGCGAGCGCTTCTGCTGGGGCGGCGCGACATTCGTGGATGCGGGCTTTCACATTACCGATGACTGCACCGAATGCGGCGCATGCGCAGCGGCATGCACGCACAAGGCCATTGTCCCCGGTACGCCCTATGCCATCAAGGGCAATCGCTGCGACGAATGCGGCAATTGCCATAGCGTGTGCCCCGTCGGCGCCGTGGTGGAGAAGGGGCTTGCCTCGTGATGCAGCAGGCACAGCCCTTCTCGACGCTCGTGAGCGCGCTCTCGCGTACGCTCAGGGCAGCGAACGCCTGTCTCATCGACCTACTTGCCCAGGAAGGCGTCACGGGGATCGTCCCCTCGCATGGTGACATCCTCATGTGCCTGTTTGGTGGCGAGCCGGTGCCGATGCAACAGCTGGCGCAGGCGTGCAGGCGCGATCCGTCCACGGTGACGGCTCTCGTGAAGAAGCTCGTGGCCTTTGGCTACGTGGAGGTCAGTCGTTGTCCCAGCGACGGACGCAGCAGGCGCGTGTCGCTCACGGACAAGGGGAGGGCGCTCAAGCCGCGCTTCGAGCGCATTTCGCAGTGTCTCCTCGAGGTGCAGTCTCAGGGAATTGATGTGAGGGAACAGGAAGTGGTCATGGATGTCCTCGGCAGAGTCGAGGCAAACTTCAGGAAGGAAGATCATGAAGATGAAGACAACGCGTAGGATGCACTTTGCAAGGTTGGCAATCGCCATGGCGTGCGCTCTGGCGGCGACAGTTTTCGCGCTCGTGGGCTGCGGGAGTGGGGAGAGCTCGTCGCAGGCAGGCAGTGCGACAGGGAATGCCAAGCCAACGCTCACGGTGGCGATGGAGCTCGCCTATCCGCCGTTCGAGACGAAGGATGAGGCAGGAAATCCCGAGGGTATTGCCGTGGACTTCATGCGCGACTTCGCGAATCAGTACGGCTATGACCTGGTGGTGGAGAACACCGCCTGGGACGGCCTCATTCCCTCGCTGCAAACCGACAAGGCCGATTGCGTCATCAGCTCCATGACCATCACGCCCGAGCGCGCCGAGGTAGTGGACTTCACAGATCCCTACGCCATGGCGCAGCTCGCCATCCTCGACAACGCGCATTCTGGCATCACCCAAGCGGCGGACCTCAACCAGCCCGGCAAGAAGGTCGCCGTGAAGACGGGATCGACGGGCGATGTCTATGCTACGAAGAATTTTACCGAGGCAGAAATCGTGCGTCTGGCCGACGAGAGCGCCTGCGTGACCGAGGTGGTGCAGGGCAAGGCCGACGGCTTCATCTACGACCAGCTCACCATCTACCGCAACAACCAGGCCAACCCAGACACCACTGAGGCGGTCTTCATCCCCTTCCAAGACCCGGAATCCTGGGGCATCGCGGTGAAGAAGGGCAACACCGAACTGCTCGACCAGCTCAACGAGTTCATCGCGCAGTCGAAGAGCGATGGCGAATTCGATACACTGACGCAGAAGTACCTCGCCGAGGAGAAGAAAGCCTTTGACGACCATGGATTCAAGTGGTTCTTCGACTTCGAGTGAGGCATGCAACAGTTGACGAGCTAGAACGGGGAGTATGACCGTGCGCAATCCCTTCATCGCCAATCCCGGAGAGACACCCGGGCTTGCCATACGTGCGCTCAACTACGTGCTCGTATGCGTCGTGGTCATCGCGGTTGCGGCCGTCTCCCTCATGGCCGCGGGCATCACGCTCTCCTTCGATTTCGTCATTCAATATCGCGAGCGCATCTGGTCGGGCTTCCTCATGACGGTGGGACTCTCGGTCGCGAGCCTCATCGCCAGCCTCATCCTTGGCGTGCTCGTGGCGCTCGGACAGCGCTGCCGCTTTCTGCCGGTGCGCAGCCTCTGTGACCTCTACGTCAAGATTATTCGCGGCACTCCGCTTATCGCGCAGATCTACTTCTTCTACTACATCATCGGCACTGCCTGGGGCGTGAGCAACAAGGTGGTGGCGGGCATCATCATCCTGTCGCTCTTTGCGGGCGCCTACATAGCCGAAATCATCCGTGCCGCCTATGATTCGCTGCCCACCGGGCCGCTGGAGGCGGCGCGAGCGCTCGGGTTCTCGAAGTGGCAGATG
>CATLBX010000122.1 GCA_949879855.1 uncultured Coriobacteriia bacterium
GGGTGATGCCGCGCGGGTCGCGTCCGGCGCTTCCGGCCTCGTCGCGGAAGCACGGCGTGTAGGCGCAGTAGCGAATGGGCAGCTCGGCGCCGTCGAGCACTTCGCCGGCGTGCAGGTTGGTGAGCATGACCTCTGCCGTGGGGATGAGGTAGAGCCCCTCGGTCGTCTTGAAGAGGTCTTCCTCGAACTTGGGTAGCTGGCCCGTGCCGGTGAGGGTTTCCTTGTTGGCGAGCGCGGGCACCCACCATTCGGTCGAGCCCCATTTGACGTGCTCGTTGAGCATGAAGTTGATAAGCGAGCGTTCCAGACGGGCGCCGGCGCCGTGCAGCGCGTAGAAGCGCGCATGGGCGAGTTTCACGCCGCGCTCGAAGTCGATGATGCCAAGATCGGGACCGAGGTCCCAGTGGGCCTTGGCCTCGAAGTCGAACTCACGCGGCGTACCCCAGCGACGCACCTCGGGATTGTCGTCCTCGTCATCGCCGACGGGCGTGTTGGGGCCGGGGATGTTGGGGATGGAATAGGTGAGGCCGTTAAGCTCCTCCTCGACGGCCACGAGGGCGCCGTCGAGGTTGTTGATCTCGTCGCCCACGTCACGCATGCGCGTCTTGGCGGCCTCGGCTTGCTCGGCGTCGCCCTCCTTGAGCAGCTGGCCGATCTGCTTGGAGACGGTGTTGCGCTCGGCCTTGAGGGACTCGACTTTCTGGATGATCTCGCGGCGCTCTGCGTCGAGACGACGGAACTCGTCGTAATCCCACTTCGCGTGACGATTCTTCAAAGCCTCTTCGACGGCTTCCGGGTTTTCGCGAATGAAGCGAATGTCGAGCATTGTTCCTCCTGTGCATGGGCGCGATGCGCCGTTCGAAATGTGATGCGAGCAAGTATACCTCGCACGGCGCGTTTTGCGGTACCATGCGACCCGTGACTTTTAGCTGGGAGAGAGCATGTTCGACGAATACTTCGCATACTTTGGCCTAACGGGTGGTGTCCTTCTCATCATCGGCATTGGCCTGCTCCTGTTCCTGCTGATAGCCATCATCCTCGAGCGCCGGACCAAGATGCTCTTTCCCGAGCGTCACAAGCCCAAGTCGAAGGCAGATGACGATTTTCTGTCCTTTGACGACGAAGAGGACGAAGACTGAGTCTACGGGTACACTTAGCCCGACCCGTGCACGTCGAGCCAAGCAAAGGAGCACGACATGATAAGAAAGCGTCTCATCGTATGCCTCATCGCAGCGGTCATGTCCTGCACCTGCCTGTTCTCGTTCGCGGCATGCGGGTCATCGGATGCCAATGACCTCGTGGGCGAGTGGAAGATCAAGGACACGGATGTCACGGTCGTCTTCTCGGGCACCGAGTTCAAGCTCGTCGGCAACACCTTCGACTACACGGTCGATCCCGGCTCCAAGACCATCACCTACAAGTCGGGTGATGCGACGGGCAGCGCGAAGTACAGCTTCGGCAACAACGGGCAGCAGCTCACGCTCGACGAAAGCGACGGGGCCGGCGGCACGAAGACCACCGTGTTCGACAAGGTCTCGAACAACGGTGACGCCGAACCGGCGGCAAACGGCGTGGCCGTCGAGGGCGAGTAGGTCCATGGGCGACGCCATGTCGTCGTGCGACAGGAGAGCGGTACAATACATGCATGCGAGCGAGTGCGTCGCATGGGCTTGGGCGGCACTATGTCCCGAACCTGGTCAGGTCCGGGAGGAAGCAGCCATAAGGGGCCTCTGGTGGGCGCCCAAGTCCATACGGCGCACTTGTTGCACAAGATAGGCTGGCAATGGAAGTAATTCAGTTTTTCATCGACTTGCTGCGTGACCCGCGCGGCTTCATCGCGCAGTGGATCATCGAGCTTGGTCCCGTGTGGGTGTACACGCCGCTCTTCCTCATCATCTTCGTCGAGACGGGCCTGGTGGTCACGCCGTTTCTGCCCGGCGACTCCCTGCTCTTCTGCGCGGGCATCTTCGCCGCCGACGGTGGCGGACTCAACATATTCGTGCTCATCATCCTCATGACCATTGCCGCCATCCTGGGTAACACCTCGAACTACTGGATTGGCCGCAAGGTGGGCCAGGCCATCGTTGCCAGCGGCCGCGTCAAGGCGCTCACGCCCGAGCGCATCGAGAAGACGCAGGCCATGCTCGACAAGTACGGGTCGATTGCCGTGTTCCTCACGCGCTTCTTCCCGATCATCCGCACCTTCGCGCCGTTTCTCGCGGGCATGGGCGAGATGCATTTCGGTCGTTTCACGTTGTTCAACGTTCTCGGCGGCGTCACCTGGGTGTGCGTCTTCACGCTGCTGGGCTACTTCTTCGGCGGCGTGCCCTTCGTGCAAGATCACTTCGAGCTCGTCATCATCGGCATCGTCGTCATCTCGTTCATTCCCACCATTGCCGGTCTTATCAAGGCTAAGATGAGCAGCAACAAAAAGAAGGCCGAACAACCCACTAGCTCGACCAACGAGGAGTAAAGATGGCCCTTTCGCTGTACCGCAAGTACCGTCCCGAGGTGTTCTCCGACGTCGTCGGGCAGGAGCACGTCGAGAAGACCCTCATCAACGCCATCTCGGAAGGCTCTGTCGCCCATGCGTACCGGTTCTGCGGGCCGCGTGGCACGTGCAAGACCACCACGGCGCGCCTGCTTGCCAAGGCGCTGCTCTGCGAGTCCGGTGGCACCCAGCCCGACGGCACTTGCCCGCAGTGCCTCGAGATTGCCCAGAGCACGCATCCGGACGTCTTCGAGCTCGATGCCGCTAGTCGCACCGGTGTCGACAACGTGCGCGAGGAGATCATCGGGCGCGTGGGCTTCGCGCCGACGCGCGGCCGCTTCAAGGTCTACATCATCGACGAGGTCCACATGCTGTCGAACGCGGCGTTCAACGCGCTGCTCAAGACGCTCGAGGAGCCTCCCGAACACGTCGTCTTCGTCCTGTGCACGACCGACCCCCACAAGGTTCCCGAGACCATCCAGTCCCGCTGCCAGCGCTTCGATTTCCGCCGCTTCTCCATCGAGGAGATCATGGGCTATCTCGAGCGCATCAGCAGGGGAGAGGGATTCGAGTACGAGCCCGAGGCCCTCGAGTTCATCGCCGCCAAGTCCGCCGGTGGCATGCGCGATGCCACGACGGCGCTCGAGCAGGTCGGCGTCTATACCGAGGGCAAGATTACGCTCGACGAGGCCACGCGCATGTTCGGCCAGATCGACGTCGCGGCGCTCTTCGAGATTGCGGGCTACATCGCACGGCGCGATACGCCCTCGTGCTTCATCTGGATTAACGACCTCGTCGGCCGCGGCGTCGACCTCTCGCAGTTCGCCCGCGACCTCGCGGCGCATCTGCGCAATCTGTACGTGACGGCCATCACCGGTGGCGAGAACGGCATCGTGGCCTGCACGGCCGCGCAGCTCGAGCGCTACCGGCAGCAGGCGGCCGAGTTCGGCGGTGTCGATCGCCTCGCCCGTGCCCTCGACATCTGCGGCGCGCTCGTGTCCGAGCTGCGCAACTCGTCTGACGCGCGTCTGAGCGTCGAGATTGCCATGACGCGTCTCACCAGGCCCGATAGCGAGCTCACCCTCGAGGCCCTGGCCGAGCGCATCGAGGCCCTCGAGCTTCGTCCCTCGCTGGGCGCTGGTGCCCCTGTCATTTCGAGTGCAGCAAGCGCAGTGGCATCCCCCTCTGTCATTTCGAGCGAAGCGAGCGCAGTAGCATCCCCCTCTGTCATTTCGAGCGAAGCGAACGAAGTGAGCGCAGTCGAGAAATCTCAACCGGAACCATTCGCGGGCAGCGACGGCGGAGATTTCTCCACTCCGTCGCCTAGCGGCGACTCCGGTCGAAATGACAGTGGAATGTCGCCTAGCGGCGACTCCGGTCGAAATGACAACGGGTTCGACGATACCCCGCCGTGGGAAGAAGCCGCTCCGGTTTCCGAGTCGCAACCTGAGCCCGAACCCGCACCCGTTCCCGAACCGCAGCCCGAGCCGGTTGCCGCCGCATCGGGCACCATGTCTCCCGAGCGTCTGCTGGCGGCCCTGCTCTCCGTGGTCAGGCGCGAGGACGCGGCGACCGGCGCGCTGCTCTCGGGTGTCTCGCTCGCCGAGGAGGACGGGCAGTACCACCTGCTCTTTCCCACGGGATCTGACTTCCAGATGCGCATCGTCAACGGACCCGATGCCAAGGCCATCATCAACAAGGCGTTTGCCGAGGTTCTTGGCCACGAGGCGCACTTCGACTGTCGCATCGGCTCGTTCACGGGGCTGTCTGCCCAACCGGCGCCGCTGACGAGCGAGCCTCCGATGAGCGCTGCCGACGACGTGCGTGTTGACGATGGGTACGCACCGGTCGACGATGGCTATTTCGAGAGCCTGGTGGCCGAGCGATCGGCCGTTTCCAGCGACGAAATGCCCGCCGATTTCGCCGATGCCCTTTCCGCCTTCGGAGCGGGTGTTAAAGTACACGAGATAAACGACGAGGACTAAGGAGCCACGATGGCCAAAGGAATGAACCCGCAGGCAATGCTCAAGCAGGCCCAGAAGATGCAGGCCAAGATTCAGGCCGTGCAGGAGGAGGCCGCGCGCGAAACCGTCGAGGCGACGGCCGGTGGCGGCATGGTCACCGCCACCGTCTACGGCGATTTGCGCATCAAGAGCATCGAAATCGACCCCGAGGCGCTCGATCCCGAGGACGTCGAGATGCTCCAGGACATGATCGTCGCTGCCGTCAACGAGGGCATCGCCGATGCCCAGGCGATGGTCGAGGAGCGCATGGGCGCCGTGACGGGCGGCATGAACATCCCGGGGCTCTTCTAGACGTCATGAAGAAGGAAGCGTCCATCCAACATGCGCTCGAGGAAATCGAGCGCATGCCTGGCATCGGGCCCAAATCCGCGCAGCGCATCCTCAACTGGATTCTGACCAGCGACGATGAGGTCGCGCTTGGCATCGCGGAGGCCATCGTCGACGTCAAGAAGGCGATTCACCTCTGCCCGCGCTGCCACAACTTCGCCGAGGCCGAGCTGTGCGCCGTCTGCCTGGATTCGCAGCGCGAGGCCACGACCATCTGCGTCGTCGCCGAGCCCCGCGACGTCGAGGCCATCGAACGCACGGGCCTCTCCCAAGGCCTCTACCTGGTGCGCGGGGGCGTCAGCAATCCCAGGGACGG
>CATLBX010000123.1 GCA_949879855.1 uncultured Coriobacteriia bacterium
GTTGGCAAGAAGCCTCTGCACCTGCTCTACCCTATGAAATGCCCGCATGTCGTACCTTTCCGAATTCCGTCATTTCGACCGGAGCGGCCGTTAGGCCGCGTAGTGGAGAAATCTCCCTCGCAATTGCTCGTAAAAGCAAAGGTCGAGATTTCTCGACTCCACTCACTTCGTTCGCTTCGCTCGAAATGACAGTGGGGCGCTAACCTGTTCGCTGTGCTCGAAATGACGAGGTTCTTGCTTGGTTGTGCGCTCCATTGTATGGAATCGTGCGCCGGGCGCAAGAATCCGATGCACATACGCGCGCTTACGCACATTTTGCGCACGCTCAAAGCTGACCCCCACGTTCGAGGGCCGATAGAGTAGAATATTGCAGATATGTCGAGAGAAAGGCAGTGTAAAGTGAGCGTCCAGCCCTCAAATTTCAAGAACGGCATGTGCATCAAGTACAACAACAAGCTCTGCACCATCGTCGAATTCCAGCACGTGAAGCCCGGTAAGGGCGGTGCTTTCATCCGTACCAAGCTCAAGGATGTCGCCACGGGCCGCGTCGTCGAGTACACCTTCAGGCCCAACGACAAGTTCGATGACGTGCGCCTCGAGACCAAGGAGATGGAGTATTCCTGGACCGATGGCGACACCTTCTACTTCATGGACCCCGTGACCTACGAGCAGCCCGAGGTTCCGGCCGCCATCATCGGCGACAACGAGAAGTGGCTCAAGGAGGGCGACACCTGTTTGGCGCAGTACGCCGACGGCGAGCTCATCAACGTCGAGCCTCCCATGTTCGTCGAACTCGAGATCACCGAGACCGAGCCCGGTTTCAAGGGCAACACCGTCCAGAGCGGCACCAAGCCGGCCGTCTGCGAGACGGGCGCGGAGATTAAGGTCCCGCTCTTCCTCGAGATTGGCGACAAGGTCAAGATCGACACGCGTGACGGCCGCTTCGTCGAGCGTCTCTAGCCGGCACATATCCCGATGGGGGCTTTCATGGGTGATTACAAGTACAAGCGCGTCCTGCTCAAGCTTTCGGGCGAGGCGCTCCAAGGCGAGCAGGGCTACGGCATCGATCCCAAGGTCATTACCGAGATTGCCGGGCAAATCAAAGAGATCGTCGATGGCGGCATCGAGCTTGCCATCACCGTGGGCGGCGGCAACATATTCCGCGGCCTTGCTGGTGCCGCGTCGGGCATGGATCGCGCCCAGGCAGATTACATAGGCATGCTCGCGACCATCATGAACGCGCTTGCCCTGCAAGAGGGCCTCGAGCGTGCCGGCGTCTTCACGCGCGTGCAGTCGGCCATCAGCATGCAGGAGGTCGCCGAGCCCTACATCCGCCGCAAGGCCATCCGCCACCTCGAGAAGGGACGCGTCGTCATCTTCGCCGGCGGCACGGGCAACCCGTACTTCACCACCGACACGACGGCCGCCCTGCGCGCCTGCGAGATCGACGCCGAGGCCATTCTCAAGGCGACGCAGGTCGACGGCATCTACGACAGCGACCCGCGCACCAATCCCGATGCGACCAAGTTCGACGAGATCTCCTACATGGAGGTGCTCTCGCGCGAGCTGCACGTCATGGATTCGACCGCCACGACGCTGTGCATGGACAACGACATTCCCATCATCGTGTTCAACCTGCACAAGCCGGGCAACATCGATCGCGTGCTCAAGGGCGAGCACGTCGGAACGACCGTCAGCTAGAGAAGGAGACCCAAGGTGTCAGAAGAACTCGATCAGGCAAAGGAAGCGATGACCCGCGCGGTCAAGGCGCTCGACCAGGATTTCTCGAAGCTCCATACGGGTCGTCCCTCGGCCAGTATCCTTGATAACGTGAAGGTCGACTACTACGGTGTCGCAACGCCCGTCTCGCAGGTCGGCGCCATCAAGATTCCCGAAGGCAATCTCATGACCATCGAGCCGTGGGACAAGTCCCTGCTCGGCCCCGTCGAGAAGGCCATTCTCTCCGCCAACCTGGGCATCACGCCCAATAACGATGGCTCGGGCATCATCCGCCTGCCGTTTCCCGCTCCCACCGAGGAACGCCGCAAGGAGATCGTCAAGGAGTGCAAGGCCGTCGCCGAGCAGCGTCGCGTGGCGGTGCGCAACGCCCGTCGTGATGCCAAGGGCAAGATCGAGCGCCTGAAGAAGGATGGCGAGATCAGCGAGGACGAGCAGCATCGCGCCGAAGAGCAGCTCCAGAAGATTACCGATGACTTCATCGCGAAGATCGATGCGGCCCTTTCCGAAAAAGAGGCCGAAGTCATGGAGATCTAGGGAGCACCTTGAGCGAGAGACCATCCACATTGGAGGAGATCTTTCCCGAGCCTCCCATCGAACTCGATCCGCGCATGCTCGACACGGGCAGGATTCCCGCGCACGTTGCCATCATCATGGACGGTAACGGACGCTGGGCAAAGCAGCGCGGTCTCGACCGTGGCGAAGGCCACAAGGCCGGCATCCGTGCCGTGCGCGAGGCCATCACCACCTGCAACGATATCGGCGTGCGCTACCTCACCATCTACTCGTTCTCCACCGAGAACTGGAACCGTCCCAAGACCGAGGTCACGGGCCTCATGGACCTCTTCGCGAAGACCATGGGCGCCGAGGTCGACGGTCTGGACGAGGAGAAGGTCAGGATCAAGCTCCTCGGGCGCGTCGAGGATCTTCCCCTCACCACGCGCACCATCTTCAAGCAGGCCGAGAAACGCACCGCCAAGAACGGCGGCATGACGCTGGCCATTGCGGTCAACTACGGTTCGCGCCTCGAGATCACCGATGCCGCGCGCACGATCGCGCGCATGGTCGAGACGGGTGAGCTCACGAGCGAGGCCGTTTCCGAGGACCTCGTCAGCGCCCATCTGTACACGGCTGGCATGCCCGACCCCGACCTGCTCATTCGCACGAGCGGCGAGATGCGCCTTTCGAACTTCCTGCTCTGGCAGCTCGCCTATGCGGAGTTCTACGTCACCGACGTGCTCTGGCCCGATTTCGACCGCTACGAGCTCCTGCGCGCGTTGCTCGACTATCAGGCGCGCGACCGTCGCTTTGGGAAGGTCGGCGAATAGATGGTCGAGGTGAGCGATGGCAATTAACGTCAGGGACCTGGGCCGACGCGTCGGCGTCGGCGCGGTGTACGTCGCCATCACCTCGCTTGCCACCTTTGTCTCGTGGTACACGACCGTCGTCGTCATAGCCATCACAGCCGCCCTGTGCTGCTACGAGTTCCTGCGCATGGCGCAGGGCGCGGGTTACCATCCCTACATCGTCATCGGCACGGTCACGGCGGGCCTCATCCCCCTCGCCATGTGCCTTGTCGTCGCAACCGGCCATGTGGTCGTCGCGGCGCTGGTCGTCTCGTTCGTCGCGGGCATCATCATGCTCATGCGCTACTTCGCGCACGTCGAGGACACGATCGTCGATGTTGCGCTCACGCTCTTCGGCTATCTGTACACGGGCCTCATGCTCTCCTCTTTCGTCATGCTGCGCGGCGTCATTCCCGGTTTCGAAGGCGGTCTCATGTGCTTTCTGGTGCTGGGCAGCATCTGGGCTAACGACGGCTTCGCCTATTTGGGCGGGTCGGCCTTCGGCAGGCACAAGTTCGCACCGCACATCTCGCCCAAGAAGACATGGGAAGGCGTGGCCTGCGGCATGGTCATGAGCATCCTGTTCTGGGTGCTCATCGTCGTGTTCATCCCCAACTGCGGCTTCGGCTTTGGCTGGGCCGTCATCGCCGGCATTGTCGTGGGCTATGCGGGAATCATCGGCGACTTGACGGAATCCCACATCAAGCGCGGGTTCGCGGCTAAGGATTCCGGTGACATCATGCCGGGCCACGGCGGCCTGCTCGATCGCTGCGATTCGATCATCTTCGGCTCCGTGGCGGCATACGCCATGGTGGCGGGCGCACCCTACATCTTCTCCTTCATAGGGTTCGCGCTGTAGGAAAGGAAGTCTCATGGACACGATGCGTCTCGTCATTCTGGGCGCGACCGGCTCCATTGGCACGCAGGCACTCGACGTCGCGCGCATGCATCCGGACAAGGTGCAGGTCGTCGCACTCGCGGCGGGCCGGCGCGTGGACGATGCCGTGCGCTTCGCCCGCGAGTTTGGCTGCAAACATCTGGCCTTCGGCGACGAGGGCGTGCGCGGCGCATCCGCGCTCACGCAGCTTGACGATGACGTGACCGTGGGCTTTGGCTCAAGCGCCGTCGCAGAGCTCACCCAGCTCGATGACGTCGACATCGTGCTCAACGCGCTTTCGGGCGAGGCGGGCATGCGCGCGTCCTACGATACGCTCAAGGCCGGCCGCATACTCGCGCTTGCCAACAAGGAATCGCTCGTCGTGGGCGGCGATCTCATCATGCCCCTTGCCACGCACGAGACCCTGCTTCCCGTCGATTCCGAGCATTCGGCTATCTACCAATGCTACCTGGGAGAGTATCCACGCGAGGCGCGTAGGATATGGCTCACCTGCTCGGGGGGTCCCTTCCGGGGCATGACGCGCGACGCGCTTTCCCAGGTGACCGCCGCGCAGGCGCTCGCGCATCCCACCTGGAACATGGGTCCCAAGATCACCATCGATTCGGCCACGCTCATGAACAAGGGTCTCGAGGTCATCGAGGCGCAGCACCTCTTTGGGGTGAGCACCGACGAGATACGCGTCGTCGTGCATCCGCAGTCCTGCGTGCATTCGATGGTCGAGTTCGTCGATGGTTCGGTCAAGGCACACCTGGGCGTTGCCGACATGCGCATTCCCATCCAGTTCGCGTTGAGCTATCCGCATCGCTGGGAGAGCCCCGCCGCGCAGCCGGACTACACGCAGATGACCCCGCTCGAGTTCATGGATCCGGACATTGACACCTTCCGCTGCCTTGCGCTTGCTCTCGAGGCGGGCCGTGCGGGTGGTACCTTGCCCTGCGTGATGAACGCGGCCAACGAAGTCGCCGTGGCGGCCTTTCTCGACGACGCCTGCCGCCTGACTGATATCGACGCCACGGTCGCCCAGGTCATGGACCGCATGGGCGGCGAGGCAGTCGAATCGCTCGAGCAACTTGAGGAAATCGACGCGCGTTCGCGCGCTCTTGCCCGCGAGATTCTGAAGAGGGGATAGTCCTTTTCGTGAACGTCCTCGCGATCATATTCTGGTTCATCGTCATCA
>CATLBX010000124.1 GCA_949879855.1 uncultured Coriobacteriia bacterium
CGTCGCCTTGCGCGGGCTGGCCTTCTTCGAGGAGTTCGACCTCGTGAAGCGTCGCGTCGAGGCCCTGGAGCACGACGACGCCGTCGGCTTCGTGTACCTCACCAACCGTTCGAGCATCATCTCGGCGGAGCATCTGCAAAACGTCGGCTTTCCCGGCGAGCACGAGGACGCGATGGTCGCGCTCGCGCTCTGTCAGCGTGCGCTCGTCGAGGTCACGAACTCGACCAAGGAGATTCTCGGCGGGTCGGCGCGCATACACGGAGGCGGCTTTGGCGGCACGATCCAGGTGATCGTGCCCAACGACAAGGTCGATCGCTTCGTCAGCCGCATCGAGGGGCAGCTCGGTGCGGGGTCGTGCATGCTCGTGCGGCTCGGGACGCCCGGTATCATGGTCGAGGCTCCCTGCGTTTGACCATGTGTTACGTGTTCGCCACGGAGGGAATCGGGGCCGGGCGTGATGATATAATCTGCCTCTGGCTCCATGTCATCTGCACCCGCTCGCCCTGTGCCGACGCGGGGGGGTCCATGGACGCGCATGAGGGGAGGTACATGCGATGTACATGCAGATTCGCCTGCCGTTGGCTTGTCTCGTCATCATGCTCTACTGCCTGTTGCTCTTCCTGCGCAAACGTCGCCTGCCCACGAAGGCCTCGCGCGTGTTCTCGTGGATGGGCTTCGTGAGCGTCGTGAACCTGTGCGCGGCATCGGTCACGGAGTACACGGTCAACAACCGCGAGCTCGTCTCTGACGCCTTCAACTACGCGTGGCATCTCGTGTTCCTCATCACGCTCTCATTGTGGTGCGCCCTGATGCTCGTCTACCTGCTCATGCTCATCGAGCGCACGGGCGGTGGTGACCAGCGCGGGCTCATCGTCGTCACGGGCGTGGTCTGCGGTATCGTCGTCTTCGCGCAGGTCATACTGCCCATCGAGTACGTCGACTTGCCGCAGGGGTCCTATTCGCTCGGCCCCAAGGCCTATGCGCTCTACTTCATGGTGGGCTTCACGATCGCGCTGCTCGTCTACCTGCTCATACGCCATCGCGTCACGCTCGGTCGCATCAACAACCTGGTGCTTCTCGCGTCCCTCTTCGTGCTCGTCGTCGTGTCCGTCGTGCAGATGATCTGGCCCTACATACTCATCACGAGCCCCGGGTTGGTCATGATCATGATCGGCCTCATGGTCACCATGGAGGACGCGCGCCTCTACATCTCTCCCAAGACGGGGCTCTACAACTTCCTCGCCTGCAGCACGATGCTCCAGGAAAGGATCGCCGAATCAGACGAGGTCGACCTTGGCTGCTACCTCTTCTTCGGGGACGAATCCGAGGTCGTGCGCGCGATGAAGGCGGTCAACGAGCAGGTGGCCTCCAAGGGAAGCGGCCTGATGTGCGGCACCTTCACGGACAACGTGTTGCTGGTCCTTCCCGTGCCACGCTGGCGCGGGACCTCTACCATGCCCGACGTCCTGCCCAAACCGAACGCCCTTGGCGAGGACGTGCGCTGCGAGGCCCAGGTGCTCAGGCTCGAGGACGTGCACGAGGTGCGCCAGGTGCGCTATGCCCTGCGCGATGCGTACAGCCGCTTCTGGTCGGATTGTCTGTACCTCGACGAGCTCACGCACCTCATGCGGCGTCAGGCGTTCACGATGCAGGTCAACGCGCTCATCGAACGCGAGGAACCCTTCTCGTTGTTCATGATTGACCTCGACAATCTCAAGGGAATCAACGACACGTACGGTCACGCCATGGGAGACAAGGTGCTGCGCGGCGTCGCCAAGGTCTTCGGCAGGGTCATCCGCTCCTCCGACATTGCCTGCCGCATGGGTGGCGACGAGTTCGCCATCGCGATTTCGGGCACGACCGACGAGGGCACCTTGCGCGCCATTCTCGAGCGCATCGACCAGGGCCTTGCCCGCATCGACGTTCTACCCGCGCCCGGCATGGCGGTGAGCGTGTCGGTTGGCATACGCATGTACGACCCGGCGGAGGGCGAGGTCGCCTTCGGGGACCTGTACGCGCAGGCCGATGCCGCCCTCTACGAGGTCAAGCGCCTGGGCAAGGGACATTTCGCCTTCTACGACCCCGCAACCGAGCGCCCGGATCATTCGGCTGGAATCGAGTACACGGAGCCGGCGCCGTAGAGCTTGCCGAAGAGGTACTTGTTGCCCGCGGACTCCTCGGAAATCCAGATGCGCCCGTCATGGGTCTCGATGCCCTCGCTCATGGGCGGGGCGACGAGGTCTGCGACGAGGTTGTTGCCGTCGAGGAAATACAGCGGCACCGCGCGCCCGTCGACGAGAAAGGCATCGCCTTGGCGCGCGCCATGCACGTCGTAGGTGCGCAGATGCGAGGACGTGAGCCCGTAGGAGCTCGAGAGCATGATGTTACCGTCGGGAAGCTCGCACATGCCCTGCACCGCATCGGGGATGGAGTAGACGTAGGCGGCCTGCGTGGCAAAGCCGTAGGGGCCGGACGCGTCAGCGGGATAGGCGAGGATGACCCCCGCGTTCTCGGTGCCGTCGGATGCGATGAGATGGTGCTCATCGGGGGCGGGGTAGCTCGGGATGAGGTGGAAGGTACCCGCATAGAGCGTATCGCTCTCGACGTTCATGAAGGCGGGTGTGATCTCGAGGTCAACCTGCGCGATGGCGCTCACCGTCCCACCGGCTGCAACGGTGCCCATGTCGGCCGCGTTGAAGACGAGATAGCCGTCCTCACAGGCGAGAAACGCGTGGCTACCGGCCGTCGTAATGGCCGAGCCGTGGTCGTCGTAGACCGAGCCGTTGGGAAGCTTGGCGTAGAAGCGCGCGACGCTTCCGTCGGCATCGCGGCGATAGAGGGGCGAGGCGCCACCGCCGGTGCCGTAACCGCTGAACAACCAGCAGCTAGCCTCATCGTAATAGTCGAGGTCCTGGCAGACGAAGCCCTCGTGGATGCCGGGGATGTTGAATTCGCGCTGTGCCTCGGAGTAGTAGGTATGGTAGGCGACGTGCACGTATATGTTGATGACGGCGAGGGCAAGGACGAGCACGCCCGCCACGATGCCGATGGCCCATAGCGCGATTCGCCTGCCCTTGCCCTCGTTCTTCGTCATGGCCGCTCCTCGTGTCGCGGGCTAGCTGCCGAGCACTTCGAGCGCGTCGGCGACGAGCTCCTTGCCCGTGAGGCCGCGCGGGTCCTTCTCGATGGCCTTGGGGTACAGCGCCTTGAAGGTGCATACCTCGCGGAAGGCGTGGAGGTGCTCCGGTGCGGTCACGAGGATGACGGGGATGTCCGTCTCGTCGCGGACGATCTCGTCGTTCATCACCTTGTCGACGTAACGGAAGAACTTGAGCGCTTCCTCTTCCTTGACGTCGTTGCGCGACTTCCAGCCGTGATAGGGAGGCATGTGGTCCTCGAGGCTGTAGTAGTCCAGCGGGGTGAGCTCGCCGTCGAACTCCGGGTAGGTCTCGGCGAAGTAGTGCTTGACGCTTGCCGGGAACTCCTCGAAGTGCACGCCTGCGTCGTTACCGTCGAGCACGGCGAAGAAGTCGGCGTTGAGCAGCAGGAGCTTGAAGCGCGAGGCGACGTCTTCGATGATTTCTCCGTTGAGCTGGGCGAAGTCGTAGTCGTCGCCGACGACGACCTGGGGCTTTGCGTCGAGTCCATGTTGTAGACGTAGCAGGTCTTTTTGTTGAGGAAGAAGGCGAGACCCTTCTTTGCCTCGAGCCACAGCGCCATGTCCTCGTGGTCGAGGATGTATTCGAGCTTTTCGAGTATGGGCTTGACCTCACGTTCGTCCCAGCTGGCAAGAAGCTCTTTCTTGGCTTGCCTGACCTGGTCCTTGAACTCGATACGATCCCATTCGTCGCGTCGGCCCTCGCGGTCGTCGTGCTTGACGGGCAGGTAGATGGAAACGGCGGGCGGCTCCTCGAACTCGAAGTCGGTCTTGACGGTCTTGAAGTCCGCGGGGTTGACATCGTCGATCATGTGGATGCCTTTGACGAGCTCGCGCATTCTTTCCTTATTCATGGGAGCCTCCTTCTCTCACATGTATATTCTAGATTCAGGATAACATTTGACGGTGCGATTTGGAACATTTAGCCGAATGTATCCGAATTGTTATTGAAATATATTTGTAAATGTACTTATGCAGTATGAAACAGCGTGCCTGGCATCTTGTCTCAAATGGATGCGCAGGCAGGCTGCTCTGCTCCGACGCCGGGTTACTTGATCGTGTGCTCTCATCGTCCATGCACTGGTATACTTTCGACTTTGATGTTTCATCATGCAAACTCGAGGAGAAGGGCAATCCCCATGCGTGCGCTGCCAGACCAAAAGCTCAACCCGAAGATCAAGAACGTCTGGCGGATCAACGACGCGATATGGATCGTCCTCGTCTTCGTCTGTCTCATCGTCCCCTTCGCGATTGCCGTGGGCCTGGATGCCGAGTGGGCGGGTGTTGTCTGCATCGCGCTCGTTATCGCGTTTATCGTCCTGCTCGTTCTCTTCCTCGTTGTGTTGCCGCCCATACGCTACGCGCGCTGGCGCTACCAGCTCTCCGACGAGTACCTCGACATCGCCAAGGGCATCATCTGGCGCAAGCGCTACATCATCCCGTTCATCCGCGTGCAAAACACCGACACGCGCCAGGGTCCCATCCTGCGCGCCTTCAAGCTCGCGTCGGTCACGGTGTCCACGGCCGCTGGATCGCACGAGATTCCCGGACTGGATGCCGAGAGCGCGGAGGCGTTGCGCGACCGTGCCGCCGAGCTTGCCCGTCTTGCGCGTGAGGACGTGTAATGGACGCGCAGAACATGCAGGAGCAGGCTACGGCACCGTCAGGCGAGCCCGTCAAGCATCAGGTGCATCACAGCTACATCTGGCTCGGCACCTTGCGTGTCGTCTTCATCATGATCTTCGCCATAGCTATCTCGGTCTTTTCGAGCATCATCGGCGCCATCAGCGAAGGGATGCGTGCAGGGTCGGCCGAAGCGGGGCTTATGATAGCTATCGTGGTCGGGGGTTCCGTTGCCTTCATCATCGTCCTGACGGGAGTGGTCCTCCTCGTGCACTGGCTCGCCTACAAGCGTCTCTACTATGTCCTGGGGCCTGACGAGTTCAACCTCTACAGCGGTATCATCACGAAGAAGCGCGTGCACGTGCCC
>CATLBX010000125.1 GCA_949879855.1 uncultured Coriobacteriia bacterium
CGTTCATCCTGAGCCAGGATCAAACTCTCCGTTCAAAAGCAGGCGCAAGGCCTGCATCACAAACGGTTTATCTGATTCCGGTGGTTTGGCTATTCGCTCTCGCGATAGCCGGTTTCCGGATGCGACTCCTCGGTAGAAAGAGAGGAGCCGTCTTTTAGAATTCTTTTAAGGATTTCCTCGGTATCTGACCGAGGCGGGTTCCTTCATGTGATCATTCAAAGAACTCGTTGGCTTGTATCACTTTTTGTCTAAACAGTATCCGATTTTCAAGGTTCCGAGACGGGCTCTTTCGGAGACCGTCCCTGCCGTTTCGAAAGGAAAACCTTACGAGCGGCGCGAAGAAGTACTTTACGCTCCTTCGCATCTTGCGTCAATAGTAAATTGAAACTTTTTTCAAATTTTTGAAGAAGTTTCTCTTCGCCATTGATAAGAACCTGTCTTCTGACCTGCTCTTATCCGCCTCGAACATGGTGCCCTTCGCTGCGGCGCGAGTTGGTATATTACGCATCGACCCTGAGGGTGTCAAGCACAAATTTGCATTTTCACAAAAGTTTTTTGACGCAATGGGAATTAGTACGGTTTGTAGTCCTTGCCAATCACGACAAGGAGGTTTCCCTCGTAGCTGTAGCGGGCATAGCTGCGCACCACGCGGCCCTGGCCAAGGTCTGCCGCGAGCAGGCGCGCGGCTGCCTCGTCGTCGGTGTCCTTGAAGACGACGAAGGTCTCGTCGTAGACGAACTGGTTGGCGTTACCCGTGCTGATGACGTTCCAGCCGAGTTTCTTGAGCTCGTTGGTGCAGTCGTTTGCCACGCCCGACACGCCCACGCCGTTCCAGACGGCAACGGTGCAGCTCTCTCGTGTGACCTTGTTGGTATCGACCTCCGAGGGGGTCGCGACGGGTGACATGCCGCTCGATACGCGCGAGACCATCGTATTCCAGCTGTCCGTGCTGCATATGCTGTACTGGGCACCACCGATGTCCTCGAGCGTCGAGGGCATCGTCTCCTCGTAACACGAGGTGTCGACGTTGATGCCGTGGAGCGCGCGGAAGGTCTGCGTCACCTGATCGCTCGAAGCGTCCGTGGCCACGCAGGCCACGAAGCTGTCGACACGCGCGGACATCTGCTCGGTACTCGAGCCGAAGAGCCTGCGGCAGATTGCGCCAACGAGAGCTTCCTTGCTAGCCGTCGCGACGTCGACAGACAAAGGCGCGAGTTGGTTCTCGAGCCTGCTCAGTCCCGCATCGTTTATCTCTATATAGTGTGCGATGTCCACGTTGGCGAGCTTCTTGACCGCCGCGACGATGCCCTCCTCATGGGCATCGGCGAAGGCATCCTCTATCTTGCTGTACCCTATGCCGTCGATGTAGACGCGCGTGTTAACCGGAATCCACAGGAAGGAAAGCGTGACGTTGTCCGGATCGACGCAGACCAGGGCAAGGTCGACCACGGCGCCCCTACCCTCCTCGGCAGACGAGGCGTCCGTATGCACGAGGACGTTCCAGAACAGGTCGTCCTCGGATTCGACGGGAGTGAGCTGCTGGGAAATGTCCTGCGTGTCGAGCACGGGCTTGAGGGCGTTTCGGGCCGTTTGCTGGTAGACGAGCACGCCCACGACCGTGGCCAGCGCAACGGCTATCACGGCGACGAAGACGATGGTGAGAAGCATCTTGCGCGTCTGCGACGGGTCGCGCTTGCCAAAGCCGCTTGGGTGGATATAGGTGCCGCGCCCCTTGGCGGCACGCGAGAGGGCCGCTCGCTCCGATGCGCGCGCCGCCCTGGATTGCGATTTGGGCGATAAACGCGAACCGTTGAAACGCGCACCGCCGGAAGGCCTATGACGGCGCGAGCCGATGCTGTTTATGTCGAGTCCGCCTCTTTTGTGATGATACGGCACGGTACACCCCGCGAAGCGCTAGAAGCTCAGGTCCTGCGACGAGACACGCTCGATGTCGGCGCCCAGCATGCCCAGCTTGCCCACATAGTCCTCGTAGCCACGGTCGATATGGTGAATGCTATCGACGAAGGTGGAGCCGTCGGCGACGAGTCCCGCGATCACGAGGGCCGCGCCGGCACGCAGGTCGGTCGAGTTCACGGGAGCACCCGAAAGGCCGCTCACCCCGCTCACGAGGGCATGGTGTCCGTCGATGCGGATGTCCGCGCCCATGCGCGCGAGTTCGGCCGCGAACATGAAACGGTTCTCGAAAAGGTTCTCGGTGATGATGGAATCCCCGTTGGCCAACGCGCAGAGCACCATGAACTGCGCCTGCAGGTCGGTGGGAAATCCGGGAAACGGCAAGGTCTGGATATCCGCCGGACGCAGGTCATCCTTGCGCTCGACGGTGATCTCGTCGTCGGTTATGAGCAGGTCCGCTCCCATCTGGTGGAGTTTCTTGAGGGCAAGTGCCAGATGATCGGGATTGACGCCACGAACGGTACTGGGGCCTCCGGCGGCTGCACCTGCGACGAGGAAGGTGCCCGCCTCGATGCGGTCTCCCACCGTCACGTGCGAGGTCGGGTTGAGCTCGGCGACGCCATGCACCACGATGTCGGGGGTGCCCGCGTTCTCGATCTGCGCGCCCATAGAAATCAGGAAGTTCGCGAGGTCGACGATCTCGGGTTCGCATGCGGCGTTGTGAATGGTGGTCGTTCCGCGCGCGCAGACGGAGGCCATCATGAGGTTCTCCGTGGCGCCCACGCTCTGGAAATCCAAGATGACCTCGGCGCCGATCAGCCCGTTGGGCGTGCTCGCATGCAAGTATCCATGGTCGATCTCGAACTGCACGCCAAGGGCCTCGAGGCTCGCGATGTGCATGTCGAGCTTGCGCGACCCGATCTGGCATCCGCCCGGCATCGCGACGACCGCACGGCCGAACCGCGTGATGAGCGGACCGAGGATCGATATGGAGGCGCGCATCTTGGCAACGAGCTCGTAGGGGGTCCTATACGAGTTGATGTCGCGCGTGTCGATGAAGAGGGTATGGCTGTCATCGCCGCGCCTGACATGGGCGCCGATAGTCGACAGGACGTCGCTCATGACGTCTACATCCGAGATGAGCGGCACGTTGCCGATACGCGTCTCGCCAGACGCCATCACGCTTGCCGCCATGAGTTTGAGAACCGAGTTTTTTGCGCCGCGGACCTGCACCGTTCCCGAGACGGGACGTCGGCCGTTGACGACGATCAACTCACGTGAATCCATATCTCCCCTTCAATGCGCTTGCATGAGTTTAGCACCTTGCCCTTGGAGCTAATCTGTAGATGCTGTGATGCCGCAAGCGGCGCGTGGCATCACGGGCAGAAGAAAGCCCGCCAGCTTGGGGCTGACGGGCCATCACATCTTTGGCTATGCCGGCTAAATTACTTGCCGAAACGCTCGATGAGCTTCTCCTTCTGGGCAGAACCCAGGCCGCCAACGCGACGGTTCTCGGCAATGCCGATCTCCTCCATGGCCTTCTGGGCGGTCACCTTGCCAACGCTGGGAAGGGAGACAAGAATCTGGATGACCTTAGTCTTCTTGGTGATCTCGTCATCGCTGTTGAGAACCTTGGTGAGCGAGAGCTTGCCAGACTTGATGTCTTCCTTGAGCTTGGCGCGCTTGGCGCGAGCTTCCTTGGCCTTCTCAAGTGCAGCGGCGCGCTGCTCATCAGTCATCTTGGGTAAAGGCATTTCCATCCTCCTCGAAATGGGATCTTGCATCGTGGGGGTACTATAGCACTTCTGAACAGCAAGGTCACGAACATATTGCATTTCAGATGATTTACATGACCTGCGAAAGGGCGGATGGTTCCCGGCAAAGGCGATTATGGGGTGGGATGCTGGCGCGCCCTGGGGGATTCGAACCCTCGACCGCCGGATTAGAAGTCCGATGCTCTATCCTGCTGAGCTAAGGGCGCGCGACGAGTCGACATTCTAGCGCAAATCACGCGAGGGGACGGCGACGCACGTCAGGCGTCGAGGCCCGTTTCGCGTCTCTTGAGAACCTTCACCGCATCGATTGTCTCGCGCAGCGTCATGTCAATCTCGTCCTCGATCTGCTTGAGGCGCACGAGGTCGTCGCGTACGGCGGGATCGACCATGCCACGACCGCGATTGAGCGAGCGTCGCAGGCGCGTGTCGATGTCGATGAGACGCTTCTTGAGGCCCACGAGGTCGAGCCCCATGCGCGCGAGGTGAGCGGAAGATCCCGCTTGGGTGCTCGTGGCGTACAACTCGAGAATGAACTGACTGATGGACTGCCCATGGGCCGTCGCATCAGCGGCGATGGCGTCCTTCGTCGAGGGCGGACCCGAGATGTTGAGCCTGCCCGTGGGGTATTCGGAGTCTCGCTTACGCATGCCCTTCGCCCGCCATCATCGAGACCGCATGGTCAAACTGGTCGAAGATCCCTTCCCAGTTCTCCTCGGCCGCCTTCTTCGAACCAGGCAGATTGACCACGAGCACGCGCCCGCGCTGGGCGGCAATGGCGCGGCTCAGCATGGCACGATGCGTCTTGGTCATGGAATAGGCGCGCATGGCCTCGGCGATACCGGGAACCTCGCGGTCGCAGACCTTGCGTGTCGCCTCGGGCGTGACGTCGGCCAGGGAAAGGCCGCTGCCACCACAGGTCAAGACGACATCGGCGCCTTCGTCACAGCAGGCGACGATGGCCTCCGCAATCATGTCGACGTCGTCTTTCACGACGACGCGGGACAATGTCGTCCATCCCTGCTCGGCTATGAGCTCCTCGAGGCGCGCGCCCGCCGTGTCCTCCGCAAGACCACGCGTCGATGAGCAGGTGACGATTCCGAATCTGATGTCCATGGCCTATCCCGTCTCTAGTCTCGCGTCCACAGCCCCGTACGACCGCCCTCTTTGCGAACGAGATGCACGTCGCAAATCTCCATGCCGCGGTCGACCGCCTTGCACATATCGTACACCGTGAGCAGCGCGATGCTGACGCCGGTGAGGGCCTCCATCTCGATACCGGTCTGTCCGGTCACGCCCGTGGTCATGGTTGCGTGAATGCCCACGCGACCATCCTCGCGCTCTCCCGCCAAGACGGGCTCGAGCTCACACTTTGACTTGGTGATGTTGAGTGGATGGCACATGGGAATGAGCGAGCTTGTCTGCTTGCAGCCCAGGAT
>CATLBX010000126.1 GCA_949879855.1 uncultured Coriobacteriia bacterium
GGGGTTGGCCGAGAAGCGCTCGGCGGTGTTGGCGGCGACGGTCACCGCGCGCTCGAGCTCGAGGCTCTTCTGGGCCTGGCTCGCCGAGGCGAAGAAGAGCTGCGAGACGATGGCGAGGGTGGCGACGAGAAAGACGAAGAGGACGAGCGCCTCGACGATGAAGGCGCGGCCGCCCTTGCGCGTGCGGCGCAGTCCGTGACGTTGCCCCGTGGATGTCGAGTGCATGGCCATCAGCCGTCCCCCTGCATCGAGCGCAGCGCCACTTCCGTGGTGCCCTGATCGGTCTCGACCGTGAGCAAACCGTCTTGGTACGAGAAGACTAACTTGGACGAATCCGTCAATTTGACGGCTCTACTAGCGTCGTAGGGGGTACCCGAAACGGCGTATTCCTCGACAATCGCATCGTTTATGAGGTAGATACGCGTCTCGTAGGTGCCCGTGTCGAGGTACTCCACGAGCACGAGCGAGGGGCCCTCGGGACCGACGCCGATGCGCACGGCGTCGGCGCCGTCGCGCGCGCGGATGGTGTTGCCGATGAGCTGCTTGCCCAGACGCCCCTCGTTGGTCGAGAGCTGGATGTCGGCGACCTCCTTGTAGATCGTGACGCCCGTGACGAGCGCCATGAGCAATATGGCCAGGAAGACCAACATAAGCAATGGGGCGAAGTAATTTCGGCGGCGTTTTTCGGGCTTTTCAGACCGTATCGTAGTCAATGCGTTGAGAATGTCGGTGTTACGCTGGCTCATCGGACACTCACCGCCACGCTCGGGGGCACGTTGTCGGCGAACCACTCGTAGTTGATGACGTAGTCGTCATGGTTGACCGTGAGGCCGTAGACGTCCTCGAGATGGGCCAGCGACGCGGGATAGGACCCCTCGATCGCGTAGCACTGCATGGCCGTCGCCAGGATCGACTCGCGAATGGACGTCGCGCCCTGCTCGCGGGCCGTCTTCTGGAAGGCGAGCACGCCCACCACGATGGCGGCCATGATGACGAGCACCACGAGCGTCACGACGACACCGCGTAGACGGCGTGCCCTGACCTCTGAATGTGTGCGCTCGTGATACATGTCTGCCCTCGTCCTAGCCGATCGATCCCATGATGCCGATGAGCGGGAGCATGACCGAGACGAGCGTCGCGCCCACTGCGATGGTGAGCAGCGCGGCGAGCATCGGCTCGATGCGGTCCAGCGCGCGGTCGAGCTGCAGCGTGGCGTCGTCGAAGAGCATGTCGGACATGCTCATGAGCACGTCATCGATGCTGCCGGCATGGGCGCCCACGGTGAGCATGTGCGCGTAGAGCGGGTCGAGAACCTCGTTCTCGGCGATGGCCTGCGGGAGGCTGCGCGGGTTCTCGAGGTTCTCCATGGCCGAAAGCGTGCGCTCGAGGCGGCGCCTCAGCTTCTTGTGGTGTACCGTCTGCATGGCCTGCTCCATGGCCGCCTCGGTAGTGATGCCGGCGGCGATGTAGGTGGCCAGAGCCGAGGTGAAGCGCGAGAGCGCGAGCTGGTACATGGCCAGCTTGGTGGAGCCGACGTGGCCGAACAGCGCCAGGACGCGTTCGCGCCCGTTCTGCGTGCGGCTCGAGATGGCGAGGTAGATGGCGAAGAGCGCGCAGACGACCGTGATGCCGAAGGCGACCCAGCCGATGACGATGGAGACGAAGCCCATGCCCGAGAATCCCGCGGTGAGCGAGCCGGCCATGGACTCGTAGACGTTCGTGAACACGGGGAGGATGACGACGACGGTCACGGCCAGGATGACGGCCATGATGCACAGCAGCGCGGCCGGGTAGCCCACCGAGCTGCGGATCTTCTGGAAGGTGCGGTCCTCCTCGCTGTAGTAGACGTCCAGCGTGCGCAGCACCGGCTCGAGGCGACCCGATTGCTCGCCCGTCGCGACCATGTCGATGGTGTGCCGCGGGAAGGCACCGGTGGCGTTCATGGAGGCCGAGAGGGATTCGCCGGCGATGAGGCCGCGGTAGATCTGGTCGCAGACCTGCCTGAAGCGCGAGCCCTGTCGGTTCTCCGCGAGCAGGTGCACGGCCTCGTCGACCTGCATGCCCGCGCTGAGCATGGTCGCGACGCTTCCGCAGAAGGCGGAAAGCGCGCCGCTCTCGAGCAGTTTAGCTGCCATTGTTCTCCTCGCATCCCTCGTCTAGCGTGACGTTCATTCTAGTACATCCCCGTGTCTATCACAGTGCCGGTTAATACACGTAGCGGTCCTGGTATCCCACGCCGTCGCCGACGAAGGCGCCCCCGCCCGTCGAGGCGAAGGTGAGGTCGACGCGCGACCATTCGCCGGGATTGACCGAGAACTGGACCGTGTGCCAGGTGCCGTCGATGTGGACCATGATCCACGCGTGGCAGAAGCCGTTGGGCGAGACGTAGCCGGTGACGATGCGCGTCGGGATGCCGACGCTGCGCAGCATGGCGGCGCCGAGCGCGGCGTAGTCGAAGCAGATGCCGCTCATCGACGACAGCGTGGCGTCCGGGTTGGGAACGTAGCCGGAGGCCGAGGACAGGCGCTCGGCCTTGGCGTTGTCGTAGGAGACGTTGTCCACGATGTAGAGGCAGATCGCGCGCAGGGCCTCTGCCTGCGTGGCGCAACCGGCCGTGAGCTCGCGGGCCTTGCGCACCGCGGCGCTGCCGTCGCCGAAGCTGCAGTAGACGTTGGGACGCAGGTAGGGCTCGAAGGGGGAGTCCAGGCCCACGTTGGCGCTGGCGGACAGGAGCTCGACGTAGTTCGAGCCGCTCGTGTTCTGCATGACGCGCAGGGTGTAGGTGCCGTTGCCCATGTTCATGGGGACGAAGATGGGCGAGCCGTCGGTGGGCATGTCGTAGTTGTAGCTGCCGTCACCGCATTTGACCTGGAGCTTGAGCCGCGCGGCGCTCGTGCCCGTGGCGGCCGCGTAGCCCTGGGCCACATGGGACAGGTCGATGGCGCAGTCCGGGCCCTGCACCGCGGCGCCCGCGTCGAAGGACACACCGCGTACCGAGGACGGGGGGTTGAAGGCGGCGCCGGAGATGGTCTCGGAGCCGGAAGCGGCGTCTGCCTGCGCCTGCGAGGCCGCCTGCTGCTCGGCCTGCTGTTGGGTGGCCGCTGCCTGGGCCTCGTCGTTCGCGTTCTCGGCGGAGTCGAGGACGCTCGAGGCATTCGCGGACTTCGACGAGGCGGGGGTGTCGCTCTCGTCCGGGATGCTGCAGCCGCAGGCGGCGAGCACGAAGAGCGCGAGGAGCGCGAGCATGGCAAAGCATGTCCCGATCAACCTTCTGATATGCGCTTTTCGACGTGCCACGGCGCTTCCTCGAACGCAAAGCCGTATACGTATCGTGCCATTATAGAAGACGCGTATGGCGTATCCGTGACGCGTTCGCAACGTCTCGATTAGCGGGTCTGTGACAATCGGGGGACAGACCCTCGGGTATCGACGGCGCGCAGCAATCGGGGGACAGACCCTCGCATGGCAACAAGGGGACAGACCCTCGAAGGTCGACGGCGCGCGGCGTCCCTTCTGTCATTGTGACCGGAGGCGCGTAGCGCCGGAGTGGAGAAATCTCGCCCTTCTACCGCGGCCAAAACCGAGATTTCTCGACTCCGCTCACTGCGTTTGCTGCGCTCGAAATGACAGGCATTGCAATCGACTGACGAGCCTGACGCCCGCGTCGCCGACCTTTCGGCCAATCGAGGACAGGACTTGCCAATATGACGGTGTCGGGCAAGAAAGGGGCGTGTTATGAGAGAATGGGGGAGATAACGATTGAATCTGCTGGCAGCGAGGGGAAGGGACGCGCATGCCCGAGTTCATCTACCAAATGCACGACGCACGCAAGGCTCACGGAAACAAGGTCATTTTGGACGAAGTGACGTTGAGTTTCTATCCGGGGGCCAAGATTGGCGTCGTGGGACCCAACGGAATGGGCAAGTCGACCCTCCTCAAAATCATGGCGGGCCTCGAAGACGTGAGCAATGGCGATGCCAAACTCACGCCCGGCTATACCGTCGGCATCCTCCAGCAGGAACCGGAACTGGACGATGACAAGACCGTCATCGAGAACGTGCGCCTTGCCTTCGGCGACATGCTCGCGAAGATCGAGCGCTTCAACCAGGTTTCCGCCGAGATGGCCGACCCCGACGCCGATTTCGATGCCCTCATGGAGGAGATGGGCAAGCTTCAGGACGAGATCGACGCGGGCGACGGATGGGATTTGGACAGCCAACTCACCCAAGCCATGGACGCCCTGCAGCTGCCAGATCCAGAGGCACCTGTCAAAGTCCTTTCCGGAGGCGAGCGCAGGCGCGTCGCACTTTGCAGGCTCCTGCTGGAAGCTCCGGATCTTCTGCTGCTCGACGAGCCGACCAACCATCTCGACGCCGAGTCCGTACTCTGGCTCGAGCAGTTCCTGAAGCGCTACGAAGGCGCCGTGCTCGCCGTGACCCACGACCGCTACTTCCTCGACAACGTCGCGGAGTGGATCTGCGAGGTCGATCGCGGGCACCTCTATCCCTACAAGGGCAACTACTCCACCTACCTCGAAACCAAGGCCGCGCGCCTCGAGGCACAGGGGCAGCAAGAGGCCAAGCTCGCCAAGAAGCTCGAGCGCGAACTCGAATGGGTACGTTCGAGTCCCAAGGCACGCCAGGCCAAGAGCAAGGCGCGTCTCGAGCGCTATGAGCAGATGGACGCCGAGGCGCGTTCCATGAAGAAGGTCGACTTCACCGACATCCACATTCCCCCTGGTCCGCGATTGGGCAACAAGGTGCTTGTTGCCGATCACCTGAGCAAGTCCTTTGGTGATCGCGTGCTCATCGACGACCTGTCCTTCGAGCTGCCGCGCAACGGCATCGTCGGCATCATCGGTCCCAACGGCGTGGGCAAGACGACGCTCTTCAAGTGCATCGTCGGCCTGGAGGAGCCGAGCGAGGGGACCCTCGACATCGGCGAGACCGTCAAGATCGCCTACGTGGACCAGAACCGTGCCGGCATAGATCCCGACAAGTCGCTCTGGGAGGTCGTCTCCGACGGCCTGGACATCATCCAGGTGGGCGAGACCGAGGTGCCGAGCCGCGCCTACGTGGCCGCGTTCGGCTTCAAGGGCCAGGACC
>CATLBX010000127.1 GCA_949879855.1 uncultured Coriobacteriia bacterium
CCATCTCGTAGTCCAGGTCGGGAACGCGCTCGACCGGGTACTCGATGGCCTGCTCGTAGGTCTCCCAGGGCCAATCCTTCTCCTGACCCATGGCGCAGCCCAGGGCGCGGAAGAAATCATAGTCGACGCGGCGCTCCTCGTAGGGCTCGACGCCACGATCGCCCACGGTGATGAAGTCCATGGAGTCCTCGGACGTGGTGCACAGCGGGCGCTCCATCCAGTCGCAGGCGGGCATGATGTAGTCGGCCAGCGCCGCCGTCGGGGTCTTCCAGTACTCGACCGAGACGAGCAGCTTGAGGTTCTTGAGGGCCTTGTACATCTTCTTGGTGTTGGGCGCCCAGGCAAGCGGGTTGGACTCCCAGCAGATCATGGCCGTGATGGGATAGGGATCGCCATCGATCATGGCATCCATGACTAGCGAGGGCGAGCAGAGCATCTGATGCAGCATGGGACGGGGGACGCCGAACATCTTGCGATAGTTCTTGTCGATCATCTTGAAGCCCTTCCACGACATGACGCGGAAGCGGTCGTTACCGATGAACTTGTCCTGGTTGGCCGGGTCCTGGAGCTCGGACAGCTCGAACTCGGCGTTGCGCACGGGATAGGTCTTCTCCTTGCCCACGGCGTTGGGGTCGCAGGGCATACCGACGAACTCGCCGCCGGGATTGTCGATGTTGCCGCACATGATGCGCAGGATGGTCTTGGCGATGCCGAAGCTCGAGGCGTTGGTGCCGTGCTGGTCGCCACCACCCAGGCCCCAGATGATGCAGGCCGGGCCGTTGGTGGCGTAGAGATGCGCGGCGGCCTCGATCTTGCGAACGGGCACGCCGGAAACCTTGGCGGCACGCTCGGGCGTGTACTCCTCCATGCGCTCGGCGATGGCGTCGAACACGGTCTTGCACTCGACCGTGGAGCCGTCCTTGAGCGTGACGGTGTACGTGCCGTAGAGCTGGGCGTCGACGACGGTGTCCTCGGAGGGCGTGTAGTAGCGGTTCTCGTCAGAGCACCAGCACAGCGGTGCGCCCGTCTCGCCGTCCCACACCACGAAGTCCTCGTGCTTGCCATCGGCCTCGACGTCGCTCGCGCGCAGCAGCTTGCCCGTATCGGCACGAACCAGGAACACGGCGTTGGACCAGTACTTCAGGAAGTCCTCGTCGTAGAGCTTCTCGCGGATGACGTAGTGAATCCAGGAGAGGCAGATGATGCAGTCCGTGTTGGGATAGGGTTGCAGCCACTCGTCTGCCTGGCCGGACTCGGTGATACAGACCGGGTCGACGACGATGAGCTGCGCGGGATCGGGCTCGTTGACGGTCGTGCGGCCGGAGATGACGCGCCAGAGCGGCGCTTCGGGCGCATAGGACTCCTGGCAGCGCTTGCCCCAGTTGACGATCGTGTGGGACTGCTGCGGGGAAGCCGGCATCATGGACTCGACGGGCCAACCGACCATGGCCATGTTGAGCGTGTAGTTCCAGCACCAGCAGATGGTGCCCGGGTCGATGACGTTGCCGGGATTGCCCAGGAGGTTGGTGAAGCGGCTACGCGCCCACAGATGGTCGGAGCGGTACGTGCCCTCGGAGGCGACCAGCGTCTCGGGGCCGTATTCGTCGATGAGGGCCTGGAGCTTCTCGGCGATCTCCTTGATGGCCTGGTCGTAGGAAATCTGCTCCCACTTGTCCTCGCCACGCTCGCCCACGCGCTTGAGCGGATGGTTGATGCGCTTGGGATGGTAATGGAACTTGATCGCACGCTCGCCCTTCTTGCCCAGGCGGTTGCAGAGCACGGATCCTTCCGCGTCGTCACCCCTGAGCTCGACGAGTCTGCCGGTCTTCGTGTCGACGCCTGCGTAGATGCTGCAGTTCATGTGGCAGAAATGGCAGCGGGTGCGCCGCCAGCGAACGCCGTTCTCATCGACTGTGTTATTGGGCACGCCGGCCATAGATGGTGTATCTGACATGGCATGCTCTCCCTTCTCTTCTTTCCCTCGCCCTTATCGCCCGGGCATGCTTCACGAAACAGCCTACAGACGATGCGAAAGGGCAAAAACGCCTTATCTGACGTAAGTAACCGGGTAATGCGATGGGTAATGCATACGGGTAATAGCCGGAGCACGGAAGGACCGACAACCCGTCGTCCCTCCCGACGCTACGCCTAGAGCACTTCCAGATTTCGCCTGGCGGTGACCTTGTACATCTCACTCCACGGGTTGACGCGCTCGTAGGCGGCGCTTGCCGCGAGCAGGTCGAGTTCGCCGTAGCGTCTCGAAATCAGCTGCAGGCCGACGGGGAATCCATCCTTTGACAATCCCGCTGGAATGGACGCCGCCGGATTACCGGCAAAGTTGCAGAAGAAGGTGAGGCCGAAACCGCAAAGCGGATCGCTCTTCACCCCGCAGATCTGGGAGGGCCCGAGCGTGTTGCGATCGGGGTCGTTCTTGGGCGGATGACATGCGCTCGTGGGCGACAGAATGAGGTCGTAGGTCTGCAACGCTCCCTGGAGCTGGTCGAACACCTCGGTGCGAAGCATCTCGTCGTTATGGAAGTCAACGTAGCCGCGCTTGTACGAATCCTCGACCCACCAGATGAACTCGTCGGGCAGGTCATCTGCATGGTCGCGCAGCAGGTCGATGCCCATCGCCTTGATCTCCTCGACCGAGCCGAGGCCACCGGAGATGGTGATCATGCGGCACCACGATTCGGCGAGCTCGAAGGCCGAGTGCTTGAAGTCGAAGGTTACGGGCTCCACGATGGCCCCGGCATCCTCGAGGTGTTTGGCCGCTGCCTCGGTAATCTGGGCGATTTCGGGCTCGACGGGAAAGATGCCGAAGTCCGGCGTGAAGCCGATGCGCATCCCCGCAATGGGCCTGTCGAGGGCCGCGATGTAGTCGCGGTCTCCGAAGTCGATGCTGTTGGGGTCGAAGGGATCGTAGCCCGCCATCGCCTGCAAGGCGTAGGCGGCGTCCTTCACGCCACGCGAGATGCTGCCGGCGAAGCAGTACGGATGGCAGGTACCGTAGGCATTGGGGCGAGGAGCGCCACCTACGGTGCCGTTTCCGGGCTTGAAGCCATAGCAGCCGCACCAACCCGCGGGAATGCGAATGGACCCGCCACCATCGGAGCCCTCGGCGATGAGCAGCATACCGTCGCCGACGGCAGCCGCCGACCCTCCCGACGAGCCGCCCGAGTTGTAGCCGGACTTGAACGGCGTGCTCGTGGCACCGTACATCTTGTTATCGGTCGTGCCCCGGAATGCGAACGACGGAGCGTTCGTCTTGCCGATCATGATCGCGCCCTCGTCGTTCATGGCACCCGTGTAGCTGCCCCAGTGTTCGTCAACGAGATGGGCAAGGGCCTTGACGCCGCCGGTCGTCCCCGGCCAGCCGGGCACGCCGGGAATGAAGTCCTTGGCGGCGGTGGGGATACCGAAGAACGTGCCGTGTGCTTCGCCGCGCGTGAGTTTGTCGTCTTCCTCGCGGGCCTTCGCGCGTGCCTCGTCGTAGTTGGTGTAGACGAAGGCGTTGATGGACGGATTGCGCTCGTCGATGGCCTTGATGGTCTCCTCCATCACCTCCGATGGCGAGACCTTCATGGCCTTGATATCTGACGCCAGGTCAACCGCACTCGTGTATTCGTCGCTGATCATCGAGTCCTCCTTTGCAGAAATGGGGAACATCCCTCGTGACGAGTGACGCTACGATGCCTCGCTCGCCTCCTTGCAAAAAGAAGGGGCGCCCGACATCGTGTCTTGCGCCCCTTTCAAACACCGTGCCTTCGCTAGGCCGCCGGCACGTCGCCGATGTTCACGTCGACTTGCGTCGCATCGGCATCGTAGGTCCTGGCGTCCTTGCCGGGCGCCTGGTAGATGACCTGGTAAGCAGCAGGCTCGACCTGGTCGAACATGAAGTCACCGAACTCGTCGGTCTTTTGCTCGGCCACCGTGTTGCCACTTGCGCTCACGAGCTTCACATCGGCGCCGATGACGACCTCGCGTTCGTCGAAGTCGACGACGCAGCCCGTGACGAACCTCTTGGGAAGGTTGCGATACCAGATACGCGAGCCCGCGATGAGCTGCTCGGCGCCCTCCAGGTCGAGCTCGGCCACATCGCCAAAACGCAGCGCCTTGGTGGGGCAGGAGTCCACGCAGCGCGGAACTTCCCAGCCATCGTCGAGCAGGTGCGCGCAGCCCGTGCAGGTCTGCGGAATCTGAAGCTCCTCGTTCCAGTAGACGCCCTCGAACTCGCAGAGGTCCTTGCGACCCTTCGCCTTCTCGGGGTCGAGGTACATGAGGCCGTCATCGCGCTGCACGGCGGCGTCGCCGGCAGCGGCGGCCAACGCGTCGCTCTGTCCGCCAATCTGCGGAATGTAGGTGATGCGCGTCTTGGGGACGGTTCCGCGGACCCTTTCCTCGACCTTGCACCAGAACTGGCCCGTCAGCGGCTGTTCGGCGGCGTAGGGTAGCCAATCCGTACCGCAATGCTCGTCCTTGCAGGCAATCTGGCAGTTCATGCAACCGTTGCACCTGGCAACGTCAATGAGAAATGCTTTCATCTCTACGCCTCCACAATCCAGCTATCGGGAATCTGGCCGAACTCGGGGTCGTACGCACGTCCCCATTCCTCCGGACGTTCCTTTGCCATCTCGAGGACGTCGACCTTCTTCACGCCGACGAGGTAGCTGTTGGTCACCTCACCCGCGCAGTTCTTCGACGTCGTGGCCGACGGGCAGATCAGGTTGTTGGCACCGCCGCGATCCAGGCCGCCCACGCCGGTCTCGATCTCGTCCTCGCGGGCGCCATGGTCCTGCGAGACGCATCCGGGCATGATGCGCTCGGAGACGACGACGCCACCGAGGACGGTGCCGCGCTCGTTGTAGAGCGCCGCGATGTCACCATCGGCCAGGCCGAGTTTCTTCGCATCTATCGGATTCACGTACAGCGGCTCGTACAGATAGCCATCGGGACCCGTGACCTTGCCCGTGCCAAACTCGTGGAACCAGGGGATGTCGTCATGGTTGGCATGCACG
>CATLBX010000128.1 GCA_949879855.1 uncultured Coriobacteriia bacterium
CGTCGCGATCGGGCTCGAGGATGTCGACGAACTCGCGATTGCAGTGGGACTCGAGCGTGTGCGCCGCGTCGTAGACGTAGGCGACACCGCCGTTCATGCCCGCGGCGAAGTTGATGCCCACCTCGCCCAGGACAAGTACGCAGCCACCGGTCATGTACTCGCAACCGTTGTCGCCGATGCCCTCGACGACGAGGCACGCCCCCGAATTGCGCGCGGCGAAGCGCTGGCCGGCAAGGCCGTTCACGAAGCCCCTGCCCGACGTCGCGCCATAGAAGGCGACGTTGCCCACGATGATGTTCTCCTCGGGCCTGAAGCTTGCCCTGCTTGACGGCGCGACTGCGACCGTTCCGCCCGAAAGCCCCTTGCCGAAATAGTCGTTTGCCTCACCTGCGATGGTGAGCATGATGCCCTTGGGCAGAAACGCGCCGAAGCTCATGCCGCCCGAACCGCTGCAGTCGACCCGGATGAAGTCGTGGGGCAGGCCTTCGGGATGATGGGACGTCACCACCGAACCGAGCATGGTGCCCACGCAGCGGTTGACGTTGGTGATGTCGACGTGGAAATTGATGGGTTCGAGCCTTTCGCGTGCAAAGCTCGTGTACGGGATGAGCAACGTTGCATCGAGCGTCTCGGGCAGGGTGTTGGGAGCCTGGGCACTTTCGAGGAAGTGCGGGCAGTGCGCATCGGGAATGGCGCGACCGAAATCGACCTGCGGCTTGGCAAGCAGCGCCGACAGATCGAGCAAGCGCGCCTTCCAGGAACGCACGGCACGGGTCTGGCGCAGGCATTCGACATGGCCAACCATCTCGTCGACCGTAGCAAAGCCGAGCTCGGCCATGATCTGGCGCATTTGCTCGGCCACGAACATCATGTAGTTGACCACGTATTCGGGCTTGCCCGTGAAGCGATGGCGCAAGCGGCAATCCTGCGTGGCGATGCCCACGGGGCAGGTGTCCTTCTGGCAATCGCGCTGCATGAGGCAGCCCATGGCGATGAGGGGCATGGTCGCGAAGCCGAATTCCTCGGCGCCGAGCAGACAGGCGATGGCGACGTCACGGCCGTCCATGAGCTTGCCATCGGACTCGAGCACGACGCGCGAACGCAGACCGTTTTGCATGAGCGTCTGCTGGGTTTCCGCCAGGCCCATCTCGAGGGGAAGGCCCGCATGGTGGATGGAGTCGCGCGGCGCGGCGCCCGTGCCGCCGTTGGCACCCGAAACGAGAATCTTGTGCGCACCGCCCTTGGCAACGCCGGTCGCGATGGTGCCCACGCCAGCTTCGGCGACGAGCTTGACCGAGATACGCGCGCTGGGATTGGCGTTCTTCAGATCGAAGATGAGCTCGGCCAGGTCCTCGATGGAGTAGATGTCGTGATGGGGCGGCGGCGAGATGAGGCTGATGCCCGGCGTGGAGCGACGCGTGCGCGCGATCCAGGGCCAGACCTTCCCGCCGGGCAGGTGACCGCCTTCGCCGGGCTTGGCGCCCTGGGCCATCTTGATCTGCAGCTCGCGCGCGCTCATGAGGTAGCGGCTCGTCACGCCAAAGCGACCCGAGGCGATCTGCTTGATTGCCGAGCGCTTGCTGTCGCCGTTGGGAAGCAGCGCCTCGCGCGCCGGGTCCTCGCCGCCTTCGCCGGAGTTCGAACGCCCGCCCAGGCGGTTCATCGCGATGGCGAGGCATTCGTGCGCTTCTTGCGAGATGGAGCCGTAGCTCATGGCGCCCGTGTTGAAGCGCTTGACGATCTCGCTTGCCGGCTCGACGTCCTCGAGGGGAATCGCCGGGCGCTGCGCGTCGAAGTCGAGCAGATCGCGCAGGACGACGGCACGCCCCTCCTGGTGCACGGCGTGGCTGTACTGCTCGAAGAGTTCCGGGCTCTCCTCGCGCACCGCGCGCTGCAAGAGCCTGATGACCTGCGGCGTGATGAGATGTTCCTCGCCTTCGGGACGCCACGAGGTCATGCCCGAGCTGGGAAGCTGGCCCGGTGCGGGCGAATGTGCCTGGGCGAGCGCCAGCGTGTAGCGCTCGTCGCATTCACGCTGCAGGTCATCGAGGGTGAGGCCGCCGATGCGGCTCACCGTACCCGTGAAGTGACGCTCGACGAGCTCGGAGGACAGGCCCACCGCCTCGAACACCTGGGCGGCGTGATATCCCTGCATGGTGGAGATGCCCATCTTGGACATGATGGAGACGATGCCCGAGACGACGGCCTTGTTGTAGCTGGCGATGGCGGCATCGACTTCGGTGCCGATGACACCGCGGGCGCACAGCGCGCGAATCGTGTCGTGGGCAAGGTACGGATAGACGCCCGATGCCGAATAGCCCACGAGCGTCGCGAAGTCGTGGGGCGTGACCGCATCGCCGCACTCGACGATGAGGTCGACCTGCGTGCGCAAACCGCAGCGCAGCAGGTGGTTGTGCACGCTCGCGACAGCCAGGAGCGAGGGCACCGGCACGAGGCCGCGACCCGCGCGGTCGGAAAGCGCGAGGATGTTCACGCCGCCGCGCACGAGCTCTTCGGCACGATGGCCCAGCTCCTCGACCGCCTCGGCAAGCCCGTGGGGACCGGCATCGGGCGCATAGGCGGCCACGAGCTTTGCCGCCTTGAAGCCCTTCTGCTCGATGGCGGCGAGCGCGGCGAACTCGTCCTCGCTCAGAAGCGGCGTATCGAGCCTGACGAGGCGGCAGTTCGAGCGCGCGTCCTCGAGCAGGTTGCCGTGATTGCCGAGGTAGAGCAGCGTCGAGGTGATGTAGGACTCGCGCAGCGCGTCGATGGGCGGGTTGGTCACCTGGGAGAAGAGCTGGTTGAAGTAATGGTAGAAGCGACGGGGACGTTCCGACAGGCAGGCAAGCGGCGTGTCCTCGCCCATGGACGCGAGCGGCACAGCGCCTGCGTCTGCCATGGGGATGATGGCCTCCTCGATGTCCTCGAAGCAAAAGCCGTGGACGGCCTGGCGCTCCGTGAGGGATAGCTCCGCATCCTCGGAAAGCGGGGCTTGGTCTTCGGTGCCCTTGATGAGCGAATCGAGCGCGAGCGTCTCGCCCTTGATCCACTCGCGATACGGCTTCTCGTTGGCGAGCTTGTTCTTGATCTCGTCGTCATAGAGGACGCGCCCCTGCTCGGGATCGACCATGAGCATCTGGCCCGGACCGAGACTTCCCGAGACGAGGATCTTCGCCGGATCGATGTCGAGGGCGCCTGCCTCGCTCGACAGGATGAGGCGGTCGTCGTTCGTCACGCAATAACGCGCCGGGCGCAAGCCGTTGCGGTCGATGACGGCGCCGAGCATGGTGCCGTCCGAAAACGCGATGGCGGCCGGACCCTCCCATGCCTCGGTGAGCATGGACTGGTACTGGTCCCAGGCGCTGCGCTTGGTCGTGAGCACGTCGTTTTTGTCCCACGGCTCGGGCAGCAGCATGGACACGGCGCGGATGAGGGAGCGGCCGTTCATGGAGATGAACTCGAGCATGTTGTCGAGCATGGCGGAGTCCGAGCCCTCGCCGTTGAAGACGGGCAGCACTTTCTCGAGGTCCGCGCCCATGACGGGCGAGTACAGATGGGGCTCGCGCGCACGGGCCCAGTTCACGTTGCAGCGCAGCGTGTTGATCTCGCCGTTGTGCACCATGTAGCGCTGGGGATGGGCGCGTTCCCACGATGGCGTCGTGTTCGTCGAGTAGCGCGAGTGCACGAGTGCGATGGACGAATCGGCCATCGCGTCGTCGAGGTCGCAGAAGAAGCCGCGCATCTGCGTGGAGACGAGCATGCCCTTGTAGACGATCGTGCGCGAGCTCATCGAGCAGACGTAGAAGACCTTGCCGGCGAGCGCGGGTGCGAGCTGCGCCTGCTTCTCGATGGCACGGCGACACACGTAGAGCTTGCGCTCGAAGTCCTCACCGCGCTCGACCTGCGCGGGGCGGCCGACGAACGCCTGCTTGATGACGGGCATGCATTCGAGCGCCGTCGAGCCCAGGTCATGACAGTCGACGGGGACATCGCGCCAGAACAGGAGCGGGATGCCCTCGGCGGCGCAACCGTCCTCGAAGACGCGCATGCCCCGTGCGAGCCCTTCCTCGTCCGTGGGCAGGAAGAGCATGGCGACACCGTAATCGCCCTCGTCGGGAAGTATGCTCCCGCACTTCTGCGCCTCCTTGCGGAAGAAGCGATGGGGCACCTGGATGAGGATGCCCGCGCCGTCGCCCGTGTTGGGCTCGAGACCCACGCCACCGCGATGCTCGAGGTTGACGAGAACCGAGAGCGCATCGTCGATGATCTGATGCGAACGCACGCCCTTGAGATGGGCAAGGGCGCCGATGCCGCAGGCATCGTGCTCGAACTCGCCGCGGTACAGCGTCTGCGTCTGGTCTGCCTGTGTCCTGTTGCCTTGCATGGGGTCCTTCTCTCGCGTCATCTGGGTGCCCTCACTGTATAAGATGGCCCTATCCCTCTTGTTACACGCGCGTTTCAAGTATGGCCGCCCGGACGCATGCGTGCCCGGGGATGGGTCGAGAGGTATTCTTCGCGGATATGGCTCCTGTCGACGTGCGTGTAGATTTGCGTGGTCGATATGTCGCTGTGCCCGAGCATTTCCTGCAAGACGCGCAAATCCGCGCCGCCCTCGAGCAGATGCGTCGCGAAGCTATGGCGCAGCGTATGCGGATGCAGGCCCTCGATATGCACGTTACGTCCGTACTTCTCGACGAGCTTGCACATGCTGCGGCGCGAAAGGCGTCCGCCGCGCGCGTTGACGAAGATGGCGTCCGGGTCCTGCGCGGCCGCATTACCCTTGGCGTGCAGGTGCGGGCGCCCATCGCGCAAGTACTCGTCGAGTGCCTGACGCGCCGAGCCCAGAAGCGGGACGAGGCGTTCCTTGCCCCCCTTGCCGCGCACGCGCACGAGCTCGTCGTCGAGCAGCAGGTTGCCGAAGCCCAGGGAGGTGAGCTCGCTCACGCGCAGGCCGCAGCCGTAGAGCATCTCGAGGAT
>CATLBX010000129.1 GCA_949879855.1 uncultured Coriobacteriia bacterium
TACGACTACAACTACTCCGGCGGCCTTGCCATCGACGGCAGCGAGCAGCTTGCGCTCGAGCTCATGGTCTGGGCCCTGGACGAGGGGCTAGGCTTCGGCATGCACTACTGCTCGCTGGACAACAAGCACCGCAGCGAGATGCGCCAGATGAACGAGATCGGCCGTGACATGCACCCGTGCTTCTCCTTTGACGAAAGCGACTTCTTCCTCAAGTCCGCGAAGGTGTTTGGCAAGGACATCGAGCCCGCCATGAAGCGCCTGCGTGCCGCGGGCTGCGTCGACTTCGTCGAGAGCGCCCATGAGCATTCGGTTGCCTTTCCGCTGCGCTACGCCAGCGCCCTCGATGGCACGCGCTGCGTTCCCGTCGTCTCCTACAACGTCCTCGAACGCGACGACCAGGGCCGCTACCTGCGCGAAGTGGGCTTGGAACTGCTCTAGCTAGGCCTCGTCCTCGAGTGCGTCAAGACAGTCGGTGAGCTTCTGGATGCTCGCCACGATGGTCTTGAGCTCGGCGTCCGACACGCTCGCGAAGAGCTCGTCGATCTTGCGCTCGGCCGCGGCGCCGTTCTCGGCGAAGTACGCGTGAGCCTTGCGCGTGAGCTCGATGTCGAGGGCGCGTCCGTCGGCGCGGGAGCGACTGCACGTGACGTAGCCCTTCTCCTCGAGCGACGCGAGCATCTTCTTGACGTTCTGGCGCGTCGTGCCCGTGTACTCGGCAATGTCGCGCACGTTCTTGGGCTCGTCGTCCATGCGCGAGATCATCATCATGAGGTACCACTGCTTGAAGGTGATGTCCGAATGCAACGAGTCGGCAAAGCGGCTGAATCGATTCGACAGAATCGAGATGGCGCCGATGACGTACTGCTCGAACTGCTCCCGGTCGCTACGTTGCATGACGGCTCGTCCTCCTCGTTATAAGCAACTTATTGCGGTTAGTGTATCACGAAACATCCGCGATGCAAGGCCCCACGTCAGATGTTCAGCTCCTCGAAGCCCAGGTCGGCATTCTCGAAGGACGGTCGGCGGTCTTGGGACCCGCGGCATCGCCCGTGGCGCCCCCTGCGCCGCCCGCGGGCGGCTCGCCCTTCTTGCCGAAGATCGTCCTGAGGCCCTTCACGGCCAGGACGATGGCCAAAACGATGAGCAGCAGCGCGATGAGCAGCTGCAAGATGGTCGCGGCGTCGAGCGCACCACCCGCGAGGGCCACGCACTTGCCATAGAGGGTCATGGCCAGCGAGGTGAGCGTGACGACGAGCATGAACGCCATGGGCACGTAGAACATCTTGTTGTTGCGCCCGGCGTTGCCGAGCCACGCGCACACGGCGAGCAGGCCGAGCGCGGCAAGCAGCTGGTTGGCGGCGCCGAAGAGCGGCCACACGAGCTGGTAGCCCGTCAGACCCAGCCCCACGCCGAGCACGACGGTGATGACCGTGGCCACCCAGGGGTTGGTCATGACCTTGCGCCAGCCGGTCAGGTCCCCCATCTCGACGCCCTGGGGCGTGAAGAGTTCCTGGAACATGTAACGCGCCAGGCGCGTCGCCGTGTCAAGGGAGGTCAGGCAGAACACCGAGACGGCCAGGACGAGCAGCGCATAGGCAATGTCGGTGGTGCCGGCAAGGCCCGGGATGAGCCCGAGCATCTGCGAGATGCCGGCGGCGAAGACCTGCGTGGGCGACGTGTAGCTGCCATCCATGTAGCCCGAGAACACGAAGGCCACGGCACACAGCGAGATGACGGCCACCAGGCACTCGAGCAGCATGCCACCATAGGCAATGGGTTGCGCCTCGATCTCGCGGTCGAGCTGCTTGGAGGTCGTTCCCGACGCCACGAGGCTGTGGAAGCCCGAGATGGCGCCACATGCGATGGTGATGAACAGGGCGGGGAACAAGAATCCGCTCGCGGCGACCTTGGACGTGCCCGCATCGGCCACGAACCCCGTGAAGGCGGGGATGGACAGGTCCGTGGAGGCACCGGTGATGCCGGAGCCCACGATGCCGACGAGCGCGAGGGCGATCATGCCGTAGAGCAGGTAGCTCGACAGGTAGTCGCGCGGCTGCAGCAAGATCCACACGGGCGCGACCGAGGCAAGCAGGATGTATATGCCGATGAGCACCATCCACATGGTGTTGTCGAGCTCGATGACCGGGAACATGAAGCCCGCGGTCACGACGAGCACGATGATGATGATCGCCGAGCCCACGTTGAAGATGGGCCGAATCCTGCGCCCGCGCGTGGCGAAGCCGAATATGATCGCGACGACGATGAACAGCACCGATATCATCGCGGTGCGCGTGTTGGCCAGGTTCGTCATCTCGACGGTTGCCGCCTTGGCGGCGTCGGCCGGGACGGGGGAAACAGCGAAGGTGCTGGCCACGATGGACGCGAACGCCGCGACCACGAGAATGAGCGTGAGATAGGCGAAGATGCAGAAGAGCCTCTTGGCCATGCCGTCGACGTTTTCCTGGATGACGGTCGCCAACGTCTGGCCCTTGTGGCGGATCGAGGCGAAGAGCGCACCGAAGTCATGCATGGCGCCGAAGAAGATGCCGCCGATGAGCACCCAGAGCAGCACCGGCACCCAGCCGAAGATGGCCGCCTGGATGGGGCCGATGATGGGGCCGGCACCGGCGATGGACGAGAAGTGATGGCCGAGCACGACATAGGGAGGAGCGGGCACGTAGTCCTTGCCGTCCTCGTATTCGTGTGCGGGCGTGATGCGGTCGGCCTTGACGCCCCACTGCTTGGCGAGCCACCCACCGTAGAGGATGTAGCCCAGGACGAGCACCACGATCGAAACGAGCAAAATCAGCATTGCGTTCATCGAAACTCACTTCCTCATCGCCATTCGACGCTGCCGCGATTCTAGTACCTTTTCGCCCTCATGCAATGGACTTTTCCCACAAGGACGGCTCCTTATCCAAACGCGTTTGCCGCGAGCGTGCTCGCCATGTCCTTGCCCATGGCGTTCGCATACACCGCCCCGTCATCCAGGGAAACCACGCAAACGCGCAGGTCGGCCCAGCCCTTGAGTCCCAACTGGAAGTTCTTGCGGTACCGCGTCGTGCGCACGCGCCGCGCAATCTGGCCATCCGTCGAATCGGCGATGATGACCAGCGAGAGAAACGAGCTCATGTGATCGGGATCGAGCGTGACCTTGGCAAGCGACTCGGTCTTCATGAAGCCGACGAGCTCGTCGTAGGCGGATTCGTCCAAATGTCCCGCAAGGGCGAAGAACAGATACTCGTGGGAACTGGCTTCCCAGAGCTTGGCGCGCTTGGACAGCACATAGCGTGACGTGCTCCCATGGAACTCGGCGTAGCCCTCGAAGGTCCTGCCCGCAAACCCATGGTCGCGTTGCACGTCGAAATAGCCCTCGTGAGCCCTGAGCAGGCGCTCGAGCACCTCGTGGCACCGTGGCGACGGCTCTTCCACGACGTCCTAGCCCTGCTCGGTCATGCGGGCGCTCATGTCGAGCGGCTTGGCGAAGTGCAGGCAGGTGGTCGCGATGCCATCGACGCCGGTCGCCGCGTAGGCGCGGGCGTTGTCGAGGTTGACGCCACCGGCGGCGATAACCGTGACCTGCCCATTGATGTCCTTGAGGGTGCGCACGAGCGGCGCGAGCTCGTCAACGGGCACCTTGTCGAGTTGGATGCCGTCGACGCCGGTCTCGGCAAAGCGCGGCGCATCATTCGCGTCGGCCTCGACGAAGAGCTTCTTCTCGCAGCAACGGGCCTTGATATCGGGAATGTCGGCCACGAGCCCGTCGATGCCGCCCTCATAAAACGCAACGTGTTGCGCGAAGATGAGCACGGTCTCGGACAGGCCCAGGCGATGGGGAAACGACCCGCCCACCAGCAGCGCCTTGGTCCCGAGCGGCTTGGTACCCGACATGCGCTTGCGCGTGGTCAGCACCTCGCAACGGGGGTTTCCCTCGTGGGCGGCATCGACCATGGTGCGGGTCTTGGTCGCCAGCGCGCTGTAGTACTCGAATATGTTGAGGCAACACTTCCAGCCCATGTGCAGGACCTCGGCCCGTCCCCACACGCGCATGAAGACGTCGCCGGGCGAAAGCTGCGTGCCCGAGGGCTCGATCTCGACGCGCTCGGCGCCGAGCATGCGGTAGATGCGCTCGGTTTCCTCGGTGCCGCACAGCAGCGCCGCATCGCGGGTGAAGTACTCGATACATCCTTGCTTGCCCCCGATGCCCAGCAGGTGGGTGGTCAGGTCGATATCGGGCACGTCCTCCCTGATGATCTGCTCGAGATAGGAATCGGCGATGTACATGGGCACTCCTTATTCTTGCCTGCGAATAGACCCTATGGTACCACGGTATGGCACAATGCCAGCAATCATCATTCCCGAAAGGAGGCCCATGGACTTCGCCATTCTCTACGGCATCCAGGACACGATCGCCTGCCCGCTCCTCGACGCCATCATGGCCTTCATCACCGCCTGCGGAGACCACGGCCTCATCTGGATCATAGCAGGCATCCTGTTGCTCTTTTCCCCGAAGACCCGTCGCTGGGGCATCACGCTCCTCGTCACCCTGGGACTCACCTGGGTCATCTGCGAGTTCGGCGTCAAGGAGCTCGTGGCGCGTCCCCGCCCCTTCGTCGTCGACCCCTCCCATGGGCTCGTCATCGAGGCGCCGAGCGGGTACTCCCTGCCCTCGGGCCACACGCTCGCCTCCTTCCTCTCCGCCACCGTGCTGGCATTCTCGCCGGTGGCACGTGGCTGGAAGGTTGCCGCCTGGGTCATGGCCGTCCTCATCGCGTTCTCGCGCCTCTACCTCTTCGTGCACTTTCCCACCGACGTGCTCGCCGGCGCCCTCATCGGCACGGTGGCCGCCCTCGTCGGCGTCTGGGTCAGCAATCGCATCGCAGGGCATGTCGCCCGTGGCACAAAGGGCCGGGCCTAACGGGCCCTGGGCCGGGGCCCGGTAGGACCGTC